>NZ_JBFUFS010000005.1:0-355140 GCF_056403335.1 Rhodobacter sp. P2_H5 | reverse complement strand
AAACGGTTCACCGTGTTGCGGTTGAGGCCGCTGACCTGCGCGATCTGACTGGCCGTGAGATCGGCCGCGACGAGCCTGATGAAGGCCCGAAATTGGGCTTCAGAAAGTTTCGAACTTTTTGCGTAGCGATTCATAAGCCTTTTCATAGCATTGCGCCAGTTTTCTGGCTCTATGCTAGTCAAGACCCTCTGCGAAAAATCAGCGCCCCGATTTTTCGCAGAAAAATCGTGACCCCCGACGATTCGCAAGACATGGTTAACGCATCCTTCCCGCCCCGCGCGTAGAGACGGAAGGAAGACAGCGGGAAGACGGAAAAAAGACCCGTCCCGCGCGCCGAATGTCCCGGATTAACCCTGCGCTCGCAAGGGCTTGCCGGAAATCCACACCGCCTGCACCGCACGGTCATCGCCCATCATGATGGTCGGGAAGACCGCCTGCCAAAGATCCTCCGCCCGCCGGGTCGCCTGTTCGATGGCGGGGGTGGAGGCGAGGTTGATCACCACCAGATCCGCCTCCAGCCCAAGGGCGATATTGCCGATCTGATGCTCCGCCCGCAAAGCCCTCGCCGAGCCCTGGGTCGCCAGCCACCAGAGCTGCGACGGGTGCAGCGCCTGGCCGCGCAGCTGCGCCACCTCATAGGCCGCAGCCATGGTCCGCAGCATCGAAAACGACGACCCACCGCCAGTATCCGTGGCCAGCCCCACCCGCAAAGCCTTGGCCAGCCTCATGTCGAACAGGCCCGAGCCGATGAAGGTGTTCGAGGTCGGGCAATGCACCAGGCTCGCCCCGGCCTCCACCAGCCGCGCCTTTTCGCGTGCGGTCAGATGGATCGCATGGCCATAGACCGCGCCTTCGCGCAACAGGCCCTGCGCCTCGTAAGTATCGAGATAATCACGCGATTGCGGGTAAAGCTCCTTGACCCAGGCGATCTCGTCGGTCTGTTCGGAGAGGTGGGTCTGCATCAGGCAATCGGGATATTCGCGCCACAAGGCCCCCATCGCCGCCAGCTGTTCCGGCGTCGAGGTCGGCGAAAACCGCGGTGTGATCACATAGGACAGCCGGTCCACCCCATGCCACTTCTGCAAGAGGCGCTTGCTGTCGTCATAGGCGCTTTGCGCCGTATCGCGCAGGCCCTCGGGCGCATTGCGGTCCATGCAGGTCTTGCCGGTAAAAGCCCGCAATCCCCGCGACTTGGCGCCTTGGAAGAAGGCATCGACCGAACCGGGATGGATCGTCGCATAGGAACACATCGAGGTCGTGCCATGCGCCAGTGCCAGGTCGAAATAGCGCTCCGCCACCTCATGCGCATAGGCCGGATCGGCAAAGCGCATCTCTTCGGGGAAGGTGTAAAGGTTCAGCCAGTCGATCAGCCTTTTGCCCCAGGAGGCGATCATCGCCGTCTGCGGGTAATGCACATGGGCGTCGATAAATCCGGCCGAGATCAAGGACTTGCCATAGTCGGTGACCCTGGCCTGCGGATGGGCCGCCCGCAGGGCCGCGGCCGACCCCAAGGCGCGGATCTTGCCGCCCTCGACCAGAACGGCCTCCTCCAGACGCACGGTGTCTTCCGTCAGAAAGGGATCACCCGCATAGGAAAGCACCTGTCCCAAGAGCAGATCGGCCATGTTTCACCTCTTTTTCCGGCGCTCAGACTAATGCCTTCTCCCGCCGGGGTAAATTTCGCATCGCCTCTGTTTTGCTGAATCAGCTTTCGCTAAGGTCGGCGCAATCAAAGCGGGGGCGGAATGGCCGATATCGAGGCAGAACAAGACGAAGAGGGCCTCGATCCGCGCCGGGTGGCCGCCGTGCTGGACGCGGTGCGCGATGAAAAACCCGCCGATCTGCTTGCCCTGCTGGGCGAGATGCATCCGGCCGACGTGGCCGACCTACTGGAGCAGATCGGCACTGCCGCGCGCGAAGAACTGCTGCGCCTGGCGCCGCAGGTCATCGACGGCGAGGTGCTGTCCGAACTGGACGAAAGCATCCGCGAAGAGGTGATCGCCGCCCTGCCGGAAAAGACGCTCACCGATGCGGTGCGCGAGCTCGACTCCGACGATGTGGTTGACATCATTGAGGATCTTGACGCCCCGGGCCGCGGTGCCGTGCTGGCCGCGCTGGATGCAGTGGACCGGGTTGCGGTCGAACAATCGCTCTCCTATCCGGAATACTCCGCCGGCCGCCTGATGCAGCGCGAGGTCGTGGCCGTGCCGGAGCATTGGACGGTGGGCGACGCCATCGACCATCTGCGCAGTGCGGCGAGCCTGCCGGACCAGTTCTACCACGTCCTGCTGACCGACCCGCGGATGCGCCCGACCGGCTATGTCACGCTGGGCCGGCTCCTGTCGGCCAACCGCGGGGTGCGGCTCAAGGACATTCTGGAGGACAGTTTCCGCACCATCGAACCCACCATGCCCGAGGGCGATGTGGCCTATCTTTTCAACCAGTACCACCTGATTTCCTGCCCCGTGGTCGACAAGGGCGGGCGGCTGATCGGGGTGATCACCATCGACGACGCGATGGCGGTGCTGGACGAGGAACATGGCGAAGACATGCTGCGCCTGGCCGGGGTGGGCGAGGACAGTGCGATGTCTGACGGGCCCTTGGCGACGGTGAAACAGCGGCTGCCCTGGCTGGTGGTCAACCTGTTCACCGCCTCGATCTCGGCCTTCGTGATCTCGCGGTTCGAAGGGACGATCGCGGCGATTGTCTCACTCGCGGCGGTGATGCCGATTGTCGCCTCCACCGGGGGGATTGGCGGGACGCAGTCGCTGGCGGTGTCGGTGCGGGCCCTGGCGACGCGCGACCTCACCTCGGCCAATGCGGCGCGGGTGGTGCGGCGCGAGCTGATGGCGGGGTTGCTGAACGGCTTGGGGCTGGCGCTGATCCTCGGGCTGGGGGGCGCGCTGGTCTATGGCGAGCCGCGGCTGGGAATCGTTCTGGGGCTGGCGATGATCGTCAACCAGATCGTGGCGGCGCTTGGCGGGGTTCTGGTGCCCCTGACGCTGGAGCGGGCGGGCCTCGACCCGGCGCTGGCCTCGGGGACTTTCGTTACGACCTTGACGGATGTGATGGGATATCTGGCCTTTCTTGGCCTTGCGACGGTGTTGATGACATGAACGACATGAATGACGTGAAAGCGCTGGCCCGCAAGATGGCCTTTGCCACCCGCAAATCCGCCTTTGCCGCGGGGCAGGGCCAGGCGGCGGAACTGCTGGCCGATCTGTTGAGCACCCATGCGGGCAAGGTTCTGGCCGGCTATATGCCGATGCGGACCGAGATCGACCCTTTGCCGGCCATGGCCCGGCATCAGGGCCCGGTCGGCGTGCCGGTGATCCTCGCCAAGGCGGCGCCGCTCAAGTTCCGCGAATGGGGCCCGGGGGTGGCGATGACCGCGGGCGAGTTCGGCGCAATGATCCCGGCCGAGGGCGCCTGGGTGGACCCGCAGGTCCTGATCGTGCCGCTGCTGGCCTTTGACGCGCGGGGCTACCGCCTCGGCTATGGCGGCGGCTTTTACGACCGCACCCTGATGGGCCTGCGCGCGCGTCACCCCGTGCTGGCCATAGGCTTTGCCTTTGCCGCGCAAGAGGTGGACGAGGTGCCGATTGACGCCTTCGACCAGCGGCTTGACGCTGTGGTGACGGAAGAGGGGGTCAGGCTTTTCACCTGACTCCAAGGCTTCAGCGCGCGATGGATTCGTCGCGCACGAACATGTTGGCCCAGGCGCGGTCGATCAGCTCGGGCGTCATCTGGTAGGGGATATTCTCGAACTCGCAGATCGCGATCATCTGGTCGATCAGGAAGACCGGCTGATAATTGGCGAAATTGTTGTCGATGGTCGGGTATTTCGTCTTCAGCAGATGCAAGAGCGCGCCCTCATCGAGCGGCATCTTCTTCTTGCGCGCGACCATGGCGAAGATCTTCAGGAAGTTGTCCTGATTTGGCCCCTCAACCTTGATCTTGAAGAAAATCCGGCGGAGCGCCGCGCCGTCGAAAATCTCGTTCGGGTGGAAGTTGGTCGAAAAGATCACCAGCGTGTCGAAGGGCACGGTGAACTTCTCGCCCGATTGCAGCGACAGGATATCGCGGTTTTCTTCCAAGGGCACGATCCAGCGGTTGACCAGCTTCTGCGGCGGCTCGGACTGGCGGCCAAGGTCGTCGACGATAAAGATCCCGCCCGAGGATTTCAGCTGCAAGGGGGCCTGATAGGTGCGGGCAACCGGGTTGTACTTCAGATCCAGCATGTCGAGCGTCAATTCGCCCCCCGTCACCACCGAGGGCCGCTCGCAAAAGACATAGCGGTTATCGAAGCGGTTGGCGGAGCGGCGGAGTGCTGTCGGATCCTCCACCACCTCTTCGGCCTTGGAATGGACGATGGGGTCATAGACCGTGATCACCTGACCGGAATATTCGATGGCGCGGGGGATGTAGATCCGGTCGCCCAAAGCGGCGCGGATGCCGTTCGAGATCGAGGATTTGCCGTTGCCGGGCGGGCCATACATCAGGATCGACCGGCCCGAGGTCACGGCGGGCCCGAGGTTGCCGATCAGGTCGTCGGGCAGGATCAGATGGCCCATCCCCTTCATCAGCTCTGTCCGGGTCAGCTTCATGTTGCGGACCGACTGGCGCTTCATCTGCTCGCCATAGGCGGCCAGCGGCACCGGCATCGCGCCGTAATATTCCGACTGGCTGAGCGCATCCAGCGCGCGCGACTTGCCGGCATCGGTCAGCTGATAGCCCATCTCGTTGCCCGAGGTGGCGTGCAGCGTCCCCGTCGCCTCCAGCAGGCGCTGGCTGCGGGCCTGATCGACCAGTTCCTGGGTCAGCTGCACCGGCAGGCAGATCACCCTTGCCAGCACCGTCACCAGATCCAGGTTCATCCGGAACATCGTCTTGAGCAGGATATCCCGCATCATCACCGGCGAGATCCCGACCTCGACCAGCGATTTCGGCGGCAGGGGGGGCAGAACACCGGGCGGGGTGACTTGCAGGTTCATCGCGGGGCCTCGTTTGCCAGAGTCTCGGGGGCCTGAACCTCGCGGATCAGGCCGGGTCTAGCGATCAGATGGACCGGAAAAGGGGCAAAATTAGGGGGAGGATCAGGTAGAAGTTGAGCATTCCCGCCAAAGCGAGGCCCATCGGGAATTTCTGATGCGTCCAGCTTTGCCATTCGGGCGTGGCACGGCGCATCGCAGGGACCAGGCGCATCAGGCGATGGGTGGCAAAGGCGCCCAGAAGGCAACCGGCGAGGAGGCCCATGACCAGCCGGTAATCGGCCAGCATGAAGAAGGGTGCCATGGCGGCGCCAAATTTGGAATCACCTGCGCCCATCAGACCTGCGGCATTGGCGACGAACAACACGACCAGCGCCGCTACCCCGACGCCCAGCCCAAAGGCCCAGACCTTGAAGGGCAGGACCAGGATGCCCAGCACGACATAGACCGCGATCAGGGCCAGCACGGCCTTGTTCGGGATCTTCATGAACTTCATGTCGCTCCACGCGACCCAGATGCCGATGGCCAGCGTGAAGGGCAGGAAGACCAGCGCAGCAAGTTCCGGCAGCATCAGCCCCCCAATGCGGCGAGGCTGCGCGCGGCTTGTTCGAAATAGACCGGCGAGGTGTCGATGGCGGCGCGCAGCAGGCTCTTGCCCTCGGCCGTGTCGCCCTGTTTCACGGCGGCAAGGCCCGCGGTGTAGAGAAGCTTCGCCCGTTCATCCTGGGTCATCTGCACCACCGGCATGTCATATTTGTGCTGGGCGGCGCGGGCCAGAACCAGGTTGTTCTTGGCAGTGAACATGGTCGGATCATAGGTCAGGGCCTGGATGAACAGCTTTTCCGCCCCCGGGCCGTCGCCGCGCGTCAGCTTCGAATAGCCCCAGTTGTTCAACACACCCTGCGGCTTGGTCGTCATGCCCACGGCGATCGAATAGAAGCTGTCGGCCTTCTTCCAGTCTTTCTTGCTGTCGGCCACCAAAGCCTCCAGCCGGTAGCGTTCATAGCTTTCCACCGTCGGCGGGACTGAGTTCAGCATCGCCGCCGCCTTGTCCCATTCGTTGGAGCGGATCAGCACATCGGCCAGCGCCAGACGGTCGTCGTTGGTGCCTTCGGGCGAGGCGATGATCTCGCTCAGGACGACCGAAGCCTCGGCGTAAAGCCCGGCCCGCGCCTCGGATCTTGCGAGGTTGCGCTTGAGGTCGATCCGGCCTGGCGTGACGGCCAAAGCGTTCTTGAAATAGGTCACAGCCTCGGTCGGGTCGGCGACCGTCAGCATGATGTCGCTGAGGTTGTTCTGGTCAACGGCCTGCGCCTCGGCCACGGCCCTGGCGGCCTGACTGCGCGACACGCCGTGCTGACATGCGGCCAAACTCGCCATGCCCAGAAGGCACAGCACATAAACTCCCGGGTGGCGCATTTTGCGTCCTTTTTGCTGCTCGAACCGAAGGGGGCCCGGATTTTCCGTTACAGCTGCGACAGAAGGACGTATTCCCCCTCGCCACGCCGCACCAGATTGAACTTGGGCGGATCCTCGGCAACTTTGTCAGCATACACGGTGTTCTGGGTCCGGGCGATAGCCATGCGCAAATTCTCGCGGATTTCATCCGATTTGCCACTGTCGAGCTCGAAGGCGGTCTGGAACACCGCCCGCGCCTCGCCAAAGCGGTTCTGCTCCATCAGGACAACGCCCAGATTGTTGATGGCGGGCACGAAGGTCGGCTCGGCCTCCAATGCGCGGCGCAGGATATGTTCGGCCTGGTTGAGGCGGCCCAGTTTCAGATCGGCGCTACCCACGGCGGAAAGCACATCGGAATTCATGCCCTGCTGCGCCGCGGCCCGGTAATAGGCGCTCAGCGCCAGTTCGTATTCGCCCGCGGCCATCAGGCGGTGGCCGACCTCCAGCCCGTCAACGCCGCGCTTGCTGCCATCGACGGCGGGCGGGGTCGACCCGGTGGAGGACAATTCGCCCGACAGGTTGCACCCGGCCAGAAGCGGCACGAGCAGGAGTGAGAGGACCAAGCGCAGAGCAACACCCAATGACCTGTCCGGCCAGCGGGGAGGGCCGGAGCCTAGCCTTTCCCCATGGTCAGAACCTTTGTGATGCCCATCACCGAAGGACCAATCAGAATGATCATCAGCGGCGGCACCGTGAACATCATTGTGCCAAGGGTCAGCTTCGTGGGCAAGGTGTTCGCCTTCTCTTCCGCCCGCATCACGCGCTTGTCACGCATTTCGGCCGAATAAACCCGAAGCGCCTCGGCGATCGAGGTGCCATAGGTGGCCGATTGCACGAGGGTGGTCACGAAAGACGAGACATCGGGGATGTTGATCCGTTCCGACATGTCCTTCAGCACCTGCACGCGTTCCTTGCCGGCCTTGACCTCGTGGCTGACAATTTCCAGCTCGTCGGCAAGGGCAGGGTAGCCGGCGCGGGTTTCCTTGGCCATCCGGTTGATCGACTGGTCGAGCGACTGGCCGGCCTCGACACAGACCAGCATCAGGTCCAGCGCATCGGGGAAGCCCTGGACGATCTGCTGCTGACGGGTCTGCAACCGGCGCTGCACCCAGTATTGCGGCAGGTAATAGCCGGCGGCACCGGGGAAGATCGTGGCGAGCAGTTTGAACTGGGTCGAAACCTCGGCATGTTGCGAGACGATGATCGTGTAGATCACGCCGCAGATCAAAAGCCCGATCCCCAGGGAGAACTGCGCGAAGTGGAACATCCGCACCGCGTTCTTGTTGGTGTAGCCGGCCCGCACCATCTTCAGCCGCGAGGCCGACATGGTCTCGGCATCCTGCGGCTCGAGGAAGGTCGCGAACTTTTCCAGCTTGTCGATCTTATCGCCCTTGCGCAGCGTCTGACCCTTTTTCTTCGGGTCAGCCGCGGGGGCGCGCATCGCCTTCAGCTTGTCGAAGGGCTCGGGCTTCTTGCGCAGCATGGTGGGCAGCACCGACAGGATCAGCAGGATCCCCAGGAGGCCCACGATATAAAGCGGTCCCAGCGGTCCGAACTTGGCCACCAAAGTGTCATTGAGTGTGGAGAGCATCTGCCTAGACCTTGATGTTGACCATGATTTTCATGAAGACGACGTTGACCACCAGAAAGACGCCCACGATCAGACAGGCGGGAATGAAGGCCGAAGTCGTTTTCACGTCATCATAGTAGTGCGGCTGGATCACGTTGATCATGATCAGGGCGCCGATCGGAAAGGCCGACAGGAACATGCCCGACCACTTGGCCTCGGCGGTGATCGCCTTGACCCTGCGGAACAGTTTGAAACGGGCGCGGATCACCTTGGCCAGACCGTCGAGGATCTCTGCCAGGTTGCCGCCCGATTGCTGCTGGATGGTGACGGCCACGGCCAGAAACCGCAAATCCTGGCTGTCGAGCCGTTCGGCAAAGGCTTTCAGGCTTTCGGCCACATCGCGGCCATAAGAGGCTTCGTCGGCGATGACGCCGAATTCGGTGCCCAAGGGGTCGGCGATTTCCTTGGCCACGTTGGCGATGGCCGAAGAGAAGGGGTGACCGACGCGCAAGGACCGCACCATCAGCTCCACCGCGTCGGGCAGCTGTTCCTCCAGAAGCGCCATCCGCTTCTTGGCCTTGTTGTTGATCCAGACATAGACGCCGCCAAAGCCCATGGCCAAAGCCACGACAACGCGGACCGGCGCTGCCGCCTCGGTGCCGATGGTCAGGCCGAGATAGGAAAACACCGACAGCCCGAACATGATGCCGACCAGGGCCTTGGGCGTGAAGGCGATATTGGCGCGCTGCGCCTTGTTGGCGAGGATCGAGTACAGCGGGATGCCACGCGCGTTGACGTGCTGGCTCATCTCCTTGCGGAGCTGTTCCAGCACCTTCTCGCGGTCATGGGTCTTTTCCAGCAGCGCCAGACGGCGCGACAGGCGGTTGTTCAGGCTGATGCTCTTGCCGAAGACGGTGAGGTACAGGCCCTCGACAAGGAAGACCACCGCGACGAAAATCAGTATGTAGATGAGAGGCGCTGCGCTGATCTGCATGATTTTGCCTTAGACGATGGGTTCATAAAGCGAGGCAGGAAGATCGAAGCCCCACTGGCGGAAGCGCTCGGAATAATGGCTGCGCACGCCGGTCGCATTGAAGCGCCCGATGATCTTGCCATTCGGCTCCACGCCCAGACGTTCGTAACGGAAGACCTCCTGCATCGAGATGACCTCGCCTTCCATGCCGGTGATCTCGGTGATCGAGACCATGCGGCGCGAGCCGTCCTGCAGGCGGCTTGCCTGCACAATCAGGTTCACAGCGGCGGCGATCTGGGAGCGGACGGCCTTCAAGGGCATCTCGATCCCGGCCATCGCCACCATGTTTTCCAGACGCGAGATGCCGTCACGGGCCGAGTTCGCGTGGATCGTGGTCATCGACCCGTCGTGGCCGGTGTTCATCGCCTGCAGCATGTCGATGACCTCTTCGCCGCGGGTTTCGCCGACGATGATCCGGTCGGGCCGCATCCGCAGCGCGTTGCGCAGGCAGTCGCGCTGGGTGACGGCACCTTTGCCTTCGACGTTTGGCGGGCGGCTTTCCATCCGCCCGACATGGACCTGTTGCAGCTGAAGTTCGGCGGTGTCTTCGATGGTCAGCACACGTTCGTCATTGTCGATGAAGGACGACAGCGCGTTCAGCGTCGTGGTTTTCCCCGACCCCGTGCCCCCCGAAACGATGATGTTGAGCCGGCAGGACACGGCGGCCTGCAGATAGGCGGCCATTTCCTCGGTGAAGGCGCCGAACTTGATCAGGTCGTCGATCCGCAGCTTTTCCTTCTTGAATTTCCGGATGGAAACCAGGCTGCCGTCCACCGCAACCGGCGGCACCATGCAGTTGAAACGCGACCCGTCAGCCAGGCGCGCGTCGCAATAGGGGTTCGATTCGTCGACCCTTCGGCCCACGGCGGAGACGATCTTGTCGATGATGCGCAAGAGGTGGCGTTCATCCTTGAAGGTGATGTCGGTCAGTTCCAGCTTGCCCTTGCGTTCGACAAAGATCCGGCGCGGGCCGTTGACCAGAATGTCGTTGACGCTTTCGTCTTTCAGCAGGGGCTCCAGCGGGCCAAGGCCCATGACCTCGTCGTAAAGCTCCTGGTTCAGCTGGGCGCGGTCGGTGGCGTTCAGCGACACCGACATCTCGTTCAGCGCCTCGGAGGCGATATCGGCGATCTCGGTCTTGAGGCTGCCTTCGCTGGCGGTCTCCAACGCGGCGAGGTTGAGGCTGTCGAGCAGGCGCTTGTGCAGTTCGACCTTCAGCTCGCTGATCTTTTCCTTGCGCTTGCGTTCCTTGTCCATCGCGGCCACTTCGGCCGGATTGGCGGCGGCAATCAGCGGGCGCTGCGAATGCGTCGGCTTGGGCGCCACGGGGGCCGGTGCTGCCGCACGGGCCGTGGGCGCGCCAGAGCCCACCGCCGCAGTGGTGGGCTTGGTGGCGCCGGTGTCGGGTTTTTTGAAGCGCGAGAACATCTATACCCCCCAGGGGAAATTCATTTACGAGCGGATTCGACGGCCTTGTTCAACTCGAACAAGGATTTGGCGAGTTTCTGGATCTCTTTGCGCAGCGGGTTCTTCGCGGCACTTTCCGACAGGGGCAGGCCGTGGTCATTGGCCTGCGTGACCGGGTTCCCGCCGTCGGGCAGCTGCACCTCGATCGCGATGTCCAGGCTTTCTGCCATGCGTTTGACCCGGGACTTGGCCCCGAGGTCGGTGAATTTCGGCGCGCGGTTCAGGACATAGCGCAGCTTTTCATGCGGCAGCCCCTCGGCGCGCAGGGCGCGGACAAAGCGCAGCACGTTCTGGGCCGAGCGCAGGTCCAGGTCCATCAGCGCGAAATAGACATGCGCCCGGCTGAGCACCGTTTCGGTCCAGGAGACCACGGTTTTCGGCATGTCGATGATGACGAAATCGAAATTCGCCCGCGCCATGTCGATGATCCGGCCGATGTCGTCCGGCCCGATGATGTCCAAAGGCAGCATGTCGGCCGGCGCGGTCAGGACATGCAGCTTGTCGTTGAAGGTCAGCATGGCCTGCAACAGCGCGTCGCTGTCGACCGATTGCGCATCCGACAACAATTCAAAGACCGATTCCTTGCGCGGCAGATCCAGATAGGTCGCCGCCGAACCGAATTGAAAATCAAAGTCGATCAGGCAGACGCGCGGGGCATCCTTGCCGATCGTGGCCAGTTCCCAGGCGAGGTTGGTGGCAAAGGTCGAAGCGCCCGAGCCGCCGCACATGCCATGCACCGGCAGCACCACGGCGTCACGGTCGCCCTTGGCCTTGAAGCCGGGCTGCGGCATCTTGTTTTCCACCGGCGCGTCCGGGCTCATCGTTTCGGCCACCAGAACCGGGGTCGACGAGGGCTTGCGCAGCCGCTCGATCGTCTCGTGCAGGGCGCCTTCCGGCAGGGGATAGGGCACAAAGTCATCCGCCCCGAGCCGCAAAAGCTGGTGCAGCGCCATCGGGCCGATCTGGTCGGCGATCAGCACGACCTTGATTCCATAGGATTTTGCCTGCTTCAGAATGTCAGCGATGCGGCCGAGGTCGGCCTCGTCCGCGCCATTGACCGCGATGGCCACGAATTCAAGCGAGCGGGCGTCGGGCTGGTCGAGAAAAACCTGAGCGTCGTCAAAGGAAAGGTCGCCCCAGCTTTCGCCAAGCTCCACTTCCATGTCCTCGATCAGCACTTCGAAATTCTGCACGTCGCGTGAAATGGTGCACGCAAGGATCGGTGCCGGTTCCGGCTGAAGGTTCGCTACGCTCGTCATTGCCCAGTCCTTCCAAGGTCGCCCCAACTCGAGTGGACCCCCCTTACCCAAAGGACCCTCTCTGAAATCCTTGGCGACTCTTGCGGTCGGCACTCGGATCCCATGCTGCGAAGGTGAAGTCAGATGGTGGCGAGATTGGGGCTAAAAAATCGTCAATCTGGGGTATTTCAGGGCCAATCCCGCTTTTGCGGAAAGCTTGGCAACAATCGGCGGTTTGGTGCGCGGGGCAGAGGCCCAAAGAAAAGGGCCCCACGCGGGGGCCCCGATGCCAGGTTCTGGCGCTGATCAGTTGCCGCCGCTGTTGCCGCCGCTGCTGCCACCGCCCGTGGCCGAGCCCGCCGTGGTGCCGGTCTGGATCTGCGTCGCGCTGGTGACATATTCGCGCATGATGACGGCGGCGTATTTGCCGTTGAGCAGGCCCGAATGGCCCTTGGTGAAGCCCGCGACCGTGGTAACGGCGCGGCGGTTGCGCTCCTCGGGGCCCTGGGTGGGGACAACGGGGCGAGTCTCGCCATAAGACACCAGCGCCTGCAGGCGGCTGCGCGAGACGCCCTGGCTGACCAGATAGTTCACGACAGCCTGCGCCCGGCGCAGACCCAGTCCCTTGTTGTAGCGCTCCGACCCCACAAGGTCGGTGTTGCCATAGACGCTGAAGCGCACTTCGGGGAACTGGCGGATCCAGCTCGCCTGTCTGGCCAGCGTCGCGGCCGCCTGGGCCGACAGGTCGTAGCGGTTGAAGGCGAAGGTGACGGTGGTGTCGACCTCGTTGGCGAAGCGTTGGCCCAGCAGCTGGCGGGCATCGCCTTCGCCCATCATCGCCGCCGCGTTCATCAGGTTGGCATTGCCATAGCCGCCCTCGCTGGAGCCGGCAGAGCCCGCCTCGCGGTAAAAGGCGGTGGTGTCGCAAGCGGCCAGCGGCAACAAGGCCAGCGCCGAAATGATCAGCGATTTATGCAGATTCTTCATCGCCTCACTCCATCGAATAGCCGTAGGAGCCGCTGAAGTCCTGCCGGGCCACTTCGCCCGCACCTCCACGCTGCTTGCCTGCGGTCTTGCCGAAGAGGAAAAGCTCCTGTTCGGTCGGAATCCGGATGCGGTCGGTGGGCAGGGCCAGGGTATCGCCCCGGACCGGTGTCACCAGATGCGGTGTCACGATGATGACAAGCTCGGATTGGTTGCGCTGATAGTCGGCGCTGCGGAACAGGGTGCCGAGGATCGGCACATCGCCCAGCCACGGCACCTGGCCGTTGAGGTCGCGGAAGTCGTCCTGCAGCAGGCCCGCGATGGCAAAGCTTTCCCCGTCGCGCATCTCGACCGTGGTCGAGGTCTCGCGCCGTTTGAAGGCATTGACCGAAAGCCCGTTGGTGGTGACCGAGGTCGTGGTGTCGATCGAGGAGACCGCCGCATTGATCTGCAGGTTGATCGTGTCGCCATCCACCACGGTCGGCGTGAAGTTCAGCTCGACGCCGAAGGGCTTGTACTGGATCGCAATCGCACCATTGTCAGCCGAAACCGGGATCGGATATTCGCCACCGGCCAGGAACTTGGCCTGTTGGCCCGACAGCGCGGTCAGGTTCGGCTCGGCCAGGGTGCGCACGACGCCCTTGGATTCCAGCGCCTCGAGGAGCACGCCGAATTCCAGCGAGCCTGCGGTAAAGCCCAGCCCCAGGGCGCCCTTGGTCCCGGCGCCGGTCTGATACGACCCGTTGGAATTGTTCATATTGTCCAGAACGGTGCCGGTCGCACCGATCACGCTGGCATTCTTGCCGCCCCGCACACCCAGCGAGGAGGACAGGCTCTTGGAGACCGAGCGCTGCATCTCGGCAAAGCGCACCTTCAGCATGACCTGCTGGGTGCCCGAGACCATCATCAGGTTCGATACCTTGTCCGGCGCATAGCGCGTGGCCAGATCCAGCGCGCGGTCGAGCTTGGCGGTGGAGGATACAGTGCCCGACAGCACGATCCCGTCATTGGCGGTGCGCACCTCGATCGGTTCGCCCGGCAGGATCTGCTGCAAGCGTTCCTTGAATTCTTCAATGTCCGGCGTGACATGCACTTCGACGTTCGAGATCAGCTTGCCGTCCTGCGTCAGCAGGGTCATCGTCGTGCGGCCCGGCGTCTTGCCCAGCACATAGATCGTCTTGTCCGACAGGGTCGAGATATCGGCGATGCCCGGATTGGCCACCGAAAGTTCGGCAAAGGAGGTGTCGCTTTCGATCACCACGGCGCGATTCATCGGTACGCTGAGCGGGGCGTTGGCCGAACCCTTCATGATCGTGAGGTTCTGTGCTGCAGCTGGAATCGGGCAAAATGCCGTGCCAGCCAGCGCCAGCCCCAACATGCCCGCCATCAAAAGGCCTCGCAACTTCATCGACCTGCCCTCTCAGTGTGCCCACGACCGGGTCTTTTTTGCCCGTTTTCTCTCAGCAAAATGCCTCAACTGGCATTTTTAAGCAAGAATCAAAAGGTTGGAGGCCATTCCTTATGTGGATAACCTGCAACAGGCCCCGCGTCTTGCCAAAACGGCCCTGTCTGTTGCGCAAAGGAACAGCGGCCCCACGAAATATGGGGCCGCTTTCGGTATTTGGCGATGTCAGTTGGTGCAGGGGATCGGGGTTTCCACCACGTCGGCGCCCTTGCGCATCTTGATCGTGCAGACTTTCGGCGCTTGCGGGACCGCGGCGGCCTGTTCGGGTGTGATGCCCAGAAGGCGGTTGCTGTCGACCTCGATCTTGCCGGCCACCGAGGTGTCGGTGGTGCCGACCAGGGCCAGGTTCAGCCGCCCCGTGGCCTGGGCTTGCGTCAGCCGCGCCACATCCTCACGCAGCGCCGCCAGGGTGACGGTGCGCGCCACGGTGTTGCCGGTGTTGGAATTGTCGGCCTGCTGGTCGACGCCCACGACACGCACGCCGTTTTCGATCAGGCGGGTCATCTCGCCCTCGGTGCCGGCAACAGCGCCGGTCCAGTAGACGTCCACCCGGTCGCCGACCTGCACAAACCCCGCAACCCCCGAGGCCACGTCAACCCGCACCGCAAAGGCGGTTTCGCCCTTGCCCAGCATCGAGGTCAGACCGGCGGGCTTGCCCGGATCGGTGACATTCTCGGCCAGGATCGGCTCGAATTTCTCGATCTGGCGGCTGATATAGCGCGGCTCCTTGCCGTCGGCCGGGAACAGATCCTCGATCTTGGTGTAGATATGGTCGGGCATGGCGCTCTTTTGCCAATAGATCTGCTGAACGTCTTCCTTGTTCAGGACCTCGCCGTATTTCTTGACCTTGTTGACGACAAAAACCTGGACCAGAGGCCCGGTCTTGGCGCGCAGGTCGCGCTCGTAATTCAATTCGGCCTGCGATTGGCTGAAGTATTTCTGGGTCATGTAGACCGCAAATCCCGCCAAGGCGAGACCCACGACCAGAACCAGACTGAAAACTGCTCTCATGACATCACCCCATACGCCCAGAACGCGCCGGGCAGACCGTCAGTTTCCAGGATACCCCACCTGGATGTTTTCGATATCGTTGGCAATCTTGTTGGATGTCCCGCTGGCGCTGAAGGCCACCGGTTCCAGCACCAACATGCCCATCCCGATGACCGCCGCGGACAGGACCACCCAATCGACGGTGACCGCTCCGCATTCCTTGGTGGCAAAGTCGCAGCCACCTGCGGTGACTTCGGCATCGCCTCCGGGAACATCATGCGGATCTGGTGTCATCTTGCGTCCTTTGCCTCAGCGAGTTTGGTCAATCGAACCCAAGTTCATCAGGAGTTGCCGTGTTCCAGACTACTGCAAGGTCGCGGCAAGAATGGGGCAATATTCAGGCGGCTCTGCGAAGGCCGTCCTGCAATGCCCCTTTGGCAAATGGGCCGCCCCCGCACTGCGGGCGCGGCCCAGGCCAGGGATCAGATGATCCCGGTGCCAGCGATTACTGGTTCAGGTAGCCCGAGTTGCGGCTGCCGAGGTCTTCGACGATCTTGTTGCCGAGGCCGGTGATGCCGCCGCCAACGGTGGTCATGACGACCATGCCCAGGCCGACGATTGCTGCGGTCAGCACGACCCAATCCACGGTCACGGCGCCGGATTCGTCGTTCTTGAAGCCTTTGAAGATGTTCAGAAATTTCATGGTTTTCATCCCTTGGTGTTGGTTTGTTTCGGTTCGGTTTCTACCGTTCGGTTTCGCTGGCTTCGGCCTCTGTTCCGTTGCCCCGTTCGGATAAGTTCGTTTTGACGGGTCATCGCGGCGCGGATTGGGCAGAGTTGGTCATTTTCTCGCATCTTTTCGCGGTTTTTTCAGGGCAGACCTCGCGAGAGGCGCACGAGCTTGGCCACAAAAGCGAAAGGCCGCATCTCCGAAGATGCGGCCTGGAACGCAGATCGCCGGAGGCGATTACTGGTTCAGGTAGCCCGAGTTGCGGCTGCCGAGGTCTTCGACGATCTTGTTGCCGAGGCCGGTGATGCCGCCGCCGACGGTGGTCATGACGACCATGCCCAGGCCGACGATGGCTGCGGTCAGCACGACCCAGTCAACGGTCACGGCGCCGGATTCGTCGTTCTTGAAGCCCTTGAAGATGTTCAGCAGTTTCATGGTTTGATCCCTTGATGTTGGTTCGGTTTCGACCGTTCGGTTTCGCTGGCTTCGGCCTCTGTTCCGTCGCCCCGTCCGGATGACTTCTTTTTGATGCGGCATCAGGGCGGCGATTGGGCGGATTTGGTCATTTTATCGCGTCTTTTCACGGCTTTTTCGCGGCAACCGGGCGGGCCTCCGTGGCCCAGGTGCCCACAAAAGCAAAAGGCCGCATCCGAGGATGCGGCCCTGCCATCAGATCGCTGTCAGCGATTACTGGTTCAGGTAGCCCGAGTTGCGGCTGCCGAGGTCTTCGACGATCTTGTTGCCGAGGCCGGTGATGCCGCCGCCGACGGTGGTCATCACGACCATGCCCAGGCCGACGATAGCTGCGGTCAGAACGACCCAGTCCACGGTCACGGCGCCGGATTCGTCGTTCTTGAAGCCTTTGAAGAAGTTCAGAAATTTCATGGTGTGCATCCCTTGATGTTGGTTCGCGTTGGTTCGGTTTCTACCGTTCGGCTTCGCTGGCTTCGGCCTCTGCTCCGTCGCCCCGTTCGGATAAGTTCGTTTTGAAGGGGCATCGCGGCGCGGATTGGGCAGAGTTGGTCATTTTCTCGCATCTTTTCGCGGTTTTTTCAGGGCAGGGGTCAAGACGGCCTGAGCCCATCCGCAAAAGCAAAAGGCCGCATCCGAGGATGCGGCCCTGCCATCAGCTCGCTGAAAGCGATTACTGGTTCAGGTAGCCCGAGTTGCGGCTGCCGAGGTCTTCGACGATCTTGTTGCCGAGGCCGGTGATGCCGCCGCCAACGGTGGTCATGACGACCATGCCCAGGCCGACGATGGCTGCGGTCAGCACGACCCAGTCAACGGTCACGGCGCCGGATTCGTCGTTCTTGAAGGACTTGAAGAAGGAGAAGAGTTTCATGATGTTCATCCCTTGATGTTGGTTGGTCCAGGTTCGCCTACCGCGTCGGTCCCTCGGCTTTGGTCATTGCGACCTTCGCTGTCTGTCCCTCGGTATGAGCTTAATAGAACCTTGCAAGGCGGCGCTCGTGGGACCGGATTGCGGAATTGTCGCAGTCATTTGATGGCGGGATTGTGGCCGAGGCCCCGATTGGCGTGTCCTTTCGGTCGCGTTTGGCGGTGCTAAGCCCTTTGCGGGCCGGCAAAGCTTGGCGCTTTGGCGCGAATCTGGCAGGCTGAAGCCAATAAAAACAATCGGGCAGGCACCCGCATGACAGGCTACAGGTATTTGCGCCGGGCAAGCCCCGCGTTTCTGGCGTTGGGCGGGCTGGTAATGCTGGCAAGCGCCGGCGCCGTACATTCCGAATCGGCCCCCGCGACGCCGAGCTTCACCTTCAAGATGGTGAAGGTCTCCGACATTCAGGCCGGCAAGCGGATCAAGGTGCAGATAGACCCGGTGGAACAGGCGGCCCTTCTGGCAGCCGGCCGCAAGATCGACCCGCGCCCCGAACATCACGAGGACCCTGGCCCCGCCACACCTTTGGCCCCCGCTGGCCCGGTCGCCCCCTCGGGCGCGCATTACGACTGGTTCTGGAACACGGTGCCGGTGGCGCTGGATGCGGCGGACGGGCGCTTTCCTCTTGCCATGGCCACGCTGTCCTCGGGGCCGGACGGCGCCAGCGTGAATGCGCCGCGGCTGCAGGCGATGCAGACCATGGCGCAGAACTGGGGGACCGAGATCCTGAAGGACACCGTGGGCACCCGGGTCTCGCCGGCGCTGGTGCTGGCGGTGATGGCGGTCGAAAGCGCCGGAAATGCGGCGGCGGCCAGCGGGGCAGGGGCGCAGGGGCTGATGCAGCTGATCCCGGACACCGCCAAGCGATTCGGCGTGACCAATGCGCTGGACCCCTCGCAGAACATCAAGGGCGGGGTCGCCTATCTCGACTGGCTGATGGGCAATTTCAACCGCGACCCCCTGATGGTGATCGCGGCCTATAACGCGGGAGAGGGGGCGGTGACCGCAAATGGCGGCGTGCCGCCCTATGCCGAGACCCGCGATTATGTCCCCAAGGTTCTGGCGGCCTGGCAGGTGGCGCAGGGCCTCTGCCTCTCCCCACCCGAGCTGATCAGCGATCCCTGCGTCTTCAAGGTCATCTCGGCCAGCAATTAAGGCCTGCCGGGCCGAAGCCCGGCAAACTCGGGTCAGACCGAGAAGACATCCGCCCATTCGGGATGCTTCAGGCGCTGGGCATTGACGAAGGGGCACTGCGGCACGATCTTGAAGCCTTCGGCCCGCGCATCGGCGATCAGCCGGTTCACCATGGCCACGCCGGCCCCGGTGCCCTTGAAACTGTCGGGCACGCCGGTGTGAACCGCCACGATCAGCTCCGGGCTGATGATCTTGTAGACCAGCTCCGCCTCTTCGCCGTTCTGGCGGATCACATAGCGGCCATGGTGGCCCTCGACCTCGCGAGTGATGACATGCTCAGCCAATGATCGTCGCCTCGGTTGCAGCGCGCAGTTCGGCTTCCGAGACGCCATCGGCCAGTTGCACGATCTTGAGGCCGCCCGGCACCACATCCAGCACGCCGAGGTTGGTGATGATGCGGTTGACCACGGCCTTGCCGGTCAGGGGCAGGGTGCAGGCCTTCAATACCTTCGATTCGCCATGCTTGGAGGTGTGGTCCATCACCACGACGACGCGGCCCACGCCCGCCACCAGATCCATCGCCCCGCCCATGCCCTTGACGAGCTTGCCCGGGATCATCCAGTTCGCAAGGTCGCCCTCTTCCGACACTTCCATCGCGCCCAGGATCGCCATCGCGATCTTGCCGCCGCGGATCATCGCGAAGGATTGCGCGGAATCGAAATAAGCGGTCTGCGGCAGTTCGGTGATGGTCTGCTTGCCGGCGTTGATCAGATCGGGGTCCTCGTCGCCCTCAAAGGGAAAGGGCCCCATGCCGAGCATGCCGTTTTCCGATTGCAGCGTCACGTTGACGCCGGCGGGGATATAGTTCGACACCAGCGTCGGAATCCCGATGCCGAGGTTCACATAGGTGCCGTCCTGCAATTCTTGTGCTGCGCGGGCGGCGATCTGGTTGCGGTCCCAGCCTTTGGTTTCGGCGGCCATCACACTGCCTCCTTCTTGCGGGTGGTGCGGTTCTCGATGCGCTTCTCGTGCTGGCCCTGGATCAGGCGGTGCACATAGATGCCCGGCAGGTGGATCGCATCGGGGTCAAGGCTGCCCAAGGGCACGATTTCCTCGACCTCGGCGATGCAGATCTTGCCGGCGGTGGCGGCAGGCGGGTTGAAGTTGCGCGCGGTCTTGCGGAAGATGAGGTTGCCCGACGGGTCGGCCTTCCAGGCCTTGACGATCGAGATGTCGGCGACGATCCCGGTTTCCAGGATATAGGTCTGGCCGTTGAAGTCCTTGTGGTCCTTGCCCTCGGCGATCACGGTGCCGACACCGGTCTTGGTGTAAAAGCCCGGGATGCCGGCGCCGCCGGCGCGCAGACGCTCGGCCAGCGTGCCTTGCGGGTTGAACTCCAGCTCCAGCTCGCCCGAAAGGTATTGCCGCATGAATTCGGCATTCTCGCCGACATAGGAGGAGATCATCTTCTTGATCTGCCGCGTGGCGAGCAGGATGCCCAGGCCGAACCCGTCCACCCCGGCGTTGTTCGAGGCGACAGTCAGATCCTTGGTCCCGGCCTCCTTGATGGCCGCGATCAGCAGTTCGGGGATGCCGCAGAGCCCGAAGCCGCCGCTGGCAATCGTCATCCCGTCAAACAAAATCCCGTCCAGCGCTGCCGCAGCACTGGGATATTCCTTGTTCATGTCGAACCTCCCGCAAACTCTCGGGGGACACCAAAGCTTGGCGGACCGCCCAAGTCAATGCCGCGTTGCGGCAAGGCGGGTGCCGAATGCGTCGCGGTGACTTTACCCTGTCGGCCCGCTCGGGCTAGGGTGCGCCGACGCCCCGCACTGCCCGCGTGGTGAAATGGTAGACACAGAAGACTTAAAATCTTCAGGCCGTACGGCCGTGCCGGTTCGAGCCCGGCCGCGGGCACCACAACCGGGGTTCAGCTTTCGTAATGCGCTTCCAGAAGGTCCAGCTCGCGGACCATGCGCCGCGCCACCGTGGCGCTGATCAGGCGCTGGCGGCGCGACTGGACCACGGATTTGCGCTCGGCCCGCACGGCGGCCAGCTGCACCTCGCGCAGGACGCGTGCCTTGGGAAAGGCGCCCGTCGGGTCGGCGCCGCTCTCGTCATAGACCTCCAGCCGCTGCAGATAGGGCTGCGAGACCTGGGCCGCGGCGGCCACATAGAGTTCGGCCTCGCGGTCGGGCGCGGCGTGGAGCGCGCCGATCCTTGCGATCTCGGCCAGGGCGGCGGTCGCTGATGCGGTCCGCCCGGCGATCTCGCCCGAGCGGTCCTGTGGCGACAGGGCGGCGCCCGTGCGCAGCAGCAGCGGCAGGCCTGCCGCCGCCACTGCCAGCGACAGGATGATGACGCCCATCGCGATCAGGATCACCAGCTCGCGTTCGGCAAAGGTGTCGCCCGAGGTGAGGGCCACCGGCAGGGTCAGGATGCCGGCAAAGCTCACGGCGCCACGGGTGCCGGCCAGCCCGGTCGCCAGAATCAGCCGGAAGGCCGGGGTCGCATCCAGCCGCCGTCCGCGCCGCGCCAGCGTCACGCTGGCCCAGACCCAGACCAGCCGCACCGCCAGCATCGCGGCATAGACCGCCACGATCAGCATCAGGAGCCAGAGCAGGCTGTGATGCCCGGTCTCCAGCACCGTCGCCCGCGCCCGCGTCAGAAGGACCGGCAGCTGCGCGCCCAGAAGCACGAAGACGACGCCATTGGCGATGAACTGGACCGAATCCCAGACCGCGCTGCGCTGGATCCGCGTCGCCCCCAGCGCCGCCCCGGTCTGTTCGGCCCGGGCCATGGTCACCCCCGCCGCCACCGCCGCAAAGAAGCCCGAGGCCGAAAGCGCCTCGGCCACCTGATAGGCGATGAAGGGCACCAGCAGGCTGATGGCGATCTGCGCGCCCGGGTCCTCGCCGACGCGTCCCACGATCCAGTTCTTGATGCGCACGATGGCCCAGATCACGACAAAGCCGGTGGCCAGCCCGGCGCAGGCGACCCAGAGAAAGGTCACCGTGGCCTGACCCAGCGAAAAGCTGCCCGTGGCAAGGAACACAAGCGCAAACCGCAGGCAGATCAGCCCGGTCGCATCGTTGAGCAGCGATTCCGCCTCCAGCAGGTTCATCATCCGGCGCGGCACCGGCAGGCGCTTTGCGATCGCGGTCACGGCGATCGGGTCGGTCGGCGCCAGGGCGGCGGCCAGGGCAAAGGCCGCCCCGACCGGCAGGCCTGGCACTAGCCAGACGATGAAGCTGCCCACCACCACGACCGTGGCCACCACCAGCGCCAGCGCCATGTGCAGGATCGTCCAGCGATCCCCCGCCAGCTCATCCGCCGGGATATGCCAGCCGTCGATGAACAGAAGCGGCGGCACCAGAAGTAGGAAGAACACATCCGGCGCGAGGTCGATCTGCAGGTGTGGCACCAGTCCAGTCAGCGCGCCGCAGGCGATCTGCACCAGCGGGCGCGGCACTGAGCGGGCCACAAGCCCGCTGACCGCGCCACTCAGCACGACCAGGATCATCAGGGTGAGAGAGGTGGTGATCGCGTTCAAGGGGCAGCCTCGGGGCAAACAGGTGTGGCGGTCTTGCGGGCGCCGGTCGATCCCAACGCTTCTGCCGAAGCGCTGTGGCGCCTTCGCGGTAGAGCACAACTTTCCGCGATCCGCCAATCCGGATCCTTGTCCGGCCCGCCGCTGAAGGCCAAGTTATAGAGAGGCGCGTAAAGGTTCAGCTTTGCCCGAAGGGCACACAGGCCGGCCCGCTGCGCGGCGAGCCCTGCCTGCGCCTGCGCTGCCATCCCGCGCAGAGTTCAATGCTCCCGCCTGTGCCGTGAAGACCCATGCACCGGGGGAGGGGCCGGGCTTTCCTTCGGATTCGGCAGACTTGCGGCCCCTCCGTCCGCCGCAGGGGCCAAAACCCGCCGCCGGACCTTTCCCATTCCTCCAACTCATGCCAGACATGCAGCAGCATATTCCCGCGAACCCGATAGAGGACCGCATCATGACCAGCAAACTTGACCAGCTCCGCCAGATGACCGTTGTCGTGGCCGACACCGGCGACATCGAGGCCGTCCGCCGCCTCGCCCCGCAAGACTGCACCACCAACCCCAGCCTCGTGTTGAAGGCCGTGCAGGGCGCCGCCATGCAGGAGAAGTTCGCCGCCAGCGTCGCGCGTCTGAAAGGCACGCCCGATGCCGTCTCTGCCATCGTGCAGGATCTGACCGTGGGCCTTGGCGCCGAACTCGCCGGCATCGTGCCGGGCCGCGTCTCGACCGAGGTTGACGCCCGCCTGTCCTTCGACAAGGCCGGCTCCATCGCCAAGGCCCATGCGATCATCGACGCCTATGCCAAACTGGGCGTGCCCAAGGACCGCATCCTGATCAAGCTCGCCTCGACCTGGGAAGGCATTTCCGCCGCGCGCGAGCTGGAAAAGGCCGGCATCCAGTGCAACCTGACGCTCCTGTTCTCGATGGCCCAGGCCAAGGCCTGCGCCGATGCCGGCGTCTTCCTGATTTCGCCCTTCGTCGGCCGGATCACCGACTGGTACACCAAATCCACCGGCAAGACCTATGCGGCCGAGGAAGACCCCGGCGTCCTCTCGGTTCGCCGCATCTATGACCATTACAAGAGCCATGGCATCAAGACCGTGGTGATGGGCGCCTCCTTCCGCAACCCCGGCCAGATCGAGGCGCTTGCCGGCTGCGACCGCCTGACCATCTCGCCCGACCTGATCCAGAAGCTGTCCGACGACATGGGCGATCTGCCGCGCAAGCTGACCGCCGGGGCCAATGTCGGCACCGCCGCCGCGATCACCGAGGCCGATTTCCGCTGGGAGCATAACGAGGACGCCATGGCCACCGAAAAGCTGGCCGAAGGCATCCGCAACTTCCACGCCGACACGCTGAAGCTCGAGGCGATGGTCGCGGCCAAGCTCTAGGCCCGCCCAGTTCGCCCGCCGGGTTCGCCCCACCGACCCTCCCGCGCTGCCGCCAGCCGAAAGGCCGTGGCGCGGGATCGCCTCGGCTGGCATGGCTCTTGACGCATTAGGACGATTGTCCTAATCTGCCGGCCATGCAGCCGGACCCCTTGCCATGACCGCCATTTCAACCCGCGACCTCATCATCGAAAAGGCCGACGCGCTTTTCTATGAAGGGGGCTATGAAGCAACATCCTTCGCGGAAATCGCGGCCGATCTGGGCATATCGCGCGGGAATTTCTATCACCATTTCAAGGCCAAGGACGAGATTCTTGCTGCGGTGATCGCGCGCCGGATGGCGCAGACGCGCGCGATGCTGGATGCCTGGCAGGCCGAGGCCGCCACGCCCCGCGACCGCGTCCTGTGCTTCATCCGGATGCTGATCACCAACCGCGCGAACCTTCTCGCCTTCGGCTGCCCGGTCGGGTCGCTCTGTTCGGAACTGGCGAAGCTGAACCACAGGGCGCACCCCGGCGCGGTCGCGGTCTTTGATCTGTTCCATGACTGGCTCGTCCTGCAGATGCGGGCGATGGGCCCGGCGGCGCGGGCCGAAGAGCGGGCGTTGCGCCTGCTGATCTGGTCGCAGGGGGTCGCGGTGATTGCGACCACCTATAAGGACGAAGCGCATATCTTCCGCGAAGCCGCTGCCATGGAGCGCTGGCTGGACGAGGCGATCAGCGACACCGGCACCTCGGAGGACCCTGCATGTTCGTGACTTTCCTGAAATTCTCGACCAACCGGGCCGCAGCGCCTGACCATATGGCGGCCCATAACGCGTGGATCGCCCAGGGCTTTGCCGAGGGCACTTTCCTCTGCGTCGGCGGTCTGCAACCCGCGGCAGGCGGCGCGATCCTGTCGCAGGGCGAAAGCCGCACCGCGCTTGAGGCCCGCCTCGCGGCGGACCCTTTCGTGGCGCATGGCATCGTCACCGCAGAAATCCACGAGGTCGACCCGAAACGCACGGTGCCCGCGCTCGACTTTCTGAAAGCGCAGGCATGAGCGGCACGGTCCCCGGTCCCGATGGGCGGCCGCGCTGCCGCTGGTGCGCCGCGGCGCCGGAGTTTTTCGACTACCACGACCGCGAATGGGGCTTTCCGGTCACCGACGACATCCGCCTTTTCGAAAAGCTCTGCCTGGAAAGCTTCCAGTCCGGCCTCAGCTGGCGCACCATCCTGAACAAGCGCGAGAACTTCCGCGCCGCTTTCGAAGGCTTCGATTTTCGCAAGGTGGCAGGCTTTGGCGCGGCCGAGGTGACGCGGCTGATGGCGGATCCCGGCATCGTGCGCCACCGCGGCAAGATCGAAGCGGTGATCAACAACGCGCGCTGCGCCTGCGATCTGGTGGCGGCCGAGGGCTCGCTCGCCCGCTTCATCTGGCGGTTCGAACCGCAGGACGAGGCGGCCGCCCCGCAAAGCCGCGCCACCTCGCCCGCTTCGGTCGCGCTGTCGAAAGACCTGCGCAGGCGCGGCTGGAAATTCGTCGGCCCCACCACCGTCTATGCCTTCATGCAGGCGATGGGACTGGTCAATGATCATGCGGAAGGCTGCGCGCTGCGGCAGGAGGCCGAGACGGCCCGCGCATCTTTGCGCCGCCCCGCTTGAAGGCCACCCCTGCAAGCGTCGCCCATGGGGCCCCGATTTTTCGTCGAAAAATCGAAGATTCCCTTGCAACCTATCAGACTCGCCCCCTGTGAAGGCCGGCCCCACAAGCGTCCCCGCTCGAACCCCGATTTTTCGCAGAAAAATCGAGGATTCCCCCGCCCCGATTCCAAGCCTACACTGTCCCCACACTGCGCCATGAGTCGCGCAGACGCGCCAGCAGGAGAGTGACATGGCCAAAGGCATGAACAAACGCAAAGAAGTGAAGAAACCGAAGAAAGAGGCCGCCAAGGCCGTGACCACGATCGCCGTGGCCAGTTCCAAGGGCGGGCTGAACGTCAACAAACCCAAGGAGTGATCCCTGGCAAGCTGACTTGAGGTGAGGGAGGGCTAAGCGCCCTCCTTCACCGCCTCCATCGCCACATAGGTCGAGGTGCCCGCCACATGCGGCAGGGCCGAGATGCGTTCGGCCAGCACCCGCCGGTACGCCTGAATATCCGCCGTCCGCACCTTCAGAAGATAGTCGAACCGGCTGGCGATCATGTGGCATTCCTCGATCTCGGCCACACCCAGCACCGCCCGGTTGAAGGCCTGCAAGGCCGCCTCCCTTGTGTCCGACAGCCGCACCTCCACGAAGGCCACATGAGCCTGGCCCATCTTCACCCGGTCCAGCCGCGCGCCATAGCCGCGGATCACCCCCTGCGCCTCCAGCCGCTTCATCCGCGCCTGAGTCGGTGACTTCGACAGGCCGATCCGCGTGGCCAGTTCCGTGGCACTGATCCGCCCCTCGGCCTCCAGCACCTCCAGGATCGCAAGGTCATAGCTGTCCAGCAGGTCGTTCGGCATGCGCAGCCCCCCAATTTCAGGCGATCCGCCCGCAGATCGCCCCATCTTCAGGACAAATCCCGGCAAAACCCCTGATATGATGGCGGAAATCATAGGGGACGCAAGATGCAAGCAGCTTGGGACATCATCGCGCACGGATCATTGGCCGATGAGGCGACTTTGGTCGCGCAAAACCTCGCCGCCGCGCGCCTCGGGCCAGAGGCGCGGGCTGCCATCTCCTCCCGCGCCGCCCGTCTGGTCAGCGCCATCCGCGGCTCGGCCAAGCCAGGGTTGATGGAGGTCTTCCTCGCCGAATACGGCCTGTCGACCGACGAGGGCGTGGCACTGATGTGCCTGGCCGAAGCGCTCCTCCGCGTCCCCGACGCCCCCACGATGGACGCCCTGATCGAAGACAAGATCGCCCCGGCCGACTGGGGCCGTCACTTGGGCAAATCCTCGTCCAGCCTGGTCAATGCCTCGACCTGGGCGCTGATGCTCACCGGCAAGGTGCTGGAAGAACGCGAACCCGGCGTCGTCGGCCACCTGCGCGCCGCGATGAAACGTCTGGGCGAACCGGTGATCCGCACCGCCGTCACCCGCGCGATGAAGGAAATGGGCCGCGCCTTTGTTCTGGGCGAAACCATCGACGCCGCGATGGACCGCGCCCGCGAGCTGGAAGCCAAGGGCTATACCTACAGCTACGACATGCTCGGCGAAGCCGCCCGGACCGAGGCCGATGCCCAGCATTACCACCTCGCCTACAGCCGGGCGATCACCGCCATCGCCCGCGCCGCCACCACCGGCGACATCCGCAGCAATCCCGGCATCTCGATCAAGCTTTCGGCGCTCCATCCGCGTTACGAGGTCGCCCGCCGAGCCCAGGTTATGGACGAACTCGTCCCCCGCGTCCGCGCCCTCGCAGGCCTCGCCCGTGCCGCGGGCCTGGGTCTCAACATCGACGCCGAAGAAGCCGACCGCCTCGCCCTGTCGCTCGAGGTGATCGAGGCGGTCCTCTCCGACGCCAGCCTCAAGGGCTGGGATGGCTTCGGCGTCGTCGTCCAGGCCTATGGCCGCCGTTCCGGGGCGGTGATCGACTGGCTCCACGGCCTCGCCACCAAATACGACCGGCGGATCATGGTGCGTCTGGTCAAGGGCGCCTATTGGGACTCTGAGATCAAGCGCGCCCAGACCCTCGGCCTCGCCTCCTTCCCGGTTTTCACCCGCAAGCAGGGCACCGATGCGAGCTATCTGGCCAATGCCCGCAAGCTTCTGGGCATGACCGACCGGATCTACCCGCAATTCGCCACCCACAACGCCCATACGGTCGCCGCCGTCCTGCATCTGGCTTTGGAGGCGGGCGTGACGCCCGAGGCTTTCGAGTTCCAGCGCCTGCACGGCATGGGCGAACGCCTGCATGACATCGTGCTTTCGGAAAACGCCACGCGCTGCCGGATCTATGCCCCGGTCGGCGCGCACCGCGACCTTCTGGCCTATCTCGTCCGCCGCCTCCTCGAAAACGGCGCCAATTCCAGCTTCGTCCACCAGATCGTCAACGAAGACCTCTCCCCCGAACGCGTCGCCGCCTGCCCGCTGACCCAACTGGAGGCGATGGAACCCGTCAGCCCGGGCCTGCGCCCCGGCACCGACCTTTTCCTGCCGCGCCAGAACTCGCACGGCTTCGACCTCACCGATGCCGGCGACCTCGCCGCGATCGAGGCGGGTCGGGCGCCGCACCTCACCACCATCTTCGAAGCCGCCCCCCGCCTCGCCGGCCGCGTCGCCGGCGGCCTGCAGGTGGAGGTGCGCAACCCCGCCGATGGCAGCCTGACCGGCCATGTCACCACCGCCTGCCAGCCCGACGTGGACACCGCCCTGCGTCTGGCCGAACCCTGGATCGCCAGCGCCGAGATCCGCGCCACCATCCTGCGCCGCGCCGCCGACCTTTATGAGGCCGAATACGGCCCGATCTTCGCGCTTCTGTCGCGCGAGGCGGGCAAGACTCTGGGCGATGCCGTCTCGGAACTGCGCGAGGCGGTGGATTTCCTGCGCTATTACGCCGATGGGGCAGGGGCGCTGACCGCCCCCGCGCGTGGCACCTTCGCCTGCATCAGCCCGTGGAACTTCCCCCTCGCCATCTTCACCGGCCAGATCGCCGCGGCCTTGGCTGCGGGCAATGCCGTCTTGGCCAAACCCGCCGAACAGACCCCGTTGATCGCAGCCCTTGCGGTCGACCTGATGCTGAAAGCCGGGGTTCCGGCCAGCGCCCTGCAGCTTCTGCCCGGCGATGGCGCGGTGGGTGCCGCCCTGACCCGCGATGCGCGGGTGAAGGGCGTGGCCTTCACCGGCTCGACCGAGACGGCGCTCTTGATCCGCCGCAGCATGGCCGACCATCTGGACCCCTCGGCCCCCTTGATCGCCGAAACCGGCGGGCTGAATGCGATGATCGTCGATTCCACAGCCCTCCCCGAACAGGCGGTGCGCGATATCGTCGCTTCCAGCTTCCAGTCCGCCGGCCAGCGCTGCTCGGCCCTGCGCTGCCTTTATGTGCAGGAGGATATCGCCCAAAGCGTCCTGACCATGCTCGAAGGCGCGATGGAGACTTTGACCGTCTCCAACCCTTGGGCGCTGTCCACCGACCTCGGCCCAGTGATCGACGCCGAGGCGCAGAGCGGCATCGCCGAATACATCGCCCAGGCGAAAAAGGAGGGCCGCGTGATCAAGGCCCTCCCCATGCCGCCCGAGGCGAAGGGCCATTTCGTGGCCCCCACCGTGATCCGCGTCAAAGGCATCGAACAGATGCCGAAGGAGATTTTCGGCCCGGTCCTGCACGTCGCGACCTTCCCCAGCGGGGGCGTTGACGCCGTGGTCAAGGCGGTCAATCACACCGGCTACGGCCTGACCTTCGGCCTGCACAGCCGGATCGACGATAGGGTGCAAAGCGTGGTCGAAGGCGTCCACGCCGGCAACATCTACGTCAACCGCAACCAGATCGGCGCGGTCGTAGGCTCGCAACCCTTCGGCGGCGAGGGCCTGTCGGGCACCGGGCCGAAAGCGGGCGGGCCGCAGTATCTGCCCCGCTTCACCCAGAACCCTGCGCCGCAGGCCGGCCCGGAAGACCGCGCCACGCCCGAGGGCGAGACCGCCGCCGCCCTGACCCTGACGCGCCCGATGCCGGGTGGCGAGGCGCTGGTTCTGCCCGGACCCACCGGCGAATCAAACCGGCTGACCAGCCATGCGCGCCCGCCGGTGCTCTGCCTTGGCCCCTCGGCGGCAGCGGCACTGGCCCAGGCCGATGCGATCCGCGCGCTGGGCGGTCAGGCAGTCGAGGCGCCGGGGCTGGACATCGCGGCCCTAACGCGGTTGCAGGGATTCTCGGGGGCGCTCTGGTGGGGCGATGCGATGGGCGCGCGGCTGCGGGTTCAGGCGCTGGCCGCCCGCAAGGGGCCGATCCTGCCTCTGATCTGCGATGCGCCCGACGCCGCCCATGCCGTCCTGGAGCGCCACATCTGCATCGACACCACCGCCTCAGGCGGCAATGCCCAACTTCTGGCCGAGGCGGCGGAATAGGCGCCTCGCCCCATCTTGACCCTCGCCGCCCGCCGCCCGATGCTGGGGCAAACCAAAGCGGAGGCGAGGGCGATGCGTGGAACCTGTCATTGCGGCGCGGTGGAGCTGGAGGTCACGCTGAGTGACGGCCTCGCCACCGCCCGGCGCTGCGATTGTTCGTTCTGCCGCAGGCGCGGAGCGATCGTCGTCTCGGCCCCCTTGTCCGGGGTCAGGATCGTCAAGGGCGCCGACAACCTGACGCTCTACCAATGGGGCACCCGCACCGCGAAGCATTATTTCTGCAAAAGCTGCGGCATCTATACCCATCACCAGCGCCGATCCAACCCGAACGAATACGGCATCAATGTCGCGATCCTCGAGGGCGTGAACCCGCGCGATCTGGGTGAGGTGCCGTGGTCGGACGGCGTCAACCACCCCTCGGACCGGACCTGACCTCACACTCGGGTCAAGGCGACCCAGGATCCCCTTGACGTGGCAGGCGCAAGGCCCAAGTTGAAGCCATGATCCCGATCCGCGACCAGAACCCCTCAGCCATCAAGCCGCGGATGACGCAGGCGCTGATCACGCTGAATCTGGGCCTGTTCCTTTACACCCACCTGCTCCTGCAGGGCACCGACCAGATGCTGTTCCGCTTCAACTGGGCCTTCATCCCGTTCCGCCTGCATTTCGGCGCCCGCTATGACACGCTGATCACCGCCATGTTCCTGCATGGCGGCTGGCTGCATCTGGGGGGGAACATGCTGTTCCTCTGGATTTTCGGCGACAATATCGAGGCGCGGCTTGGTCGCTGGCGCTATCTTCTGTTTTACCTGACCTGCGGGGTGGCGGCGGCCTATGCGCAATACCTGCACAACCCCTATGACCGCGCGCCGGTGCTGGGCGCCTCGGGGGCGATTGCCGGGGTGCTCGGGGCGTATCTGAGGCTTTACCCGCGCGCCAAGGTCGATGTGTTCTTCTTCTTCGTGATCTTCTGGCGCACCATTGCGATTCCGGCCTGGGCAGTCTTGGGCTTCTGGATCGCGCTGCAGGTCTGGTCCGGCCTGTCAGATCCCGGCCTGTCGGATGGCGTCGCCTATTGGGAGCATATCGGCGGCTTTGCCACCGGATTTGTGCTGTCGCTGCTCTTGCGCCGCCAGCCGCCAGAGGCGCCCGCGGCGGCACCCCCGTTTGACCCGCCAGTGGCGCCGGAGCTGAGGATCACCCCCAGCGCCCTGCCATCGGTGCCGCGCCGCCGCTGAACGCGGCGGCAAGCTGTCAGATCAGGTGTTGCGGATGATCTTGGCGAAGGGCGCGAACAGAGCGTCATTGGCGCAGAGGATCGAACCGGAATCGAGGATGTCATCGCCCGGGCGCACCGCTTCGGCAAAACCACCGGCTTCGCGCACCAGCAGAAGACCCGCGGCCATGTCCCAGGGGCTCAGCTCGCGCTCCCAGTAGCCATCGTAACGGCCCGCCGCGACGTAAGCGAAGTCGAGCGAGGCCGCACCCCAGCGCCGCACGCCGGCACAGCCCGGCATCAGGCGGGCCAGATCAGCGACAGTGGCCGGCAGGGTCTTTTTCGCACCAAACGGCACGCCGGTCGCAAAGATCGCCTCATGCATGTGACGGCGCCCCGAAACCCGCAGGCGGCGCTCGTTCATCCAGGCGCCAGCGCCCTTCTCGGCCCAGTACATCTCGTCCTTGGCGGCATCGAAGACCACGGCCGAGACGATCTCGCCCTTGTGCTCCAGCGCGATGGACACCGCCCAATGCGGCAAGCCGTGCAGGAAGTTCGTAGTGCCGTCCAAAGGATCGACGATCCAGCGTCGGGTCGGGTCGCTGCCGGGGGTGGAACCGGTCTCTTCGCCGATCCAGCCATAGCTCGGGCGGCCTTCCATCAGGTCTTCCTTGATCAGCCTTTCGGCCTCGCGGTCGGCCTTGGTGACGAAATCGCCGGGGCCCTTGGCCGAGACCTGAAGGTTCTCCACCTCGCGGAAGTCTTTGACCAAGGCACGGCCCGCCTTGCGCGCGGCTTTGATCATCAGGTTGAGGTTGGCACTGCCTTGCATGGGGCACTCCGAGAGGATGGATCATAAGGTCTGGAACGGCGAGCGCATACACGTCCCGGCCCATGAAGGAAAGGGCGAAAGCGGGTTGCGCCTGCCGCGCCGGGGCAAGAGCGCCGGTGCCGCCGCCCGGACGGGCCCGAAACGGGGGCGAAAACCGGGGCAGGGGCCGTGCGGGATCACCGCTCAATCAGCTGTGATGGGGGGAAGGGGGGGGAAGGCCGCACCCGGGGTTGATCTTGCGCGTCCTGCGGGCCATCACGGACCCATGCGGATGATGCGCCAGATCCTGACCCTGATGATGGTGATCATCATCCTGCCCTGGGGCGCCTATGCCAGGGCGGCCGACGCCGCGCAGCGTGCCCCTGCCGTCACGATGGTGGCGGCCCCGACCCCCAGCGCACCCTACCTCGGGCAAGCCGAAGCGCCGGACCAAAGCTGGCTTGCTGCGCCGCGCAATTGCCGGACCGCGACCCTGCCGGGGTTTCCCTGCGGCGCGGACCCGGCGACCCTGCCGGCAACCGAGCGGTCCTTCTGGCCCGACCTGAAAGCCGGTTTCCTTGCCGCCGCCGACTGGAATGCCCGGGGCCGCGCCGACCCTCCCCCGCGGGAGCCTCCGCGTCCTGTGTGAATGGCCCCGGCGCACCGCGCCGCCCCTTCCCATTCCAGAACAGGACAATCCCATGTTGACCCGACGCAGCTTTGCCGCCCTTGGCGCGGCCGCAGGCCTTGTGGCCTGCACCCGACCCCAGACCGTCTCCCGGGCCGTGGTGGCGCCGCCGCCGGCCTACCCGCCCTTGCCGGCCTTCTATGGCCCGATCACCGATGAACCCTTCCCGATCCCCGCGATCCCCGAGGGCAGCCTCGCCCCGGAGTACTGGCGCCAGGAGGTCGCCAATCCCTGGCCCGAACATCCCCACGGCACGATTGTGGTCGACCCGGATGCCGCGATCCTGCATTTCGTCGACAGCCGAGAGACGGCGATGCGCTACGGCGTCAGCGTCGGGGCGGCGGGCTTCGCCTGGGCAGGCACCGCGCGGCTGCAGTTCACCCGCGAATGGCCGCGCTGGAATGTGCCCGACGTCATGATCGCCCGCAAACCCGAACTCGCCCGCTATTCGGTGGCCAATGGCGGCATGGCCGGCGGCCTCGGCAACCCTCTGGGGGCCAGGGCTTTGTACCTGTTCGAGGATGGCGTGGACACGCTCTACCGCGTCCACGGCAATGCCGCCCCGATCGAACTGGGCAAGGCCGTGTCCTCGGGCTGCATCCGGATGCTGGATCACGACGTGATCGACCTGCACAAACGCGCCGTGCATGGCGCCGCAGTGATCGTCTTGGCCTCGATCCAGCCCGAAGGGCTGGGCGACCTCTATTGAGAGGTGGCATGAAAGGGAAGATGGGCAGATTGCCCATCCTACCGATCAGGCGGAAAGCTCACCCTGAAAGAAGGCTTCGGGGTCATCCACCTCGATGAGCTTCTTCTTCTCGATCAGCCAGAAACGGTTGCCGACGTTGCGCACAAAGCTGCGGTCATGGCTGACCAGAAGGCAGGTGGCGCCTTGGGTCAGAAGCTCGCCCTCCAGCGCCTCCTGGCCCTCGATGTCCAGATGGTTGGTCGGCTCGTCGAGCAGATAGAAGTTCGGCTGCGCCAGCCGCAGCAAGAGCATGGCCAGCCGCGCCTTCTGTCCGCCCGACAAAGGCGCGAGCGGCTTGGTCTGCATGTCCAGTCTGATCCCTGCCTCCGCCAGCATGCTGCGCGCCGGCCCGTCGCCGGTCTTGTAGCCGGTCACCAGATCAAACGGCGTGGCCTTGGGCGGCAACTGCGCCAGCCCCTGATCGGAATGCCCCAGCACCAGCGAGGGCGTGACCCGGATCGCGTCATGGCCCTGCTGGATCGCCCGCAGGACGGCCCCCACCATCTGCGTCTTGCCGGCGCCGTTGCGACCCAGAAGGACCACCCGGTCGCCGCGCTCGATCCACTTCTGCCCGGTGCGGAACAAGGGCCGCCCGTCCGGCGTGGCGATCTCCGCATCGTTCAGCGTGACCAAGGCCTTGGCATGGGTGCCCGAATTGGCCAGCCTTATCTCCCCGGCCGAAACCTCCTTGAACGCCGCCTTGGCCTGCGCCTCGATCTTGCCGGCGCGCTCCTTCAGCTGCTTGGTCTTGACGACCAGCAGGTCGGACCCATTGTTGATCCCGATGTTCTTCAGCTTGGCCGCCTGCCGGCGCAGCTGATCCGCCTTGGCGAGGTCATTCTCGAACTGCCGGCCCTGCGCGGCATCGGCCTCCGCCAAAGCAGCCCGCGCCCGGGAATAGGGCAGTGCAAAGGCCCGAGACCCCATGTCGCGCAAGAACAGGCTGCGCGTGGTCACGGCATCCAGAAACGCCCGGTCATGGCTCGCCGCAATCACTGCCACGTCGCGCGGCAAGGCCTTCAGCCAGGCTTGCAGAATGCCGATCCGCGCCAGATCCAGATGGTTGGTCGGCTCGTCCAGCAAAAGGATATCCGGCTCCGCCACCGCCGCCCGCGCCAGAAGTGCGGTGCGCTGCCAGCCGCCCGACAGCCCGCCCAAGGCCTGATCGCGCAAGGCCTCCGGCACCGCCAGATCATCCAGCGCTACATCGACCCGCCAGCCCTCGCCCTCAGGATCGCCCAGCACCTGCACCACCGCCTCCCGCAAGGTCAGCCCCAACAGCGCCCCCGGCACCTCCTGCTCGACCAGCCGCAAGGTCGCCCCGCGCGCCCTGGTGATATCGCCCCCGGTCGGCTCCAACTGCCCCGCGAGGCACCGCAGCAGCGAGGATTTCCCCCGCCCGTTGCCAGCAACCAGCCCCAGCCTCTCACCGGGTTCAACAGCAAACGACAGTTCCGCAAACAGCGGCAGGCCAAGGGTCAGCGACAGGGATTTGACAGCAAGAAGGCTCATGGACAGGCTCCGAAAACAAATATGCGCAAAAGCGCCTCGGGGCGAGCCTTGGGACCGGACGTGGAACCGAAAGCCGCCCTGCTACACCAGCAGGGCAGGGACAGGGCCGGAGTTGTTAAGCCTGACAAAACGGAGTTCCATGGCCGCAATCTCCCCGCAACCCGGCCCCCCGTCAACCCCCTCCGTCAACCTCCTTCACTCGGACCCAAATATCCCCGCCGGAGGCCCTTGATTTTTCGCAGAAAAATCGTGCCCCCCCCCCGTCAGCCGCGCTGCAGCTTGACCGGCTCGCTGCGCCCCAGACGCAGGAAATGCGCCATGAAAGGTCTGGCGGAATCCTCTTCTCGGGTCGCCGCATAAAGCCGCTTGGTGATCACCCCCGGCCCCAGGGGCCGCGTCACATAATCGGCGTTCGATTTCACATCGCGGATCACCCAGTCGGGCAGCACCGCCACGCCGCGATCCGATCCCACCAGCATCAGGATCACCGCCGTCAGCTCCACCGCGCGCTGCGCGCGGGGCTCCACCCGCGCCTCGGTCAGCAGTTCGGTGAAAACATCCAGCTTGTCGCGCCCCACCGGATAGGTGATCAGCACCTGATCGCGGAAATCTTCCGCCTCGATCACCGCCTTGGCCGCCAGGGGGTTCCTGGAAGAGGCGATGAAGGTCGGCGCATAGTCAAACAGCGGATGAAAGGTGATCCCGGCCAAAGGCTCGGGGTTGGACGAGATCACCAAATCGACCTCCTCGCGCAACAGCGCCGGAAAGCTGTCGAAGGCCAGACCGGCGCGGATATCCACATCGACCTCGGGCCAGGCGTGGCGGAACAGTTCCAGCACCGGAAACAGCCAGTCGAAACAGGCGTGGCACTGGATCGCGATATGCAGCCGCCCGGTCTTGCCCGATTGCAGCGCGCGGAACTCCTCCTCCAGTGCCGCGATCTCGGGCAGGATGCGTTCGGCCACCCGCAGCATCCGCGTCCCCGCCGCCGACAGGCGCATCGGTTTGGAACGGCGCACGAACAGCTCCATCCCGACCTGATCCTCCAGCCCCGCCACCTGATGGCTCAGCGCCGATTGCGTGGTGTTCAGGATCTCGGCCGCCTTGGCCAGACCCCCGGCCTGCTGGATGGCGCGCAGGGTGCGGAAGTGTCTCAGCTCCAGGTACATGCGATGAACCTCATGATCATCGTGAATTATATGAATTGGATTCAGTTTCGCCGATCTGGCACAAGGGGGCAAGACTTAAGGAGTACCCAGATGACCCTCGTGACCCGCCGTGCCCGCGTTTCCTTCGAATTTTTCCCGCCGCAGACGCTGGATGCGTCCTTCCGGCTCTGGGAAACGGTTCAGGCACTGGCGCCCATGGCGCCCGATTTCGTCTCGGTCACCTATGGCGCAGGCGGCACCACCCGCAAGCTGACCCATGACGCCGTGGGCGCGATCCACCGCAACTATGGCTTGAATGTTGCCGCGCACCTGACCTGCGTGGACGCCACGCGCGCCGAAACTCTGGAAATCGCCGAAAGCTATGCCGCAATCGGCGTGACCGAGATCGTCGCCCTGCGCGGCGACGCCCCCAAGGGGGCCGAACGCTTCACCCCGCACCCCGAAGGCTTCGCCAACACCGTCGAACTGGTCGAGGCGCTGGCCCAGACCGGCAAGTTCAAGATCCGCGTCGGTGCCTATCCCGAGCGTCACCCCGATGCCGCCGACGACAAGGCCGATATCCGCTTCCTGAAACGCAAGCTCGATGCCGGCGCTTCCTCGGCCATCACCCAGTTCTTCTTCGAGGCCGAAACCTTCCTGCGCTTCCGCGATGCCTGCGCAGCCGAAGGCATCACCGCCCCGATCATCCCCGGCATCCTGCCGATCCAAAGCTGGGAGGGCGCCAAGCGCTTCGCCGCCCGCTGCGGCACCAAGGTGCCCCAGCGCCTGGACGAGGCCTTTGTCTTTGCCGCCCGCGATGGCCGCGAGGAGCTTCTCGCCCTGACCCAATGCACCACGCTTTGCGAAAGGCTCTTGTCGGAAGGCGTCGAGGATCTGCATTTCTACACCCTGAACCGCCCGCACTTGACCCGCGAGGTCGTGCGCGCCCTGGGCCTCGTGCCCGAGCTGGCGCTGGAAAAGGTGGCCTGAGGCACTCCGGCCGCCCCCCACTCCCTGTTGGGCGCGCTTCGCGCTCAATACACCTGACCGGCCCGGACCCGTCCGGGCCGGCTTTTTCTTGCCCTGCCTCCCGGTCCCGCGGCTCCTTCCCTTGCCAAGCAGAAGCGTCAGTCGCGAGGCATCCCATTGAAGGACACAACGTCAGTCCCGCCCGACATACCTGTGGGTTTCCGTGCGCCTTTGAGGGGGCGGCGATGCGGACGAAGCTGCCGTTGCAAGCTCTCGACTGACTTTCCGCTTTCTGCTCTAATCGAATTTGGGATAGTATGGCCAAGATGATGTTTGAAGTTGAACCAACAGAAGAAGGCGGCGGCTTTTGCGATTGCTGCGGCAATCAAACCCGTTCTGTTTGGGGCTTTGTCCATGAAGAAAATGGGGGGACGGTCGCATGTTACTTCGTTCAGTGGACTGTTGGGAAATCCCTCGAAGACCACGTCGCAAATTTCGATTTGATATACGGGGCTTGGGGCGACGGAACCAGCAAGAATGATCGGCGCGCAGTCTCGCTGGTTCATTACGAGACCTTAGGCATTCCCCAAGTTTCGGTGGTCGATGCAAACGACCGTCCAGTCGCGTCTAGTGAACTTGTTGGATCGTCGATGAGCCGTGAGGAAGTGATAGGCACACCTCTGGCTCAGCAAGTGTTCGCAATATTTGATGCAGTGCTTTTGCAAGATCGTCGCCTTAGCTGACATTCGCTGCGCCGCAAGATTGAAGCATTTGGGCTCATTCCGACCTCTGTATCGCCGGGTGCAAGCCCCAGTGCCTCCCCCAAGCGCCCGGTACCTCCCTGGCTCTGCATGGCGGTGATGCGGACGAAGCGGACGCTCATGCATCGACAATGGAACTCACGAAGGCGGTAAAGGGGTCATCTTCCGGCGTGAAAGGAAGAACGTCCGAACCTGTGGCCGGGTAAATGATGCCTGCGTTGCGACACGCCCACTCCATAAGGTCCGAAAGACGAGCGGACCCTGGCCACGGTTCCTCGTTTCCGCCCAGCAGCCACGCCTCCTTGGGGGAGCACGACAATTCCGCTCGTCCATAAATCTCGTCATATCCCATTGTGATCAAGGCAATTAGATCATGGATATTATCCGCAACTGTGAAGCACTCTCCTTCTGAGCCGAGAAAGACGAACCGCTCTCCCGTTTGTTCGTCCATCGGCCACAGAGCGATGTAACTGCCATCATCTGCGCAAGCTATGAAGGGGATAACGCGTCTTTCGTAGCCGGTCTTTCCCAACCAAAGGTCCATGAAGTCCTTCTGCGGAAACTCGAAACGGAGGTAGGAGTACAGGCCGCCATTCTGGTTCGGTCGAGGTGCGACAAGCAGGACTTCACCTTGCGGGAACCGTGCAACGTGCCCATTGGATTCCAACCAATCAAACAGTTTGAGGAGCAGCGGCGGGAGATCAGCACCCAAGACCGCCATTTGTCGCCGAAACTCTGTCCCAAAAGACCCACGCCCCGACGCCGTTTCAAGCCCAACGACCATGACTTTTCGATTCTCCGACTTGTCGTTGCCCGATGATCGTACGCCTTCCAAATGCCCGCAACGTGCTCTTTCCGACCTCTGTCTTTCCAGGTGCAAGTTCCAGTGCCTCCCCCAAAGCGCCCGGTTCTACCTTGGCTCTGCCCAGTGGAGAAAGGACCCAAGCCAGCCTCCCCCTTCTCCTGTCGCCTGCCGCGCGGGACCGCGCCGGTTAACAAAAGATGAAGAAATTTCCCGATACATAACGATTTCAACAATTTACCTTGCATTGCACGCGTGCAATCCTCCGTCTTTCACACCCTCCATCCCCCGTTGCCGCCCCCGACCCGACAGGCTAACCTCCCTTCGAGCGGAGAAAGCCATGAAACCCATCTATATCCTGAACGGCCCCAACCTGAACCTTCTGGGCCAGCGCCAGCCCGAGATCTACGGGCGGGAAACCCTCGCCGACGTGGTCCAGGCCTGCGCCGACCTGGCCGAGGAGCTGCGCCTGCCAATCAAGGCGCTGCAATCGAACCACGAGGGCCAGCTGGTCGACTGGATCCAGGAAGCCCGCCTGCAAGGTGCGGCCATCGTGATCAACCCCGGCGCCTATTCCCACACCTCGGTGGCCATTCTGGATGCGCTGAACGCCTTCGAAGGCCCGGTGATCGAGGTCCATATTTCCAACATCCACAAGCGCGAGGAATTCCGCCACCACTCCTACGTCAGCCTGCGCGCCGACGGGGTGATCGCGGGCTGCGGCACCGAAGGTTATCTTCTGGCCCTGCGCCGGATCAGCACCCTGCTGGGCAAGCGGAGCGCGGGGTGAGGCCTGAGCCTCCGGCGGGAGTATTTGGCAAAGCGCAAGGGCAAGGCTTTGCCTGGCATCCTTCCGCGCGGCTTTTCGACGGGGCAGGGGCGGAGGTCTTTCGGGCGGCGCCGGTGGCGGGGGTCCTGCCCGACCGGCCGGCCGGGGCGGCGCTGGCGGCGCTTGCGGCGGCGGCCTTCCGCATCGGCGGCGCGGGGCCCGCGCCAGAGGCCGGCGCCATCCCGGTGTTCGAGACCCTGACCGGCGGCACCAGCGGCGCGCCGCGGCGGATCCGGCGCAGCCAGGCCAGCTGGATCGCCAGTTTCGCCGTCAACGCGCGGCTGTTCGGCATCGGGCCAGGGGTGCGGGTGGCGATCCTCGGCCGGCTCGTGCATTCGCTGGCGCTCTATGGCGCGGTCGAGGCGCTGCATCTGGGGGCCACGCTCCACCTGCTGGACGGCCAGCGCCCCGACCGCCAACGCGCAGCCCTTGCGGCGCGGCGGGTCGGGTTGGTCTATGCCACGCCGGTCCAGCTGCGCCTGCTGGCGGAGGCCGGGGGGCCGCTGTTGCCCGACCTGCGCCATGTTCTGGTCGGCGGCGCCAAGCTTGACCCCGGATTGCGGGTGGCCATGGCCACGATGGCCCCCGGCTGCACCCTCCACGAATTCTACGGCGCCGCCGAGGCCAGTTTCATCACCCTCGCAGGTCCCGACACGCCACCGGACTCGGTCGGTGCGCCCTATCCCGGGGTCGAGCTGCGGCTGGAGGGCGACGAGATCTTGGCCCGCAGCCCCTATCTCTTCGAGGCCTATGCCAGCGATCCCGGCTCCGCCCGCTGGCGGGACGGCTGGCTGTCGGTCGGCGAAAGGGGGAGCTTGCGCGATGGCCAGCTGTATCTCTCCGGCCGGGCCGGGCGCATGGTCAAGGTGGCCGATCAGGCGGTCTATCCCGAAGAGATCGAGGCTTTCCTGCTGGCCGCCCCCGGTGTCACCCGCGCCGCTGTCCTGCCGCGCAGTGACCCCAAGCGCGGGCTGCATCTGGTGGCGATCCTGATGGGCGATGCGGCGCAGGAGGCTGCGCTTCTGGCCGCACTCAGGACCGGGTTTGGCACGCTCAAGGCGCCAAAGGCGCTGATCTGGCGGCAGGATTGGCCGATGCTGCCCTCGGGCAAGACCGACCTCGCCGCGCTGGCCCGGATGCTCGGATGAGCTGGATCATCGCCGCCCGCCGCACTGCCGTGGCCCCCTTGGGCGGGGCTTTCCGCAGGCTTTTGCCGCATGATCTGGCCGCCCCGGTGATCCGGGCCTGCCTGGCCGATGCGGGGATCGGGCCGGAACAGGTGGATGAGGTGATCCTTGCCAATGCGCTGGGCGCCGGCGGCAATCCCGCGCGGCTGGCGGCGCTGGCAGCGGGGCTGCCGGAGCGTGTGGCCGGCCTCAGCATCGACCGGCAATGCGCGGGCGGGCTCGATGCGATCCTGCTGGCCCACGCCCTGGTCGAGAGCGGTGCCGCGCGGATCGTGGTGGCCGGGGGCGCCGAAAGCTACTCCCGCCGGCCGCTGCGTCTGGCGACCGACCCGGAGGGCGGCGCGGCGCAAGCCTATGACCGCCCGCCCTTCACGCCCTTCGCGGACCGCGATCCCGACATGCACGAGGCGGCGGCGGATCTGGCCCGGCGCCTTGGCTATTCCCGCGACATGCTCGACGCTTACGCGGTGCAGAGCCATGCCAAGGCGCTGGTGGGGCGCGACAGCAGCGCGGCGGAGATCGTCGCCCTGGCGGGCCTGTCACACGATGCCTTCACGCGGCGCCTGACCCCGGCCCTCGCAGCCCGGGCGCTGGCCCTCTGCGGGCCGATCACCGCGGCCAATGCGGCGGTGGCGGCGGATGCGGCGGCTTTCGTCGTGGTCTCGGCCACGCCCCTCGGGCCGAGGCCCATGCGGATCCTCGCCGGCGCCACCCGCGGCGATGCCCCGGATCAGCCCGGCACGGCCCCCCTCCGCGCCATGGCCGAGGTCATGGAGACCACGGGCACCGCTGCCGATGCGCTCGCCATGGCCGAGGTGATGGAGGCCTATGCCGCCCAGGCGATGGCCTGTATCGCGGGGGCGGGGCTGCCCCCCGGCATCGTCAACCCGCAGGGTGGCGCCTTGGCGCGCGGGCATCCGATCGGCGCCTCGGGCGCGATCCTGGCGGTGCGGCTGTTTCACGGGCTTGCCCAGGGCCGCGGCCTTGCCGCGATTGCCGCGGCAGGCGGGATCGGAACGGCCCTGCTGGTGGCGCGGGACTGAACTCCCCCCCGTTATTCGACGCGACATCCGGGCCGTGGCGCGCGCATGGAAAAAGGCGGAGGGTCAGACCCTCCGCCTTCCTGCGAAATTCACGCGCGCAACGGCCTCAGGTGCGCGACAAGACGGCGCTCGGGCGCATGCGGGCGATGGCCTGGGTGACCATGGCGGCCAGAGCCACCTTGATCAGGTCGCCCGGCAGGTACAGCATCGCCAGGGCGGCGGGCAGGGGGAGGGACGCGTGGAAGGGCAGGTTGGCAAACATCTTGCCGGCCGTCTCGGGCGACAGCATCGCGGCCAGAACCGGGATTCCGAACAGGTACATGACCACGATCCCGCCCAGGAATGCCCCCGCCAGTGCCGAGACGCCGATCTGCACACGCCAGTGTTCGACGATCCAGCCTGCCACAAAGGCCGCGACCGGGAAGCCGAACAGGAAGCCCGCCGACGGCCCGGTGAAGAGGCCGATCCCGCCACGCCCGCCCGACAGCAGCGGCAGGCCCGCCGCCACCAGCACCAGGAACAGGATCACCGCCAGCGCGCCGCGCTTCGCCCCAAGCACGGTGCCGCACAGCATGATGCCGAGGGATTGCGCGGTGATCGGCACGCCGGCCATCAGGTCGATCTTGGGGATAAGCCCCAGCACAGCAATCAAGGCAGCAAACAGGGCGATATGGGTGATATTGCGTTCCAAGGGCTTCTCCTGAGCTTGGGGGACGGGGGCACTTAGCCCGCTCCGCCGCGCGCACGCAAGGCTTCTGCCACGCGGTCCGCATCGTCAAGAGCGGCCAAAAGGGTAGGGACCAGCACGCGCCAGCCGGGTTTGCGCGGACTGCGCATGCGCCACGCCTCGGTGATCTGGGTGAAACGCAGCAGCATGACGGGCAGGAAGCGGATCACCAAGGCCACGGAAAGCCCGAGGATTTTCGGTGAAAGGCCAAGGGCGCGCAGCGGGCGGGCCAGCCAGGTGACGACGGCGATGATCTCGGCCAGCTGGGTCGTCATGGTGACGGCATTGGCAAGGCCAACCGTGGCCCCCATCCGCAGGATGACGGGGGCGGCGGCCAGGGGCTGGCCGATCCACAGGTGCCACAGCAGGGCTATGGCGGCAAAGGGCCAGAGGGGGCGCAGCATGACAGCCCAGGTCAGGGCGAAAGCCCAGCCGCCACTGGCGATCAGAAACAGCACCGCTGCCGCCGCCAGAACCAGCCACAGCCCGGTCAGATGCAGAACCAGCACTGTCCACAGACACAGGGTCGCCAGCTTGGCCGGGGCCGGCACCCCATGCGCCCAGGTCCTATGCGGAGAGGTCAGCGTCAGCATCCGCCTCTCCGATCCTTGCCATTTCTGCGGTGAACGCGGCCAGCACCGGCGCCGCCGCGCCGTCGCGCAACACGCGCCCCGCTTCCAGCCAGACCACCCGGTCGCAGCCCGCCACGGCCAGAGGATCATGGCTGATGGTGATGATCTGCTGCGACAGCCCGCTCAATCGGCGCCGCAGCCGGGCCTGCGCCGGCAAATCGAGTGCCGCGAAAGGTTCATCCAGCAACAGGGTCGCGGGCTGCATGGCCAGCACGGCCAAAAGGCACAGATACTGGCGCTGGCCCTGGCTCAGCGTGTGGGTCGCCGCCTCGAACCAATGGCTGCGCCCCTCCGCGGCCAACAAGGCGAGAACCGCGGTGCGCGCCTCTGCCGCCGTGCGGCCCATCTGGGTCAGGCCAAAGGCCAGCTCCTCGCCCACCGTGGGGAACAGGATCTGATGGTCGGGGTTCTGGAACAGGATGCCCACCTGCCGCAGCATGGCCTTGCGGTCCTTGGCCGGGTTCAGACCGGCCACCCGCACCGTTCCCGCGGTCGGCGGCACCAGCCCCGCCATCAGCCGCAAGAGACTGGTCTTGCCCGAGCCGTTACGCCCGACGATGCCAATCCGCGCCTCGGTCAGCGACAGCGAGATGTCGGACAGGATCGCCTTGTCCGCAACGCCAAACCCCGCGCCCGTCAGCACTATCCCTCGCTCCGCCATCCGCACCCCCAAATCCTTCCCCCGCGCTCTACCCTCGCCCCCGCCCGACCGCAAAGCAAAAAGGCGAACCCCAAGGCCCGCCCTTCATCCAGACAAAAATATCCTCCGGGGGGTCTGGGGGGCGGAAAGCCCCCCAGCCGGGTCCGCCGAGCGTCTCAGCCCTGTTGTGCCGCCGCGACCGAGGCTTCCAGGATGCCCATGGCTTCGGTGAAATGCGCGTCCGGAATGGTGATCGGGGCGAGGAAGCGCACCACGTTGCCGTAAACCCCGCAGGTCAGCAGGATCAGCCCGCGCTTTTGCGCCTCGTTCTTCACGCGGTTGGTGAAATCGGCGTCCGGCTCATGCGTCGCGGGCTTGGCGAACTCGACCGCGACCATGAAGCCCGGGCCGCGGATGTCAGAGATTTCCGGCGTGGTGGCGCGGATCGATTCGAGCTTCTGCTTCAGGCGGCTGCCCAGTTCGTTGGCGCGGGCGCAAAGCTTCTCCTCTTCGATCACGTCCAGCACGGCATGGGCCGCCGCGATCCCGATCGGGTTGCCGCCATAGGTGCCGCCGAGGCCGCCGGGATTGGCCGCATCCATCAGGCTGGCCTTGCCGGTCAGCGCCGCGATCGGGAAGCCGCCGCCGAGGCCCTTGGCCATGGTGGTGATATCGGCGGCGACACCGTAGCCTTCCATCGCGAACATCGTGCCGGTGCGGGCAAAGCCGGTCTGCACCTCATCGGCGATCATCACGATGCCGTTGTCGTCGCAGAGCTTGCGGATCGCCTTCACCAGATCGGCCGGGGCCGGATAGAAGCCACCCTCGCCCTGCACCGGTTCAAAGATGATCGCAGCCACGCGGCCCGGGTCGAGGTCGGCCTTGAAGAGCTTGGTGATCCCCGCCATCGCATCGGCGGTGGAGATATTGTGGACCTCCTGCGGGAAGGGGACGTGGTAGACGTCGGGCATCATCGCGCCGAAGCCCTTCTTGTAGGGCTCGACCTTGCCGGTCAGGGTCATGCCCATGAAGGTCCGGCCATGGAACGCGCCGCCAAAGGCGATGACCGCCGAACGCCCGGTGGCAAAGCGCGCCACCTTGATCGCGTTCTCGACCGCTTCCGCGCCGGTGGTCACGAAGACCGTCTTCTTGGCGAAATCGCCCGGCACCGCGGCATTCAGACGCTCGGCCAGATGGATGTAATTCTCATAGGGCAGGACCTGGTGGCAGGTGTGGGTAAAGCGCTCCAGCTGCTTTTGCACCGCTTCGATCACCTTGGGGTGACGGTGGCCGGTGTTGACCACTGCGATACCGGCCGCAAAGTCGATGTAGCGGTTGCCCTCGATGTCCCAGACTTCGGCGTTCAGCGCCTTGTCGACATAGATCTGGGTTTGCATCCCCACGCCACGGGCGATGGAATCAGTCCGGCGAAGGGCAACGTCTGCGTTTTTCATGGGTCTCTCCAATGCGCCGCAGGGCCTGAGCGGCTTTCGCGCTATTTGATCAAACTTTTGGCCCTGCTTCAATCCCGCCAGCGGCAAAATTCGGCGGCCTGCGACAGACTGGCACGAGATTCCCGCCGAATCGGGGGCCGCCTTCACGCTTCGTTAACCTTCTGCCCGACACTCTGCCCTGGAAGGGAGCTGCCATGCCCGCCAGATACGAAGATTCCGCACCGCACGGACCGGCACAGGAAGATCCGGTCCTGTGGCTGCAACTGATCCGCTCGCGCCGGATCGGGCCGGTGACCTTTCACCGGATCGTCGCCGAACAGGGCGGGGTGGAGGCCGCGCTGCTGGCTTTGCCGGAGATCGCGCGCGCCGCTGGCGTGACGGAATATGAGGTCTGTCCGATTGGCGTGGTCCGGCACGAGCTGGCGCAGGGCAGGGCTGCCAAGGCGCGGCTTCTGCTGCACGGCCAGCCGGGCTATCCGCAGGCCCTGATGGATCTGGACGATGCGCCGCCGATCCTCTGGGCGCAGGGCGATATCTCGTTGCTCGCGCGGCCGATGGTGGCGCTGGTGGGGGCGCGCAACGCCTCCTCGCTGGGTTTGCGCATGGCGCGCCGCTTGGCGGAGGCGCTGGGGGCCGCGGGGCAGGTCGTCGTCTCGGGTCTGGCGCGCGGGGTGGATGCCGAGGTGCATCAGGCGACTTTGGCCACCGGCACAGTGGCGGTGCAGGCCGGCGGGGTCGACGTGATTTACCCCGCCGAGAATGCCGATCTGGCGGCGCAAATCCTCGCCCGTGGCTGCCGCCTTTCCGAACAACCGATGGGGATGGAGCCGCAAAGCCGGCATTTCCCGCTGCGCAACCGGATCATCTCGGGCCTGGCGCGCGGTGTGGTGGTGGTGGAGGCGGCGGCGAAATCCGGATCGCTCATCACGGCCGAGGCCGCGCTGGAACAGGGGCGCGAAGTGTTCGCCGTGCCCGGCCACCCCTTTGACGCCCGCGCCGCCGGCTGCAACCGGCTGATCCGCGACGGGGCAACGCTGGTGCGCGGCGCGCAGGATATCTTCGACGTGCTGGGCATCACCGGCAAAGCGCCCGCCCCCCAAGCCGAAACCATGCCGGAGCCCAAGGCTGCAGCCTTGCCCGACCCCTTGCCCGGGCCGGTGCCACCGCGCCGCAGCCTGACCGATATTGCCGCGATTCACAGCCTGATCCTCGCCCGGCTTGGCCCCTCGCCGCTGCCCGAGGATCAGCTGATCCGCGATCTGGCCCTGCCGGCCGCCGCGCTCTCGCCCGAGCTTCTCTCGCTGGAGCTGGACGGCAAGATCGAACGCCAGTCCGGCGGCCTGATTTCGCGCCTTTAAACCCGCGTTACGGCCCCGGTTGACATTCCCCACCAATGACACACATCTTGCCGCGCTGCGCGGATCGCTGTTCCTGCGGTCTTGGTGAAAGGAATTCCATGCCTGTCGTCGTTGTCGAATCCCCTGCTAAAGCCAAGACAATCAACAAATATCTGGGCTCCAACTACACGGTCCTGGCCTCTTACGGCCATGTCCGCGATCTGCCGCCCAAGGATGGTTCGGTCAACCCCGAAGACAATTTCGCGATGACCTGGGAGGTTGCGGCCGATAGCCGCAAGCATATCAAGGCCATCACCGACGCGCTGAAGACCGATGACGAACTGATCCTCGCAACCGACCCTGACCGCGAAGGCGAGGCGATTTCCTGGCACCTGGCCGAGGCTTTGGCCCCGGTGATCCTGAAGGGCAAGAAGAAGGTCAGCCGTGTGACCTTCAACGCGATCACCAAGGCCGCCGTGACCGAGGCGATGGCCCATCCGCGCCAGGTCGACCAGCCCTTGGTCGAGGCCTACCTCGCCCGCCGCGCTTTGGACTATCTCGTGGGCTTTACCCTGTCGCCGGTCCTGTGGCGCAAGCTGCCGGGGGCAAAGTCCGCTGGCCGGGTGCAATCGGTCTGCCTGCGGCTGATCGTGGAACGCGAGATGGAGATCGAAGCCTTCCGCGCTCAGGAGTTCTGGAGCGTGACTGCCGTTCTGGCCACCCCGCGCGGCCAGGAATTCGAGGCGCGTCTGGTTCTGCTGGGCGGCAAGAAGTTGGACAAATTCGACATTCCGACCGCCGAAGCAGCCGAATTGGCGGTGGCGGCTATTGATCATCGAACCTTCAGCGTCAAAGGCGTGGAAAAGAAGCCCGCGACGCGCAACCCCTATCCGCCCTTCATGACCTCGACCCTGCAGCAGGAGGCGAGCCGCAAATACGGCATGGGCGCCAAGGCCTGCATGTCGGCGGCGCAGCGGCTTTATGAGGCGGGTTACATCACCTATATGCGGACAGACGGCATCGACATGGCGCCCGAAGCCGTGATGTCGGCGCGCGATGTGATCAAGGCGACCTTCGGGCCGACCTATGTGCCCGACAGCCCGCGCATGTACAAGAACAAGGCCAAGAACGCGCAGGAGGCCCATGAATGCATCCGCCCGACGGATATGTCGGCGGCACCCGAAAAGCTGCGTCTGGCCGAGGCCGATCAACGCAAGCTGTACGATCTGATCTGGAAGCGCACCATTGCCTCGCAGATGTCAGCCGCCCGGATGGAACGGACGGTCGTGGATATCCTGTCGCCCGATGGCCAGGTCGGCCTGCGCGCCAATGGCCAGGTCGTGCTGTTTGACGGCTTCCTGAAGGTCTATGACGAGGGCCGCGACGACGACGGCGACGAAGAGGGCCGCCTGCCGCAGATCATGGAAGGCGAGGCGGCTGAAAAGCGCAAGGTCACGCCCGAACAGCACTTCACCCAGCCGCCGCCGCGCTACAGCGAGGCGACTTTGGTCAAGCGGATGGAAGAACTGGGCATCGGTCGGCCCTCGACCTATGCCTCGGTCATCACCACAATTCAGGACCGCGAATATGTCCGCAAGGACAAGAACCGCCTGATCCCCGAGGACAAGGGGCGTCTGGTCACGGCCTTCCTGACCAACTATTTTCGCCGCTATGTCGAATACGACTTCACGGCCGATCTCGAGACGGAGCTGGATGACGTCTCGGCCGGCTCGCGCACCTATACGGAAGTTCTCAGCCGCTTCTGGCGCGATTTTTCTGCGGCGATTGCCGAGACCGCCGATTTGCGCATCAGCGAAGTGCTGGACAAGATTGACGAATTCCTGGCGCCGCACCTCTACCCGCCGCGTGCCGATGGATCTGACCCGCGCATCTGCCCGACCTGTGGCACCGGCAAGCTGCATCTGAAAACCGCCCGCTCGGGTGGTGCTTTCATCGGCTGCGGCAATTATCCCGAATGCCGCTACACCCGCCCGATCGCGGGAGGCGAGGATACGGCGACGGTCGATGGCAAGGTTCTGGGGCAGGAGGATGGCCTCGATATCTCGATCCGTACCGGGCGCTTCGGACCTTACGTCCAGAAGGGCGAGGCCACGACCGAACAGCCCAAGCCGCCACGCGCCAGCCTGCCGAAAGGCTGGCCGCCGGAAGACTTGACGCTGGAACGCGCGCTGCAACTGCTGCATCTGCCGCGCATCGTGGGCAACCATCCCGAGGATTCCGCCCCGGTGGAGGCCGCGATTGGCCGCTTTGGCCCCTATGTGAAGCACAATTCGACCTATGCGAACCTGCCGGATGTCGAGGAGGTCTTCACCATCGGCATGAACCGCGCGGTCGAGGTTCTGGCGCAGAAGCTCGCCGGGCGTCCGGGACGCGGGGCGGCGCCTGCCGGGCCGCTCAAGGAGCTGGGTGAGCATCCGGAGGGCGGGGCGATCTCGGTCATGCCGGGGCGTTACGGGCCTTACGTCAAATGGGGCAAGGTCAATGCGACGATCCCCAAGGCCGGCGATCCGATGGAGCTGACGGTGGAAGAGGCGGTGGCGCTTCTGACCGAAAAAGCCGGCAAGACCCCGGCCAAGAAGACCCGTGCCAAGCCGGCGGCGGCCAAACCGGCGGCGGCCAAGAAAACCACCGCCGCAGCCAAACCTGCGGCCAAGAAGGCGGCCCCCAAGGCGGCAGCCGCCAAGACCACGGCGGCAACCACGGCGGCGAAAAAGCCTGCGGTGAAGAAAGCGGCGCCCAAGAAAGTGGCAGGTGGGGCCGAGGGCTGACCTCGGCCCTCAGCCTTACCCGTTGCGCGGGTTGATCAGCCGCGCCATCAGCGAAGCCGCCTTGACCACCCCGATTCGCGCGCCCTCATGGGTGACGGCCAGTTCGGTGACGCCCTTGGACAGAAGCTCCATCACGGCCTTCACCGGCACTTCGGCATCTACGGCGGCGGGGGCGGCGCTGTCGCCCGGCTCCATCACGTCGCGGGCGGTCAGCACGGCCATCGGGTTCATGTGGGCCACGAAATCGGCGACGTAATCGGACACCGGATTGGCGATGATCTCGCGCGCGGTGCCGATCTGGACGATGCGTCCGCCCTCCATCAAAGCGATGCGGTCGCCGAGCTTGAAAGCCTCGTCCAGGTCGTGGCTCACGAAGATGATCGTGCGTTTCAGCTTGGCCTGCAGGTCCAGAAGTTCGTCCTGCAGCCTTGCGCGGATCAGCGGGTCGAGGGCCGAGAAGGGCTCGTCCATCAGAAGGATCGGCGCCTGCGTGGCAAAGGCGCGGGCGAGGCCGACGCGCTGCTGCATGCCGCCCGACAATTCGCCGACCTTGCGTTCGGCCCATTGGGTCAGGTTGACGAGGGCAAGCTGTTCATCCACCTTGGGCTTGCGGGCGGCGGCATCAAGCCCTGCCAGTTCCAACCCGAGGCCGACATTCTCGCGCACCGTGCGCCAGGGCAGCAGGCCAAACTGTTGAAAAACCATCGCAACCCGGGTCAGGCGCAGGTGGCGCAGCGTGTCCTTGTCGGCCTTGGTGACCGAAACCATCTTGGAGCCGTCGCTGATCCGCACCTCGCCGCGCACCACCGGGTTCAACCCGTTGACGCCGCGCAGCAGGGTGGATTTGCCGGAGCCGGACAGGCCCATCAGCACCAGAATCTCGCCCTCGGCCACGGTCAGGGTACAGTCATGCACACCAAGGATCTGGCCGGTCTGGGCCTGAATGTCGGACCGGGTGTCGCCCTTGTCCATCAGGGGCAGGGCCTGGTCGGGGTGATCGCCAAAAACGATCGAAACGCAGTCGAATTCTACGGCGGTCATCACTTCACCTCACGCTGGAAGATGCTGCGCAAGGCGATGGCGACGACGACGATGACGAAGCCGGATTCGAACCCTTTGGCGGCGTTGACGGAAGCCAGGGCGCGCATCACCGGCACACCGAGGCCATTGGCGCCCACCATCGAGGCGATGACCACCATCGACAGCGACAGCATGATGGTCTGGTTCAACCCGACCATGATCTGGGGCAGGGCCCAGGGCAGTTCGACCTTCCACAGGCGCTGCGAGGGCGTGGCGCCGAAGGCGGTCGCGGCCTCCAAGAGGGCGGTGGGGGTGGAGGCCACGCCCAGTTCGGTCAGGCGGATCGGCGCGGGCAGGACGAAGATCACCGTGGCGATCAGGCCCGGCACCATGCCGATGCCGAAGAAGATGATGGCCGGGATCAGGTAGACGAAGGTCGGCAGGGTCTGCATCAGGTCGAGGATCGGCGAGATGGCGGCGTTCAGCCGGGGCTTGTGGGCGCAGGCGATGCCGATCGGCACGCCGATCGCCATGCAGACGGCGCAAGAGGACAGGATCAGGGTCAGACTCTCGGTGGTTTCTTTCCAATAGCCCTGGTTGACCACGAAGAGAAAGCCAAGCCCCACGCCGACGCAGATCTTCCAGTTCCGTTGCAGAAACCAGGCGAGCGCCACGAAAACCGCGATCAGAACCAAGGGGTTGGGCGCTTGCAAGAGCCACAGGAACCCGGCGATCAGCGATTCAAGAACGACCGAGATCGTATCGAAAATCGCCGTCATATGGGTCTTCATCCAGACGAAGATCACATTCGCCCCCGGTCCCACCGGAATCTTGTTTGCCGTCAGCCAGTCCATCCTGCTCGCGCCCACCTTTGGATAAGATAAGGCCCCGGAACCGCTCCGGGGCCTTGAGGTTTCACTTCAGCGCGGCTTCGACCGCAGCCACGGCATCGCCACCGTCCTTGGTGGTCACGCCGTCGAGCCAGGGCTTCCAGACCGCTTCATTAGCGGCAGCCCAGGTCTTGGCGGCCACGGCCGGATCGGTGCCGTCATCCAGAATAGCCCCCATCAGGGCGTTTTCCATGTCGAGCGAGAAGACCAGGTTGGACAGGAACTTGCCGGTGTTCGGGCATTCCTTGGTGTAGCCGGCGCGGATGTTGGTGTAGACGGTCGCGCCGCCAAGGTTCGGACCGAAGAAGTCGTCGCCGCCGGTCAGATAGGTCATCTTGAAGTTCTTGTTCATCGGATGCGGTTCCCATCCGAGGAAGATGATCGGCTTCTTGGCGTTATCTTCCTTGGCGACCTGCGCCAGCATCCCCTGTTCGGAGCTTTCGACCAGTTCGACCTTGGCATCTTTCAGGCCAAAGGCGTTCTTGTCGATCATGTCGAGGATCAGCTTGTTGCCGTCATTGCCGGCCTCGATCCCGTAGATCTTGCCGTCCAGATCGGCGGCATGCGGGGCGATGTCCTTGAAATCCTTGATGCCAAGGGCGGCGCCGGCCTCGTTCGTGGCGAGGGTGTATTTGGCCCCCTCCAGGTTGGCGCGCAGCGATTCGACGGTTTTGGCATCCAGATAGGGTTGGATGTTCGACGCCATGGTCGGCATCCAGTTGCCGAGGAAAACATCGACATCGCCTTTGGCCAGACCTTCATAGGTCACCGGCACCGACAGAACCTGGGTTTCGGTCTGGTAGCCCAGAGCCTGCAGAATCAGCGAGGACACCGCCGTGGTCGAGGTGATGTCGGTCCAGCCGACATCCGAGAAGGTCACTTTGTCGCAGCCAGCGGCAAAGGCAGAACCCGTAAGGGCGAAAGTCACCGCAGAGGCGAGCAAGGCGGACTTGAAGGTCATCTGAGACTCCCTGGTTTTTTGTTGATTGACGAGTCAATAAACTTCAGACTAGCTACCAAAAGCAAGCCTTTTTAGCAGCAGGAACACATGCCGAAGCTTGGAATGGAGCCTATACGGAAAGAAGCGCTCGTCAAAGCCACGATCACCGAGATCGGGCGGGCGGGCTCTCTCGACGTGACGGTGAGCCAGATTGCCAAAAGGGCAGGCATGTCGAGTGCGCTGGCGCACCACTATTTCGGCGGCAAGGAAGAGATGTTCCTCGCCGCCATGCGCCATGTGATGACGATTTACGGCGCCGAAGTGCGGGGTGCCTTGTGCGTGGCGCAGTCGCCGGCCGAACGGCTGGAGGCGATCTTGCGCGCCTCCTTCGGGCCGGCGAACTTCCGGCGCGAGGCGGTGGGGGCCTGGCTCAACTTCTGGGTCCTGGCGCAGACCGTGCCCGAGGCGCGTCGCCTGCTTGCGGTCTATCAGCGGCGGCTGCGGTCGAACCTGCTGGTCGGCTTGCGGCCCCTGGCGGGCGCGCGGGCCGAGGCGATCGCCGATGGCATCGGCGCGCTGATCGACGGGCTTTATCTGCGGGAAGTGTTGAAATCCGGCCCGCCGGACGGGGCGGCGGCGGTGGCCGTGGCGCTGGATTATCTGCGGGCGCAGTTGACCAATTTGAAGTGAAAGACGCGGGCCTCAGCGGAGGGCGCGTCAGGGGTTCAGACCAGAAAGAGGCGTGCCTTCGGGTGCGAAAGCAGGATGCAGGCGGAATATGTGATCATCGGTTCGGGTTCGGCGGGTTCGGCCCTGGCTTACCGTCTGGGCGAGGCGGGCCATTCGGTCGTGGTGATCGAAGCGGGCGGCACCGATATCGGCCCCTTCATCCAGATGCCGGCGGCCTTGTCCTATCCGATGAACATGGCGCGCTACGACTGGGGCTTTCATTCCGAACCCGAGCCCTATCTGGGCGGGCGAGTTCTGGCCACGCCGCGGGGCAGGGTGATCGGCGGGTCCTCCTCGATCAACGGGATGGTCTATGTCCGCGGCCACGCCCGCGACTTTGACACCTGGGAGGACATGGGCGCGCAAGGCTGGTCCTATGCCGATGTGCTGCCCTATTTCAAACGGATGGAAAACTGGCACGGGTCGGAGACCCCTTCGGAGTTTCGCGGCACCGATGGGCCTTTGCACATCACCCGCGGCCCACGGAAGAACCCGCTGTTCAACGCCTTCATCGAATCGGGGCGGCAGGCCGGCTACAACATCACCGAAGATTACAACGGCCAGGCCCAGGAAGGCTTCGGCGCGATGGAGGCCACGATCTGGAAGGGTCGGCGCTGGTCTACTGCCAATGCTTATCTGAAACCCGCGCTGAAAACCGGCAAGGTGCAGGTCTATTACGGTCTCGCCCGCAAGGTGGTGATCGAGGACGGTCGTGCCACCGGGGTCGAGGTCTCGCGCGGCGACAAGGTCGAGGTGATCTCGGCCAGCCGCGAGGTGATCGTTGCCGCCTCCAGCATCAACACGCCGAAGATCCTGATGCATTCCGGCATCGGCCCGGCAGCGCATCTGACGGAAATGGGAATTCCGGTGGTGGCCGACCGTCCCGGCGTCGGCGCCAATCTGCAGGACCATCTGGAACTCTATCTGCAATTCGCGGCCTCTCAGCCGATCACGCTCTACAAATACTGGAACCTCTGGGGCAAGGCCTTGATCGGGGCGCAGTGGTTGTTCACCGGCAAGGGGCTGGGGGCGTCGAACCAGTTTGAAAGCTGCGGCTTCATCCGCTCAAAGGCCGGGGTGGAATATCCTGATATCCAATACCATTTTCTGCCCATCGCTGTGCGCTACGATGGCAAGGCCTCGGCCCACGGTCACGGCTTTCAGGTCCACACCGGGCCGATGCGGTCGAAATCGCGGGGGGCTGTCACGCTCCGCTCACCCGATCCCTTGGCGCCGCCGAAGATCCTGTTCAACTATATGTCCGAAGCCTCGGATTGGGAGGATTTCCGCACCACGATCCGCCTGACCCGCGAGATTTTCGAGCAGGACGCGATCCGCCCCTATATCAAGTCCGAAATCCAGCCCGGCGCCGCCGTGCAATCGGATGCCGAGTTGGACGGCTTCATCCGCGAACATGTCGAAAGTGCCTATCACCCCTGCGGGACGGCCCGCATGGGGCGGCGGGATGACCGGATGGCGGTGGTGGACCCCGAACTGCGGGTGATCGGGGTCGAGGGCCTGCGCGTCGCCGACAGCTCGATCTTCCCGCAAGTGACCAATGGCAACCTCAACGGCCCCTCGATCATGACCGGCGAAAAGGCCGCCGATCACATCCTGGGCAAGGGCATGCTGGCCCGCTCGAATCTTGAGCCCTGGATCAATCCGAACTGGCGGACTTCTCAGCGCTGAGGGCAGGGGTGCGACCCTCGGCCTGCTGGCGCAGACGCTGGAACAGGGTCTTGACCCCGATCTGAACCGAATCGGCGCGGTCTTCGACCAGGCGCCCGGCCAGGCCGTGCGATTCCAGCACGCCGTCCCATTTCAGCGCCGGGCCGGCGGCGATCTCCAGCATCAGTTTGATCTTGCCGCCGATCAGATGCGAGGCGTCGATCTGCAGGGTATAGGCGCCGGGCTCGGGCTTCTTGTGAAGGATCAGATGGCCGTGCAGGTTGATCGTGATCGGGCCGACCTTGCGGCGGATCACGAAGGCGATGCTTTCGCCGGTCTTGGCGCCGACCTCGCAGCCCTCCGGAACGATCCGGGCCAGTGCCTCCGGGTCGGCCAGCAGGGCCACCACTTTCTCGGGCGGACAGGTCGTGCGGATCATTCCGTCAATCTGCATCATCGGCTCCTTGCATGGCTTTCTTCCCTGTTAGCCAAGCCCCCCAAAGGGCGCAAGCCTTGCGCCGGCCGATGACCGGCGTCAGAGGCCGACGGGGCACAGGAACGGCACGGCACGGGCAAAAGCCCGCATCCTACCACTTGTGGAAGATGAAAAAACCGCCAAGCGCGATGAAGGCGAAACCGATGCCCTGGCTCCAGGTGACCGGCTCTTTCAGGTAGAAGGTCGAGAAGACCGCAAAAACCACCAGGGTGATGATCTCCTGGATGCTTTTCAGCTGGGCCGCGTTGTAGACGCCGCTGCCGATGCGGTTGGCCGGCACCTGCAGCGTGTATTCGAAGAGCGCGATGCCCCAGCTGACGAGGATCACCGTGATCAGGCTGGTGGTCTTGAACTTGAGGTGGCCATACCAGGCGAAGGTCATGAAGACGTTCGAGCCGATCAGCAAAAGGATGGTCAGGATGGGGGCGGGGATCAGGGGCATGAAAGGAACCTTGGCTGTTTTGGCGGTCATAGCGCAGCAAGCTGCATGGCAAAAGGGCGGGGGGCAGATGTTTCAAGGGCATAGAGGGATATTTGCATAAGTATGAAAGCGAACAGTGGTTCCTTCACGGGATTTTGCTTTCGGCAGGGGCGGCGCACTCCTATGGTGGCGCAAAGCGCCGGGACAACCGGCGGACCGGCAGGGGGGGCGCACCATGGACATTCTCGCAGAGCTTGAGACGCGACGTGCGGCGGCGCGGGCGGGGGGTGGTTTGCGGCGGGTCGAGGCGCAGCATGGCAAGGGCAAGCTGACGGCGCGGGAGCGGGTGGAGCTCTTGCTCGACGAGGGGTCCTTCGAAGAGTTCGACATGTTCGTGGCCCACCGCTGCACTGACTTTGGCATGGAATCCGACCGGCCCGCGGGCGATGGCGTGGTGACCGGCTGGGGCACGGTGAATGGCCGGATGGTCTATGTCTTTTCCCAGGATTTCACGGTGTTCGGTGGGTCCCTGTCGGAAACCCATGCTGAAAAGATCTGCAAGATCATGGATATGGCGATCCAGAACGGCGCGCCCGTCATCGGGATCAACGATTCCGGTGGGGCGCGGATTCAGGAAGGTGTGGCCTCGCTGGCCGGCTATGCCGAGGTGTTTCAAAGGAACATCATGGCCTCGGGCGTGGTGCCGCAGATCTCGCTGATCATGGGGCCCTGTGCCGGTGGGGCGGTCTATTCGCCCGCCATGACCGACTTCATCTTCATGGTGAAGGATTCGTCTTACATGTTCGTCACCGGCCCCGATGTGGTGAAAACCGTGACGAACGAGGTGGTGACGGCCGAGGAACTCGGCGGCGCCTCGACCCATACCAGGAAAAGCTCGGTCGCCGATGGCGCCTATGAGAACGACATCGAAATGCTGGCCGAAGCGCGCCGGTTGATCGACTTTTTGCCGCTCAACAACCGTCAGAAGGCCCCGGTCCGCCCCTTCTTCGACGCGCCCGACCGGCTGGAGTCGAGCCTCGACACGCTGATCCCCGACAACCCCAACCAGCCCTATGACATGAAGGAACTGATCCTGAAGGTCGCGGATGAGGGCGATTTCTTTGAAATCCAACGCGATTTCGCCGGCAACATCATCACCGGCTTCATCCGGCTCGAAGGCCAGACGGTCGGCGTGGTGGCCAATCAGCCGATGGTGCTGGCGGGATGTCTGGACATCGACAGCTCGCGCAAGGCGGCGCGGTTTGTCCGCTTCTGCGACGCCTTCGAAATCCCGATCCTGACCTTTGTCGATGTGCCGGGCTTCCTGCCCGGGGTGGCGCAGGAGTTGGGCGGCGTCATCAAGCACGGCGCGAAACTGCTCTTCGCCTATGGCGAGGCGACGGTGCCCAAGGTGACTGTGATCACAAGGAAAGCCTATGGCGGGGCCTATGACGTGATGGCGTCGAAACACCTGCGCGGCGATTTCAACTATGCCTGGCCGACGGCGGAAATCGCCGTGATGGGGGCCAAGGGCGCGGTGGAGATCCTCTACCGCTCCGAACTTGGCGACAAGGACAAGATCGCGGCCCGCGTGGCAGACTACGAGACCCGCTTTGCCAACCCCTTCGTGGCGGCCGAAAAAGGCTTCATCGACGAGGTGATCCGCCCGCAATCGACCCGCAAAAGGGTCGCGCGGGCCTTCGCCTCGCTGAGAAGCAAGAAGCTGACCAACCCCTGGAAAAAGCACGACAATATCCCGCTATGATCACCCGGACCCCCATGCACCTGCTTTTGGGCCTCTGCCTGCTTCTGCCGCTTGCCGCCCCTTTGGCCGCCCGGGCCGAAGACCCGATCGCGCTGCCGTCGGGCCAGAAGGTCACGCTGCTGGAGGTTCTGTCGAACATTCCCGGCAATGACGGGCTGGCGGTGCGCTACCGTTTTCTCGCCCCCGAGATCGCCCGCGAGGGTGGCACGCTCGATGCCGAAACGGCGGGCAAGGACATGGACTGGCTTTGCACCACCTATGTCCTGCCGCGGCTGAGCCAGAACGGCCCGAAACCGGCCGAGATCGTGATCTCGATGTCGGACCGCGACGTGCCTTTTGGCGAAGAGCATCCCGAGGCCACACAGTTTTTCAACTCTTACGCCATTGCGGACGGCGCCTGTGAGTGGGAGATGTTCTGAATGGCTCTTGCGGCCAATCAAACACCTCTCTGAGAAAGGCCCGCCCATGCTGAAGCATCGCGGATTCCCCGGTCGTCTGCCCGGAACCGATTTTCAATTCACCATCCGCCGCGCCAATATGAAGGACGGCCCGACCAAGATCACCAAACGCGAGCGCTTTCGCGACCGCAAACACGCCGACCGGCTGGCCGATGAAGGCTTCATGGCCGCCCTCTGGCAGTATTTCGGCGAGGAGCCCTTCGAGCGCGGCAATCTGGATGCCGGCCGCCTGTCCTGGCTGTTTGGGCGCGAGGTGGTGCCGGCGGAAGACCCGTTCAACCCGGCCGATTACGACGCCATGCTGAAGATCGACGTCGCCCGCGCCCGTGCGTCCTTTCCGGCGGTTTTTGCGGTGGATGCGCCCGATGCACTTGGCGGTGGCGACGACGACTGGGACGAATAGGCGCGCTTCCGCGCAAGGTCTTGGCAAAATGGCAAATTACAGCGTAGCGCCGCGATTGTCGGGTTTCGGGGTTTGAAATGACCGCACCGATGCCCCACCTTGATAGCAGGCCGGCAGGTCGCAGACTGCCTGTCGTTCTTCGCTTAGACTGTTACCTTCCCTTCGACTCGGGCTCGATCCATTGCGGATCGGGCCACTTTTCTCCGAATGTGCGAAACATTGCCAACGGGTAAAATCAGCCTTTGCCTATTCCTGCGAAAAGTACGATTCTGGCGTCACAACAACCCTTCAAAGAGGCAGTTCTACATGTACAAATCCCTTGCACTTCTCGCTGTTCTTTCCACCGTCGCGCTTTCGGGCTGCATGGAAAACGGTGTCAATTCGAATTGCGCGGCGCTCGGCGCCGTGGGCGGCGCGGCACTCGGTGCTGCGACCAGCAACAACCTCGCACAAAGCGCCCTGATCGGCGGCGTGGCTGGTGCGGTCGCTGGTGACCAGGGCTATTGCCGGTAATCAGCTGACGCAGCTGCGCTGACCGCGCGGCGCTGACAGTTCTGCAGAAACCACCCGGGCCTCGTGCCCGGGTGGTTTTTTCTTGCCCGCCGTCCCGCCAGCAGGGGGCAGAAATGCAAAAGGCCCGCAAGGAATGCGGGCCGTCTCGGACGTCTGAAGGGGAGGTGCGGCGATCCCAGGGAGGAGGTTGGGATCGCCGCTGGTCCGTGGGCCCGAGGGAGGAGGAGAGGGCCCGCGTACATCGGTGGACCGGAGGGTCCGAATTCCGCGACGGCAGCCCGGGAGGAGGTGGGCGCCGCCGCAATCACCTTGCCCAGGGAGGAGGTTGGGCATCGGCTATCTCTGGGGCTTTGCGCCCCGAATGGGTTGGTGCGGCAACCCCAGGGAGGAGGTTGGGGTTGCCGCTGGTCCGTGAGCCCGAGGGAGGAGGAGAGGGCCCGCGTACACCGTCCGGGCTTGCGCCCGTATTTCGCAGCGACACCGGGAGGAGGTGATGTCGCCGCTGTTGTCCTTGCCCAGGGAGGAGGTTGGGCTTGGACACATCTCGTGGGGCAAGGCCCCGGGGTAGAGTGGCGGCAACCCCAGGGAGGAGGTTGGGGTCGCCGCCGGTCCGAAAGGCCCATGGGAGGAGGAGAGGGCCTTCGAAGTCTTCAGCAGGATCTGCCTGCCATTGTAGAAAAGCGACGACACCAGGGAGGAGGACAGTGTCGCCGCACTTGACCAAGGACCTGCAGGGAGGAGGTTGCAGGCCAGGGCAAGATTAAAATCAGGCGCCGTAAGCCGCCTCGCGGGCCACGCTCACCAGGGACGAACGGTCCATCCCCAGATCGGAGAGGTCACGCTCCGACAGGTTGCGCAGTTCGTAGAGGGTCTGGTTGAACACGCGGCGGCGTTCGATCTGATCCTTCACGACTTTCACGATCGCGGCGAAGCGGTCGGAAAAGCTCACTTGCACGGAGCGGGTCGAGTTCACATATGCCATCATCAGCCTCACATTCTTTGTCTTGGCGTTCGGTCCGTCGCGGTTCGTTTCCGTCAGGTCCGTTGCTGTTAGGGCAAACATGGGCCAATTGCTGCGCTTGCACAATAGCCCCTTGCCTCAATGCCGCCATGCAGCAAGCGCATGGCTTTATTTCACAAAATCTTCAACTTTATCAGCGGGATCGCTGTTTTATTGGGCAGAAAGTTAACACTGGCTTGCCCTTTGCTGCATTCCGGAACACCTTGCGAAGGCCTTAAGCATAGGAGAAAGCCATGTCCCTCACGCGTGAAGCGGTTGTCGCGGTGCTGGCCCGGGTTGCCACACCCACCGGCGGCACCCTGGTGAGCGACGATTTGATTCGTGCACTAACGATGGAAGACGGTGTGATCCGCTTCGTCATCGAGGCGCCGACCCCAGATATGGCGCGCGCCCTGGCCGCGGCGCATCACGAGGCCGAGGCCGCCCTGCGCGCCTTGCCCGGTGTGACCAGCGTGCAGGCGGTGATGACGGCGCATGGCCCGGCGGCGCGTCCGGCCCCCGCGGCGCCCTCTGCGGCGCCGCCCGCGCTGAAGGTCGGCGGCCATCCGACGCCGCACCAGGGCGGCCCGGCGCGGGTCAGCGGGATCGACCGGATCATCGCCGTGGCCTCGGGCAAGGGCGGGGTCGGCAAATCGACGGTCGCCTCGAACCTCGCGGTGGCCTTGGCGCGGCAGGGGCGGCGGGTCGGGCTGCTGGACGCCGATATCTACGGCCCGAGCCAGCCGCGGATGATGGGCGTCTCCAAGCGCCCGGCCTCGCCCGACGGCAAGACGATCGAGCCTTTGATCGCGCATGGCGTCACCATGATGTCGATCGGTCTGATGCTGAAGGAAGACGAGGCGGTGATCTGGCGCGGGCCGATGCTGATGGGCGCCTTGCAGCAGCTGATCAACCAGGTGGCCTGGGGGCAGCTTGACGTGCTGGTCATCGACCTGCCGCCCGGCACCGGCGACGTGCAGCTGACGCTGGCGCAGCGCACGCATCTGACCGGGGCCATCGTCGTCTCCACCCCGCAGGACGTGGCGCTGCTGGATGCGCGGAAGGCGCTCGACATGTTCTCCAAGCTGAAGGTGCCGGTTCTGGGCCTGATCGAGAACATGTCCACCTATATCTGCCCGAACTGCGGCCATGAGGCGCATATCTTCGGTCATGGCGGCGTGGCGGCCGAAGCCCTGAAGCTGGACCTGCCCTTCCTCGGCGAATTGCCCCTCAATCTGGAGGTGCGGATGGCCGGCGATGCCGGCACGCCGATTGCGGCGACCGACAGCCCCTTGGCCGAGCCTTACATGCGGCTCGCCCGGCGGCTGATCGACGGCGGGATGGGTTGAGGCAAGGAACAGGGCAGGGCCGGGGGGAGAGATCCTTCCGGCCCTGCGCTTATGTGGACCCTGTCATGGATATTTGGGTCTGGATGAAGGGGGCGAGGCGCGCCAGGTGCCCGGTGGAGGGTTCTGTCCGGGAAACCGCCCCACCAGACCGCGCCCTGAGGCGGCGGATTCGGGAAAACCCGGACGGTCGCGGCCTCACGGGCGATCACGCGCGGGTGATTCGGCGTGATTTCTCCGGGAAACTGCCCCACCGGGTGGTTTCCGGACGATCGGCCCCCGATTTTGTGTGATTTTCAAGCAACAGGCGGCGGTTCTTGTGAGGCTGTGCGCCCGCTAAATCTGGGGAGCGTTCGCAGTCGCCCCACTAGCTATGGATTTTTGCGAACAAGATCTTGCGCGCGGCGCGGCTCGAGAACAACAAGTGGGGCGCTTTCCCGAAATTTCCCTTGAAGTGGGGCGACCTCCCGGGCATAAACATCTCAAGAGACGGGCAGTACTTACAGGGCGGACGACAAGCCCAAAATAAAAGAGCCAGAGGCAGGTTCATACAGGCTACCCCCTCTCAAAAAAGACAATCGAATCCGGCGCGTGGCGCGAGCAGACATCTCCCCCAAGATGGCGCGCGAAGCCGGACGCCCAGCGATGGGACAGGCGGCGGACCCTGCAGTGGCAGCAGCAAGGTCCGCCGTATTTTTTTACGCCCTGTGCTTGGGGCTTACAAGGAGGCCGCAAGGCCGTGGCGACAGAGACGTTCAGGGGCGAACACTACCTGAAGGTAGATTCCAAGGGCCGCGTCATGCTGCCCGCGCCCTTCCGACATGTCTTTGATGCCGCCGACAAACCCGCCTCGGGCGCCGGTTTTCAGATCCTTCTGGTCTATGGCGGCACCGACCGCGCCTTTGTCGAAGGCTTCACGCAAGCCGGGGCCGAGGAACTGGACCGCCGGATCAGCCAGCTGCCGATGGGCTCGGATGAATACGAGCTTGCCAACGCCATTTTCTACGAACAATCCGTCAGCATCGAGACCGACAAGGACGGCCGCTTCAGCCCGCCGCCGCAGGTCCGCGAAAAGCTTGACCTGCCGAAGGAAGAGGTCGAACTGGCCTTCATCGGCTCCAAGCATTCTTTCCGCATCTGGCGCGCCGACACCTACCGTCTGCGCCGCAAGCCTGTCATTCAGGCGCTGGAATCCAAACTTCTCGCCGGTGCCGACCCGTCGTCGCTGCTCCAGACAACCATTTAGGGGGACGAAGTGCAGACAAGCGATCCGCTGCCCGATCGCAAACCACATATCCCGGTTTTGCTGCGTCCTTTGCTGGAGGCCGTCGCACCGGTCGGCGGCGTCTGGCTTGATGGCACCTTCGGGGCAGGGGGCTATGCCCGTGGCTTGCTGGAGGCCGGGGCCGCCAAGGTCATCGGCATCGACCGCGACCCCCTGGCGCATCAGATGGCTGCCCCCTGGGCCGGCGCTTATGGCGACCGGCTGAAACTGGTTGAGGGGACCTTCTCGCAGCTTGATAGCCTCGCCGGCGAGCCGCTGGACGGGGTTGTTCTCGACCTTGGCATCTCCTCGATGCAGATCGACCAGGCCGAGCGCGGGTTTTCCTTTCAGAAAGACGGCCCCCTCGACATGCGGATGAGCCAGGAGGGCCAGTCCGCCGCCAATATCGTCAACACGGCGGGCGAGGGCGAGATCGCCGATATCCTCTATGTCTATGGCGAAGAGCGCGCCTCGCGCCGGATCGCCCGCGCGATTGTCGAGGCGCGAACCAAGGCGCCCTTCGAGACGACTTTGCAGCTGGCCGAGGTCATCTCGCGCTGTCTGCCGCGGCCGAAGCCCGGGCAGAGCCATCCGGCCACCCGCAGCTTTCAGGCCCTGCGCATCGCCGTCAATGCCGAGTTTTCCGAACTGGCTCAGGGACTTGCCGCCGCCGAACGCGCGCTGAAGCCCGGCGGGATGCTGGCGGTTGTGACCTTCCACAGCCTGGAAGACCGCATCGTCAAACGCTTTTTCCAGCAGGCCTCGGGGAACGAGGCCAATGCCAATCGCTATGCCCCCGTCAAGGCCACCAGCACCGCCCGCTTCGATCTGATCAACAAGCGCGCGATCGAGCCGGACGAGGAAGAGCTTCAGGACAATCCGCGCGCCCGCTCGGCCAAGCTGCGCGTGGCGCGCCGGACCGCCGCCCCGCCGGTCGCGGTCAACCCCGCCGATATCGACGTGCCGCAGACCTCGAAGTTGCAAAACTCCAAATCGCAGAACGCCCGCACCCACGCCGCCTATAAAGGAAGCCGCTGAATGCGCCCTGTGCTTTACATCCTGTCCTTTCTGGCCGTCCTCGGCCTGGCCTTCTGGGCCTACCGCGAGAATTACGCGACCCAGCACCAGTTGAAGAAGATGGCCGCCGTGCAGGATGAGATCGCCTCGCTGCGCGACGAGATCGCGATGCAGAAGGCGGAGTGGGCTTACCTCAACCGGCCGGCGCGGCTGCGCGATCTGGCAGCAATGAACTTTGACCGGCTGGGTCTGATGCCGATCGACCCTGACCAGCTGAGCAGCGCCAACCAGATCCAGATGCCGCCGCCGCCCGCCGTTGTCATCACCGGCACCGTGGCCACCGAAGGTTCGCTGGATGCGCCGGATCTGGGGGCAGCGCCGGAGCCTGTGGTGGCCAAGATCGCCGCCCCGAAGGTCGCGGCGGCGAAGACTGCGGCGCCGAAGAACGCGGTTGCCAAGGACGCGGCGCCCAAGGTGGCTGCGGCGGTTGCGACCACGGCGGCGGCGACGATCCTGGTCTCCTCGGTCGCCAAGCCTGCGGCGAAGCCGGCAGCGAAACCCGCCATCCAGAACGATGCGAAAGCGGCGGCGCAGCCCGTGGCCGCAACCCCGGTCAAGGCCGCGCTGAAACCGGCGGCACGTCCGGCAGATGTGGCAGCCCAGCCGGTCGCGACCAAGACTGCGACCAAGACTGTGGCCAAGACTGCGGCCCAAACCGCCGTCGATGCGGCGGTCGAGGCCGCCGCCGCGCCGGTCGTGAAGGCTGCCGCCAAGCCTGTGGTCAAACCCGCAGCGAAACCGACAGCCAAGCCGGCCACAACACCGGTGGCCAAGACGGCGGTGACAGCCGCCGCCAAACCGGTCATCAAGCCGGCAGTGAAACCTGCAGTGAAACCCGCTGCCAAAGCCGCCGTCATCGGGGAGCAAATTCCATGATCCGCACGCCGCTTCGTCCGCTGGCCCGCATCCTGGAGGCGCGCGCCAAGGGGGAAAACCCCGACACGATCGAGAAGGAAAACATCGCGATCCGCCACGAGGCGATGCGCGACAAATCCCGCGCCCGGGCGGAACGCCGGCTGATGGTCCTGGCTTTCGGCTTTTTCATCGCTTTCAGCGTGATCGGGGCGCGGATGGGCACGCTTGCGGCCTCGGAACCCAGCGAACCGCGCACCGCGGCGGGCGGGTCCGAGATCACGGCGCAGCGTTCGGACATTCTCGACCGCAATGGCCGGATTCTGGCGACCAACATGCTGACCCATTCGCTTTACGCCCAGCCACGCGACATGGTGGACCCGGTCCATGCCGCGACCGAGCTGGCCGCGATTTTCCCCGAGATGGACGCCAAGGCGCTGGAGCGCCGCTTCACCGATGGCCGCAGCTTCCTTTGGGTCCGCAAGGTGCTGAGCCCGGAGCAGATGCAGAAAGTGCACGAGATCGGCGATCCCGGCCTGTACTTCGGCCCGCGCGAGATGCGGCTTTATCCCAACGGCAACCTTGCGGCCCATATCCTCGGCGGTGCCGCCTTTGGTGCGGAGGGCGTCGATTCGGCCGAGGTGATCGGCACGGCGGGGATCGAGAAGGCGATGGACGCGCGCCTGCATGACCCGGCGCAATCGGGCAACCCCTTGACCCTGTCGATCGACCTGACCCTGCAGGCCAATGTCGAGGAGGTGCTGTCGACCGGCATGCACACCCTGCAGGCCAAGGGTGCGGCGGCGATCCTGATGGATGTGCACACCGGCGAGATCCTCGCCATGGCCAGCCTGCCGGATTTCGACCCCAACGACCGGCCCGGCATTCCGCCCTCGGTCGATCCTTCGGACAATCCCCTGTTCAACCGCTCGGTGCAGGGAGTGTACGAGCTCGGCTCGACCTTCAAGATCTTCGCTGTGGCCCAGGCGATGGACCTCGGGCTGGTGACGCCCGATACCCAAGTGGATACCAAGCAGCCCTTCGTCTATGACGGCTTCCGGATCAACGAATTCGACAACCACAACTATGGTCCGACGAAATCGGTGGCCGATATCATCGCGGTGTCGTCCAACATCGGGGCGGCGCATATCGGGTTGATGATCGGGGGCGAGCGGCAGCAGGCGTTCCTCAAGACGATGGGCCTTCTGGATGCGCCCCAGGTCGAGCTGATCGAGGCGCCCTCGGCCCGGGCCCTGGTGCCGAAGAACTGGTCGGGGATCGTCACGGTGACGGCGTCCTACGGGCATGGGGTGTCGACCAGCCTGTTGAACCTGGCCGCGGCCTATTCGACCATCGCCAACGGCGGGCTGAAGGTCACGCCGACGCTCTTGCATTCGGAGACCCATACGCCGGGGCCGCGGGTGATCACGCAATCGACCGCGCTGGCCTGCGTGCAGATGATGCGTCGCGTGGTCACCGAAGGCACCGCGACCTTCGCCGATGTGCCGGGCTATGAAGTGGCCGGCAAGACCGGGACGGCCGAAAAGCCCAAGAAGAACGGTGCGGGCTACGACCATGACAAGATCATCAACACCTTCGCTTCAGTCTTTCCGGCCAATGATCCGAAATATGCGCTGGTGGTGACGCTGGACGAGGCGGTAGAGACCGCGGGCCTGAAGCCGCGCCGCACGGCGGGCTACACCGCCGTGCCGGTGGCGGGCGAGATCATCCGCCGGGTCGGCCCCTTGCTGGGGCTGCGCCCCCAGTTTGCGACGAACGATCTGGCCTCGGTGGCCGCGTTCAATGCCCCGGCCAAAGACCCGGTGGCGCAGGAGTAAGAGTTCATGAGTCCCGCTGCGAGCCCCGCCGCCAAATCCCTGTCACACCTCGGCCTGTCCGCAAGGGCAGGCCGTGATCCCCTTGTGACGGGTCTGACCGCCGACAGCCGCGCCGTGCGGCCGGGCTTTCTGTTTGCCGCCTTGCCCGGATCGGCCGCCCATGGCGCCAGTTTCATCCCGGCGGCGGTGGGTGCTGGCGCCTCGGCCATCCTGACGGATGTCCTCGGCGCCAGCCTCGCGCAAGAGGCGCTCGAAGCGGTGCCCCATGGCCAAGGGGTGGCGCTGGTCGTGGCCGAAGATGCGCGCGAGGCTCTGGCCCGCGCCGCCGCCCTGTGGTTTGGCGCGCAGCCTGCGACGATGGTCGCGGTGACCGGGACCAATGGCAAAACCTCGACCGCGACCTTCTGCCGGCAGATCTGGATGCTGCTTGGCCATGCCGCGATCAACATCGGCACCACCGGCGTCGAGGGTGCCTGGGCGGCGCCTTCCGCCCATACCACGCCGGACCCGATCACCCTGCACAAGATGCTGGCCGAGGCGGCGGAGGCCGGGGTGACCCATGCGGCGATGGAGGCCTCCTCCCACGGGCTTGACCAGCGCCGGCTGGACGGTGTCAAGCTGAAGGCGGCGGGGTTCAGCAATTTCACGCAAGACCACCTCGACTATCACAAGACCTTCGAGGCCTATTTCGCCGCCAAGGCCGGGCTTTTCACCCGGGTTCTGCCGCCCGAAGGCGTGGCGGTGATCAACCTGAGCGACCCCAAGGGGCCAGAGCTGGCCGCGATGGCGCGCCACCGGGGCGAGGGGGTGATCACCCTCGGCCACGGGCCGGAGGCCGATCTGCGCCTGCTGGGCCAGCGCTTTGACGCCACGGGGCAGGATCTGCGCCTGTCGTTCCGGGGCGTGACCTACCAGTCCCGGTTCAACCTGATCGGCGGGTTCCAGGCCGAGAATGTGGCCCTTGCCGCAGCCCTTGTCATCGCAGCCGGGGAGGCCCCGGGCGATGTCTTTGCCACCCTGCCGCAGCTGACCGGCGTGCGCGGGCGGATGCAGCTTGCGGCCACCCGCAAGAACGGCGCTTCGGTCTTTGTCGACTATGCCCATACGCCCGACGCCATCGCCACCGCCCTGACGGCGCTGCGCCCCCATGTCATGGGCCGCATCGTCGTGGTCTTTGGCGCCGGTGGCGACCGTGACCGCAGCAAGCGGCCCCTGATGGGGCAGGCGGCGCGTGATCATGCCGATGTGCTTTTCGTGACTGACGACAACCCGCGCTCGGAAGACCCCGCCGCGATCCGCGCCGCCATCCTGCAGGCCTGCCCCGAGGCGAACGAGGTCGGCGACCGCGCCGAGGCCATCCTGCGCGGGGTCGATGCCCTCGGCCCGGGGGATGCCCTGCTGGTCGCGGGCAAGGGGCATGAGACGGGGCAGGTGATCAAGGGCGACATCTACCCCTTTGACGATGTGGAACAGGCGAGCATCGCCGTGGCGGCGCTGGATGGTGTGATATGACGGAGATTCTCTGGACCTCGGACGCGGCCGCTGCGGCAACCGGCGGGCGGACCACCACGGATTGGGCGGCACAGGGCGTGTCGATCGACACCCGAACGCTGCAGCCGGGCGATCTGTTCGTCGCCCTGAAGGATGTCCGCGACGGCCACGACTTCGTGGCGACGGCCCTCGCCAAGGGGGCCGCCGCCGCGCTCGTCTCGCGCATCCCCGAAGGGGTCAGCCCTGGGGCGCCCCTGCTGATCGTGGACGATGTGCTGGCGGCGCTGACCCTTCTGGGTCAGGCCGGCCGCGCCCGCACCAAGGCGCGGGTCGTGGGCGTCACCGGATCGGTCGGCAAGACCTCGACCAAGGAGATGCTGCGCGCGATCCTCTCGGGCCAAGGCCGCGTCCACGCCGCCGAGGCGAGCTACAACAACCACTGGGGCGTGCCCCTGACGCTGGCCCGGATGCCGCAGGCCTCCGACTTCGCGGTGATCGAGATCGGCATGAACCACCCCGGCGAGATCGCGCCGCTGGCGCGCCTTGCCCGCCCGCACGTCGCCCTGATCACCATCATCGCCGCCGCCCATCTGGAGGCCTTCGGTGGCCTCGACGGCATCGCCCGCGAAAAGGCCGCGATCTTTGAAGGGCTGGAACCCGGCGGCACCGCCGTCGTGCCCGCCGGGCAAGAGACCTCGCCGATCCTGATCGCCGCCGCCAAGGCTGCCGGAGCCCGGGTCGTGACTTTCGGCAGCAGCGAAGACGCCGACTACCGGATGAATTCGGCGACGCTCTGCGACCGCGCCACCATCGTGCGGGCCGAACATCTGGGCCAGCCCTTCCTCTTCAAGGTCCTCAGCCCGGGCCGCCACTTTGCGACCAACGGCCTCGGCGCCCTCGCGGTCGCGGCGGCGCTGGGCCTCGATCCGGTGATCTCGGCCACCGACCTGGGCCGCTGGACCCCGCCGCCCGGCAGGGGCATGCGCGAGCGCATCCTCCTCGACGCGGTGGAGAACCTCGGCTTCGACCTGATCGACGACGCCTACAACGCCAACCCGACCTCGCTGGCGGCGGCGCTCGACGTGCTGATCGCCGCGGTGCCCGAGGATGGCCCGGGCCGCATCGCACAAGGCCGCCGTGTTGCGATTCTCGGCGACATGCTGGAACTGGGTTCGACCGAGATCGCCCTGCATCAGGCCATCGCCCGCCATCCGGGGCTGGAGAAGATCACCCAGATCCACTGCGTCGGCCCGCGGATGAAATCCCTATGGGAGCTTCTGCCGCGCGCCCAGCGTGGCGAGTGGGTGGAAGACGCCAAGGACCTGCTGCCCCGTGCGCGAAGCCTTGCCGATGCCGGCGATGTGGTGCTCGTCAAAGGCTCGAAAGGCATAAAAGTGTCGCTCCTCGTTGACGCCCTCAAGAAATTAGGCCAATCCACCGCTTCCCATGGATTTGGAGGGGAATGATGCTCTACTGGATGACGCAATTCGCTGAGGGTGGCGGTGTATTCAACCTTTTCAAATACATCACCTTTCGGGCGGGCTGCGCCTTCCTGACGGCGCTGATTTTCGGCTTCATCTTCGGGCGGCCGCTGATCGACCTGTTGCGCCGCAAGCAGGGCAAGGGCCAGCCGATCCGCGACGATGGCCCGCAAAGCCACCTCTCCAAGGCCGGCACGCCGACGATGGGCGGGCTTCTGATCCTGTCCTCGCTGATGTTCTCGACCCTGGTCTGGGCGCGTCTCGACAATCCCTATATCTGGATCGTGCTTCTGGTGACGCTGGCCTTCGGGATGATCGGTTTCGCCGATGACTATGCCAAGGTGACCAAGCAGAACACCAAGGGCGTCTCCTCGCGCATCCGGATGGGCCTTGGCCTGCTGATCGCGGCGCTGGCGACCTATGCCGCCGCCCGCTTCCACCCCGAGGGGCTGACCAATACCCTGGCCCTGCCGGTCTTCAAGAACGCGCTTTTCAACCTCGGCTATTTCTTCATCCCCTTCGGCATGCTGGTGATCGTAGGCTCCGCCAATGCGGTCAACCTGACCGACGGGCTGGACGGCCTCGCCATCATGCCGGTGATGATCGCCGGGGCGACGCTGGGCGTGATCTCCTATGTCGTCGGCAACTTCAATTTCGCCGAATACCTCGGGGTGCATTTCGTCCCCGGCACCGGTGAGATCCTGATCTTCTCCGCCGCCCTCTTCGGTGCGGGCCTTGGCTTCCTGTGGTACAACGCCCCGCCGGCCGCGGTCTTCATGGGCGACACCGGCTCGCTGGCCTTGGGCGGCGCGCTCGGCGCCATCGCCGTCTGCATCAAGCACGAAATCGTCCTCGCCATCGTCGGCGGCCTCTTCGTGGTCGAGGCGCTCTCGGTGATCATCCAGGTCCTCTACTACAAGCGCACCAAGAAACGCATCTTCCTGATGGCCCCCATCCACCACCACTTCGAAAAGCGCGGCTGGGCCGAACCACAGATCGTGATCCGCTTCTGGATCATCAGCCTGATCCTCGCCATGGTCGGCCTCGCCACGCTGAAGGTGCGCTGACCTCCCTTTGCACTCTGCCCAAATACTCCCGCCGGAGGCGTAACCCGAGCCGGTTGGCCGCAGGCCAGAGGCGAGACAAAGACTTGCGCGTCAGCGCGCCTTTGATTTGAACGGCATCAGCAGACCGAACCCCAAATGAAAAGGCGAGGCCCCGGGACAGGGACCTCGCCTTTCTTCATTTCAGCCCCTTCAGACCTTCAGGCCGTCCAGGATCGCTTGCGGCGTGATCGGCAGGTGGCGCAGGCGCACCCCCACCGCGTTGAAGATCGCGTTGCCGATGGCCGGGGCCACCACGGTCGTCGAAGGCTCGCCCAGGCCAACCGGCGCTTCGGTGCTGGGCAGGAACTCGACCTCGATCTCAGGCGTGTCGATCATCCGCAGGGGCGTATAGGTGTCCAGATTGCGGTCGCGGACATTGCCCGCGTCGATCTCGGTCCCCTCGTACAGCGCCATCGACAGACCCCAAAGCGCCGCGCCCTGGGTTTGGGCCAACGCGCTGTCGGGGTCGACCACGGTGCCGGCATCGGTGACCATGGTCAGTTTTTCGACCGTGACCTGACCGGTCTTGCGGTCGACCTTGACCCGGGCCGCGCAGGCGACCCAGGTCGGCACGTCGCGTTCCTGTCCAAAGCTGGTCGCAATCCCGATCGCCGTGTCATCGGCGAGCTTGGTGCCCCAACCCGCCAGTTCCGCCGCCCGTTTCACCACCGCCGCTTGCCGTTTCGCCCCGCCGACCGAGGTCGGCGCCACGCCGGCATTGCGGCCTTCGCCGGTCAAGAGGCTCAGGCGGAACTCCAGGGGATCGCGGTTCAGCTTGTGCGCCGCCTCGTCCATGAAGCTTTCCAGCGCCCAGTTGGTCCAGCCAGGTCCTACCGAGCGCAGCCAGCCCGGGCGGAAGGTTTGGTTGGCCAGATCATTCGATACCGCCCGCACCTTCTGCGCGCCCACCTCGTACCAATGGTCGGCGCCCGCGATGGCAAAGGGGTCATAGGGCTGGCCATTGGTGCCCTTGGGCATGAAGGCAGGCACCATGACCTCGGTCGGCCAACCGGCCGAGGCGTGATGCTCCATCCCCACCACCACGCCCTTGGCGTCAAAGGCCATCTTCAGCGCCTGCACCGAGGCCGAACGCGGGCTGTCGAACAGCACGTCATTCGGCCGCGCCATCACCATCTTGACCGGCTTGCCGTCCAGCATCTTCGAGGCCAGCGCCACCGGCACCGCATAATCCCCGTTGAGCCTGCGGCCAAAGCCGCCGCCGAGCATATAGGTCCGCATCACCACCTTGCCCTCGGGCACGCCAAGCGCGGTCTGCAGCACCGGCAGGATCAGCGATTGCCACTGGTTGCCGGTATGGATCTCCCACACGCCTTCGGGATTGCGGAAGACGGTGGCGTTCAACGGCTCCAGCTGGAAGTGCAGCACGGTCGAGGTGGTGTATTCCGCCGCGATCTGGTCACTGGCCGCCTTGAAGACCGGATCGGTATCCGAATTGCCGGTGTCGAGGATCGCGCCCTTGGTCGGATCGGCGATGAGCGTCCGGGCATGGTCCTGGATCTGCGCCTCGGTCACGGTGGCGGTCGGGCCAGCGGTCCAGGTGACCTTGACCTTTTCGGCGGCGCGCTGTGCGGCCATGTGGCTTTGCGCAATCACCATGACCCAGCCCGGCACGGTGCCCGAAGGGTCGTCCAGCGTCAGGGTCTGCAGATAGCCTTTCACCCCCTTGGCCGCAGCATCGTCCACCGCCGTGACGGTCGATCCCAGCCGCGTCGGCGGCAGGATCGGGGCGGCATAGACCATGCCCTCGATCTTGGCATCAATCCCGTAGATCGCCTTGCCATTGGTCTTGTTGGCAATGTCCAGCGCCTGCACATCCTGGCCCACCAGTCGCATCTCTGCATTGGGCTTCAGGGGTAGGGCCTTCAGCTCGTCCTCGGTGAAGCTGCGGGTCAGGCCAGCGGCGACCAGCTCGCCATAGGACGCCGCATTGCTGCCCGAGGTGACGCGCCCGTTGGCGGCGATGCAGGTCGAGGCTTCGACACCCCATTTCGCCGCAGCGGCCTCGATCAGGGCCGTGCGGCCCGCCGCGCCGGCCTGCCGGTAGATCGGCCAGCTCTGGGTGACCGACCAGCTGCCGCCGGTGACCATCAATCCCCATTTCGGGTCGGAATCGACATGGGTGATGCGGACATCCTGCCAGGGCGCCTCCAGCTCGTCGGCGAGGATGCGGGCGATGGCGGTGCCGACATGCTGGCCCATCTCGGCCCGGATGATGTTGACGTTGACCTTGCCGGCGCTGTCGATGCTGTACCAGATCGCCGGTTCGTAGACGGCACCCGTCGCAGCGGGCGGCACGCCATCGGCGGTGGCCGGGTCCATCGCGGCGCGCGCCAGACGCGGAAAACCGAAGGCCGCCCCGGCCAGGGTCATCGAGACCAGAAAGCCCCGGCGGCTGAGCGTGGTCAGGGGCGTGCCCTGGGCGGTGTTGATGAGCTTACCCATTGGTCACAGTCCCTTTCATCGCAGTGGCCGCTTCGCGCACGGCCGCGCGGATGCGGACATAGGTCATGCAGCGGCAGAGGTTGCCGGTCATCACCGCGTCGATATCCTCGTCCGAAGGATCCGGCAGATCCTTCAGCAGCGCTGCCGCCTGCATGATCTGGCCCGACTGGCAATAACCGCATTGCGGCACGCGCAGATTGCGCCAGGCCTCCTGCACCGGATGGGCGTCCTTGGCGTCAAGGCCTTCGATCGTGGTGATCTCGGCGCCCATGACCGAGGAGACCGGCGTGATGCAGGACCGCGTGGCCCGCCCGCCGACATGGACGGTGCAGGCGCCACACATGCCGATGCCGCAGCCGAATTTGGTGCCCGTAAGCCCGACCTCGTCGCGGATCACCCAGAGCAGCGGGGTGTCATCCTCGACATCGACCTCGACCGGTTTTCCGTTGATGGTGAAATGTATCATTCTGTCTCTCCTGATCCGGTCATTGATCCGGTCAACATGCTGTCACTTGAAAGCGGGGGCTTCGGCTGCGGCGGTCTTCTCGGCGCGGATCTTGCCGATCGTGGCTGCCAGATCCGGCCAGGGCGCGGCCGTGGTCCGGCTCGCCCGCAGATAGGCCGCGATCGCGGCCAGTTGCGTGTTGTCGAGCGCGGTGCGGAAGCCCGGCATCACGACGCCCGGAATGCCCTGATCCGCCGTCACCCCGTCGAGCATGACATGGATGAGGTTGGTCGGATCGTTCAGCAGCATGGCGGAGTTGATCGCGAGGTCGGGGCGCGCGGCCAGGAGCTTCTGGCTGTTGTAATGGCAGACCGCGCAGGCCGTGGCGTAAAGCCGCTCGCCCACGTCCTTGCGGTAATCGGCCTGCGGCACATCGGCGGCGAGCGAGGCCACGACCGACTTGTTGGCCGCCGGGTCCTGATCCGACGCGCCGACGATGTCTCCGAGATAGGTGCCGATTGCGGCAAGGTCGCTGTCGGGTAGTTCCTTCAGCCCGGCATGGACCACCGGCGCCATCGGGCCGGTGGCAACCCCGTGATAGGCCGTGTTGCCGGTCTTGAGGTACTGGTGGAACTCCGACGCCGTCCATGGCACGCCCGAGGGGTTGGCGGCGGTCAGGGCCGGGGCGATCCAGTTGTCGATCGCGGCACCGGCAAAAGCGGCGCTTTGAATTTCTGCGCCCACGGCATTGCGCGGGGTGTGGCAGGCGCCGCAATGGCTCAGGCCTTCCACAAGGTAAGCGCCGCGGTTCCATTCCGCCGATTTCTCGGCCACCGGCTGATAGCGGCCGTCCTTGAAGAACAGAAGCTTCCAGCCCGCCTGCAGAACCCGCAGGTTTAGGGGGAAGGGCAGCTCATTGGCCTTGTGCGCCTCTTTCACCGGGGCGACGGCGGCCATCATATAGGCGTAAAGCGCCGAGACATCCTCGTCCGAGAGCTTGGTGAAATGGTCGAAGGGCAAGGCGGGCAGAAGATGCGAGCCGTCGCGGGCCACGCCCTCGCGCAGCGCGCGCGAGAAGGCCGCCTCGGACCAGGTGCCGATGCCGGTTTCGGGGTCGGGGGTGATGTTGGTGGAATAGATCGTCCCGAAACTGGTCTGCATCGGGTAGTTGCCGGCATAGGGCGCGCCGCCCGCCGCGGTGTGGCAGGTGGCACAATAGCCGGCAGCGGCCAGGACGCGGCCCTTTTCCACCAGATCGGGGGCAAAACTGTCCGCCGCGGGCGGAGAGATCGGGCCGATGGCCGGGTGCCAGGCATAAATGCCAAAGCCGCCGATGCCGATGACGGCCACAGCCACGGCACCAAGGAGTATACGCTTCATCATGTGGTTCAAAGCCTCAGGGGGGGCGATCAAAGCCGCGCCACGGGACCGCGGCGCACGGCAGTTTCACTACGCCGGCAGGGTGCGGCGTCCGGTCTCAGGGTTTCAGGTTACGGCTGCCAGATCAATGCTCCCGCGGGAAACTTCCTCAAGCAAAACGTCTCAGGGATGAGGCGGTTCCGCAAATAACGCCACGTCATGGCGATTTGGAAGGCAACACGCCCCAAGCCCATGCGATGGCGGGACAAATCGGGCCCCGCGCCGGTCGCTTTGCGCCGAAGCTTGTCCGGCACCGGACGGCGGCGCTTGTTCGCCCGGGTTCGGGCCTGTATCGAAAGACAGGCCCCCCGCCGCGCCAGGAGCTTTCCGATGCCTCAGCATGTTCCGGTCATGTCGCTGTTTCGCAACCAGACCTTCCGGATGCTCTGGCTGGCGGCGCTTGCCTCGAACTTCGGCGGGCTGGTGCAGGGGGTGGGCGCGGCCTGGATGATGACCTCGCTGTCGGGGTCCGAAAGCATGGTGGCACTAGTTCAGGCCTCGGTCACGCTGCCGATCATGATCTTTTCCCTGCTGGCCGGGGTCTTTGCCGACAATTTCGACCGCCGCAAGGTGATGCTGGTGGCGCAGGTCTTCATGCTGGTGGTCTCGGTTGCGCTGACGCTTCTGGCGCTGGAGGATCTGCTGACGCCCTGGACGCTTCTGACCTTCACCTTCCTGATCGGCTGCGGCACTGCGCTGCACAACCCGTCCTGGCAAGCCTCGATGGGCGATATCGTCAGCCGGGACGAATTGTCGGCGGCGGTCTCGCTCAACAGCGTCGGCTTCAACCTGATGCGGAGCGTGGGGCCTGCCGCGGGCGGGGTGATCGTGGCTTTGGCGGGTGCCTTCGCGGCCTTCGCGGTCAATGCGCTGAGCTATGTGGCGATCATCGGCGCGCTGGCGGTGTGGCGGCCGAACCTGCCCAAGCGCAGCCTGCCGAGGGAGCCTTTCGGCAGCGCCTTTTCCGCCGGGCTGCGCTATGTCGCGATGTCGCCCAACCTCCTGAAAGTGATCCTGCGCAGCACGGTCTTCGGCTTTGCGGCCATCGTGATCCTGGCGCTGTTACCGGTGGTGGTGCGCGACATCCTCGGGGCCGGGGCGCTGACCTATGGCGTGCTTCTGGGCTGTTTCGGCCTTGGCGCCGTGGGGGGCGCCGCCCTGAACGCCCATCTGCGCGCCCGCTTCGGCAGCGAGGTGATCGTGCGGGCCGCCTTCCTCGCCTTCGCGCTGGGGAGCGTCGTTCTCGCCTTTTCGCGCAGCGCGGTGCTGGACGGGGCGGGGTTGCTGGTCGCCGGGGCCAGCTGGGTCATCGCGCTGTCGCTGTTCAACGTGACGGTGCAGCTGTCCACGCCGCGCTGGGTGGTGGGGCGGGCCCTGTCGCTGTACCAGACCGGAGTGTTCGGCGGCATGGCGGTGGGCAGCTGGGTCTGGGGTGCGGTGGCCGCCAGCATGGGGGCCGAGGGGGCGATCCTGCTGGCCTCCGGCGTCCTGGTCTTTGGCGCGCTCCTGGGTCTGTGGGTCGCCCTGCCGGATTTCGGCCATCTGAACCTCGACCCGCTCAACCGTTTCAAGGCGCCGCCCCTGCGGCTCGACATGACCCAGCGCAGCGGCCCGATCATGATCATGATCGACTACGAGATCGCGCAAGAGGACGTGAAGGCCTTCCTTGAGGTGATGGCGCAGCGGCGCCGTATCCGCATCCGCGACGGGGCGCAGCAATGGTCGCTCTTGCGCGATCTGGAGCATCCCGACATCTGGTCGGAGGCCTATCATGTGCCGACCTGGGTCGAATATGTGCGCCACAACGAAAGGCGCACCCATGCCGATGCCGAGGTGGCCGAGCGTTTGATGACCCTGCACCGGGGTGAGACCGCGCCCCGCGTCCACCGGATGATCGAACGCCAGGCCGTGGTGCCGCACGATGACATGCCGCTGATGCCCTCGGCGGACCTGCCCTCCTGACCCCCTCTCATGCGCCCGGGCCCACCGGCAAAAATTAACCCTCTTTCCATGGCGTTCGGCGCGACATGGGTCTAGCCTTCCCCCACAAGGTCGCGCGGCAAAGTGAATGGGGGCGCCATGAAGATGAATCGTCTGGGCCGGTCGGGCCTGAAAGTCTCGGAGTTGTGCCTGGGCTGCATGTCCTTTGGCGAGCCGTTGCGCGGCGGCCATGCCTGGACCCTGCCCAAGGAGGAATCGCGCGAGCTGCTGCAGCAGGCGATCGAAGCCGGGATCAACTTTCTCGATACCGCCAATGTCTATTCGGATGGCGGATCGGAGGAAATCCTGGGCGAGGTGCTCTGGCATCTGGTGCGGCGCGACGAGGTTGTGCTGGCCACAAAGGTCCATGGCGCGATGCAGGCCGAGCCGCAGATGCGCGGTCTGTCGCGCCGCTCGATCCTGCACAACATCGACGCCAGCCTGAAACGGCTGCGCACCGATCACGTCGATTTGTACCAGATCCACCGCTGGGACAACGACACGCCGATCGAAGAGACGATGGAGGCATTGCATGATGTGGTGAAATCCGGCAAGGCGCGCTACATCGGCGCCTCGACCATGTGGGCCTGGCAATTCGCCAAGGCGCAAGAAGTCGCCCGCAACAATGGCTGGACCCAATTCATCGCAATGCAGAACCAGATCAGCCTCCTCTACCGCGAGGAAGAGCGCGAGATGATCCCGCTTTGCCAGGACCAGGGCGTCGGCCTGATCCCGTGGAGCCCGATCGCCCGTGGCAAGCTGGCCCGCCCGGCCGGGACGCAGACCGCGCGGACCGGCAAGGACAAATACATGCAATTCCTCTTCGCCAAGACCGAAGCGGCCGATGCCGCCGTGATCGGCGCGGTCGAGGCCCTGGCGCGCGAGCTTGGCCGCCCGATGGCGCAGGTGGCCTTGGCCTGGGTCCGCCAGAAGCCCGGTGTCAGCGCCCCGATCATCGGCGTGACCAAACCGGCCCAGCTGGCCGAGGCGATCGACGGGCTGGATCTGGTCCTGACCCCTGGCCAAATCGCAGACCTTGAGGCCCCCTATATCCCCCACATTGCCCTCGGGCAGGAGTGACACGCATGACAGAATCGACTTTGACCTCTCATCCGGCCCTGGTCGCAGGCCGCACCGCGGTGATCACCGGTGCGGCCTCCGGCATCGGGTTTGCCGCCGCCAGTGCGCTCGCCGCACGCGGCATGGGGGTGTTGATGATCGACCTGCCCGGCACGGCACTGGAGGACGGCGCGGCCCGGCTGGCGGACAAGGGCGCCACGGTCTGGCTGCAGTTCGCCGATGTCTCTGACCTTTCCGCGCTGGAGCTGATCGCGGCCGCCGCCATCGAACTGCCGCCGATCACCTTTCTGATGAACAACGCCGGCACGGCCATGCCCAGTTCCACCCTGTCGGGGGCCAAGGCCTGGATCCGCACGCTGGGCGTGAACCTCAACGGTGTCATCAATGGCACCATGGCCTTTGGGGCCCGGATGCTCGAGCATGGCGAGCGGGCGGTGATCGTCAACACCGGATCGAAACAGGGCATCACCACGCCGCCGGGCAACCCGGCCTACAACGTCTCGAAAGCCGGGGTGAAAGCCTATACCGAGGCTTTGGCGCATGAATTGCGCAACCTGCCCGGTGCCCTGGTTTCGGCGCATCTGATGATTCCGGGCTGGGTCCATACCGGGATGACCGCCGCCCGCGGCGCGCCCAAACCCGCCGGGGCCTGGACCCCGGACGAGGCGGTGGCCTTCATGCTGGCGCGTCTTGCCGCAGAGGATTTCTACATCCTCTGCCCCGATCACGACACGCCCCGCGCGCTGGATGAAAAGCGCATTGCCTGGGCGGCGGGCGACCTGATCGAAAACCGCCCCGCCCTGTCACGCTGGCACCCCGATTGGGCCGAGGCCTTTGCCGCCTACCTGAAGGGCTGAGGGCGCCGGTCGGTCGCCCTTGGCGGGGGGAGGGGAGGTTCAGCCCCCCTCCGCAGTATGGCGACCTAGGGCAAATGCAATTGCGAAAAACGCAAGGGCATGCGGCGCGGGGAGGGGCTTGCCCGGCGCGGGCAAAAGGGCTAGCACCCGGGACTTTGCATCCCTGAGGGTCTTCCCATGTCTACCCTGGCCATCGACTTTGGCACCTCCAACTCGGCCGCGGCCATTCTGGAGGATGGCAAGATCCGCCGTCTTGCCATTGAGACCAACGCCGAGACCGTGCCGACGGCCGTATTCTTTCCGGCCGACAAGGGCGCGATGCGTTTGGGCGTGGCGGCAGCGATGGCGCTGATCGGCGGCGAGGACGGGCGCTACATGCGGGCGCTGAAGTCGGTGCTGGGCACCGCGCTGTTCCACGAATCCCGGCTGATCGGCGGCAAGAGACGGACGCTGGCCGATATCGTCACCGCATTCCTCGCCGAAGTGAAGACCCGGGCCGAGGCCACCTCGGGGCAGAAGTTCTCCAAAGTCCTGTCGGGTCGCCCGGTGCATTTCCACACCTCCGACCCCGAGCGCGATGCCAAGGCCGAGGCCGACCTGCGCAGCTGCTACCTTGCGGCGGGCTTCACCGAGGTCGATTTTCTGTTTGAACCCGAAGCCGCGGCCCTGGCCACCCATGGGCTGGGCCAACCCGGCGCTTTGGGCCTGATCGTCGACATCGGCGGCGGCACCTCGGACTTCTCGCTCTTCCGCACCGAAGGCGAGGGCGAGGCGGCGCGGGTGCGCGTTCTGGCCAGCCACGGGATCCGGCTGGGCGGCACCGATTTTGACCATGCCATCTCGATCGCCCATGCGATGCCGCGGCTGGGCTATGGCTGCAATCTGCGCCGAGAAATGGGCGAGGGCCTGCTTCCGGTGCCCAACCACATCTACGCCGATCTTTCGACCTGGGCCAAGATCCCCTTCCTTTACACGCCGGAAACCCGGGGCCAGGTGGCCGAGATGGTCAAGCTGGCGGTCAAGCCGCGCCTGATGCGGCGTCTGGCCACCGTGCTGAAAGAAGAACTCGGCCACGAACTGGCCTTCGCCGTCGAACGCGGCAAGATTAACGCCAATGCCGGGCGCGAGGGTGCGCGGATCCGGATGGACCGGATCGAGGCCGATCTGGCGGTGCCGATCAGCCGCGAGTCGCTGGATGCAGCCCTGCAACGCTACCGCCAAAGCCTGATCGACGCCGCCACCGAAACCTGCGCCATGGCTGGCATCAACCCCGAGGCGGTGGGCACGGTGATCCTGGTCGGCGGCTCCAGCCTGATGGGCATGGTGTCGGATGTGGCCAGGACGGTCTGCCCGAACGCCAGCCTGCAAAATTCCGAACCCTTCACCGCCGTGGTCGACGGTCTGGCGCTTGCCACCGCGCCGGGCTTTGCGCGCGCTTCAGACCCCTTGGTGACCGAGGGCGCCTGAGCGCCCCCGCTACATCAACTTTCGCCTCTAACCCCCGGCTGAACCTGCCATTATTGGAATTCGTTGCGGTTTTGTCATAGGCAGGGCCGCATTGTTTCGCTATCGCTGACAAACAAGAAAGCCGAAACGGGCGCGAGCGGGCAGGACAGGCATGAAAACGGGCTCATCGGGCACGTTCGTCATTTCATGGTCACAGACGGAATCGGACGGCCAGAGCGCCGCGCCGCTGGAGGCGCTCGCGCTCGGGGATGTCTGGCGCTGGACCGGGACGGCGCAGTGCGTGGATGGCCCGCAGGACGTGCTGCGGCTCGATGGGGCGGAAGGCGTGGCCGAGGTGCGGCGCCGGGCGGCGCAGGTCGTGCGGCGTCTGATCGGAGCGGCGGGCCGGGCGAGGGGACCGCAGGCTGAACCCTCGGACGGCGATTGGCGCACCGATCAGGGCCTCGTCGTGACCGACGGACGCGAAAGCTTTACGCTGACCTTGCTCTACCCGGCCGACCGGGGCACGCCCTTGCTGATGGCCTTCGGCCGGATGCCGCCCGCGGATCAGGATCTGTGGGTGGTGCAGCTGGCGATCGACCGGGGGCGGGTGGCCAAGCGTGATGGCGGCGGGGTGATCTGCTTCACCCCCGGCACCCGGCTTGCGACCCCGACTGGCCCGCGCCTGATCGAGCATCTGCGGGAGGGCGATCTGGTCCTGACCCGCGACAACGGCGCGCAACCCGTCCTGTGGCAGGGCCAGCGCCGGATGACCGGCGCCCGCCTCCACGCGATGCCGCACCTGCGCCCGATCCGCTTTCGCGCTGGTGCTTTGGGGCCCGACCGGCCCGACCCCGACCTGCTGGTCAGTCCGCAGCACCGGATGTTGCTGGCAGGTCCGGCGGCGCGGGCCCTGTTCATCACCGATGAAGTGCTGGTCGCGGCCGAGGATCTGATCAATGACCAGACGATCACGGTCGACCGCGTGCTGCGCGAGGTGACCTATATCCATGTGCTTTTGGACCGTCACAACGTGATCTGGGCCAATGGCATGGCGACCGAAAGCTTCCACCCGGCCAATGCCGCCCTCGACGCGCTGGACCCGGTGCAGCGCGAGGGGCTGCTCGGGCTTTTCCCACAGCTTCTGGACAACCCGCATCTCTATGGCGATCATGCCCGGCGCAACCTCTCGGGACCCGAGGCTGCGATCCTGCGCCATGACATGAAGATGTGACGCTGGCGCGACGGGCGGTTGACTCCGCCGAAGCCTCCTCTATAAGCCGCCCCAGTCCCGGATGAGAGTCCGGGGCTTTTCATTGGTGTTGGTGGCCTTCGCAAGAAGAACCCTGTCGGACCGAAGCCCTGCAAAGGGTCAGGTCAAAGGACAACGCCCTTCACGTTCAAAGAAGGAGATCAGCCGTGACCAAACGCACGTCTGCCAAGTACAAGATTGACCGCCGCATGGGCGAAAACATCTGGGGCCGTCCGAAGTCCCCGGTGAACAAGCGCGAATATGGCCCCGGCCAGCACGGCCAGCGCCGCAAGAACAAACTGTCCGACTTCGGCACCCAGCTGCGCGCCAAGCAAAAGCTGAAGGGTTACTACGGCGACCTGACCGAAAAGCAGTTCCGCAAGATCTACTCGGACGCTGAACGTCAGCGCGGCGACACCGGTGAGGCCCTGATCGGTCTGCTGGAACGTCGTCTTGATGCGGTGGTCTACCGCGCCAAGCTGGTGCCGACCGTGTTTGCGGCCCGCCAGTTCGTCAACCACGGCCACGTCACCGTCAACGGCAAGCGCGTCAACATCGCGTCCTACCGGGTGAACGAAGGCGACGTGATCGAAGTGGCGCAGAAGTCCAAGCAGCTCGCCGTCATCACCGAAGCTCTGGCCCTGACCGAGCGTGACGTGCCCGACTACATCGAGATCGACCAGCAGAAGCTGGTTGTGAAGTTCGTCCGCACCCCGGGCCTGGGCGATGTGCCCTATCCGGTGAAGATGGAACCGAACCTCGTGGTCGAATACTACGCCAAGAACTGATCCGGCATTTTTTGCAGGGATCGAAGGGCTCGCCGTCTGGCGGGCCCTTTTGCTTTCTGGCAGGGTGCGCGCAAAATTGCAGACAAGGATTGCCCCATGCCCAATTCCCCCCAGGCGCGCGACAAGCGCATCAAATCGGTCGAGGGCCGGTTCGAACAAATGCTCTTCGCCTCACGCTGGCTGATGGCGCCGATGTATCTGTGCCTCGTGATCTCGCTCGCGATGCTGACCGTCATCTTCATCCGCGAAACCGTCGAAATCGTGCCCCATGTCTTCGAGATGTCGGCCGATGAAGGGATCCTGTCGATCCTGTCCCTGATCGACATGTCGCTGGCCGCCAACCTGATGCTGATCGTGATCTTTTCCGGTTACGAGAATTTCGTCTCGAAGCTGGATCTGGAAGATGCCAAGGACCGGCCCTCGTGGATGGGCAAGGTCGACTTCTCGGGGCTGAAGATGAAGCTGATCGCCTCGATCGTGGCGATTTCCGGGATCCATCTGCTCAAGGTCTTCATGGAGCTTGGCCATGACACCGAACATCCGATCAACCTTGATACCCTGCGCTACATGGTCATCGTGCACCTGGCTTTCGTCGTCTCGGGCGTGCTGCTGGCGCTGATGGACTGGCTCTCGGCCCGTTCGCCCAGCCATTGAGACCACGGTCCGCAGCACCGCCATGCGGAGGCGGTGCGGCGGGCCTTTTTTCGGACTGGCCTTCATAGCGTCCGGCGGCTACAACCCGCGGCGAATGTACCGAGGATTTTCATGAACGACGCTATCCATCCGCAGCCCGGGATCATGGACATTGCCCTTTACGAAGGGGGCAAGGCCTCGGTCGCGGGCGTGGCCAATGCGGTCAAGCTGTCGTCCAACGAGAACCCTTTCGGCCCCTCCGACCGGGCCAAGGACGCGTTCCAGCGCTCGGTCCACCAGATCCACCGCTATCCCTCGACCGACCATCTGTCCTTGCGCAATGCGATTGCCGATGCGCATGGCCTGCAGGCCGCGCGGGTGATCTGCGGCGTGGGCTCGGACGAGATCATCCATTTCCTGTGCCAGGCCTATGCCGGGCCGAAGGACGAGGTGGTTTATACCGAACACGGGTTCCTGATGTACCGCATCTCTGCAATGGCGGCGGGCGCCACCCCGGTCGAAGTGCCGGAACGCGAGCGGATGACGGATGTTGACGCGATCCTGCGCGCCTGCAACCGCCGCACAAGGCTGGTCTTCATCGCCAACCCGAACAACCCGACCGGCACGATGATCTCTGCCGCCGAGGTCGAGCGCCTGGCCGCGGGCCTGCCCGCCCAGGCCATCCTGGTGCTGGATGGCGCCTATGCCGAGTTCGTCGAGGGTTATGATGGCGGCGCGGCGCTGGTCGACCGGCGCGAGAATGTGGTGATGACGCGGACTTTCTCCAAGATCTATGGTCTGGGCGGCTTGCGCGTCGGCTGGGGCTATGGCCCGAAAGCCATCATCGACGTGCTGAACCGCATCCGCGGGCCCTTCAACCTGTCCAACACCCAGCTGGAGGTCGCCGAAGCTGCGGTGCGCGATCAGGATTATGTGACCAAATGCCGGACCGAGAACGCCCGCATGCGGCACTGGCTGGCGCTGGCTTTGGCCGAGCTGGGCGTGCCTTCGGACACCTCGATGGCGAATTTCATCCTCGCCCGTTTCGCCAGCCCCGAAGAGGCCGAGGCCTGCGATCTGTTCCTGCAAGGTCAGGGCCTGATCGTGCGCCGGGTGTCGAGCTACAAGCTGCCGCATTGCCTGCGCATCACCATCGGTGACGAATCCAGCTGCCGCCGCGTCGCCCATGCCATCGCCCAGTTCAAGGGAATGAAATGACGGTGATCTACCAGCGGGTTGCCTTGATCGGCCTTGGGCTGATCGCCTCGTCGATGGCGCATGCGATGCGGGCGGGGGGCCTTGCGGCCGAGATCGTGGGCCACGCCAAATCCGAGGCGACCCGGGCGACGGCGCTGGAAATTGGCCTCTGTGACCGGGTTTACGCGACGGCGGCCGAGGCAGTCGCCGGTGCCGATCTGGTGGTGCTGGCGGTGCCGGTCGGTGCGATGGAGGCTCTGGCCATCGAGATCGCCCCGCACCTCGCGCCCGGCGCCACGGTCACGGACGTGGGTTCGGTCAAGCAGGCGGTGATCGCGGCGGTCCAGCCGCATATGCCCGAGGGCGTGCATTTCATCCCCGGCCACCCGATGGCAGGCACCGAATATTCCGGGCCCCGTGCGGGCTTTGCGACGCTGTTCCAGAACCGCTGGTGGCTTCTGACCCCGCCGGAGGACGGCGACCCGGCCGCTTTGGCACGGCTGCGCAGGTTTCTTGAGGGAATGGGCGCCAAGGTCGACACGATGGATGCGCCGCACCATGACCTGGTGCTGGCCGTGGTCAGCCATACGCCGCACCTGATTGCCTATACGATGGTGGGCGTGGCAGATCACCTGGCGCAGGTCTCGAACTCGGAAGTCATCCAGTATTCCGCCACCGGCTTTCGCGATTTCACCCGGATCGCGGCCTCAGACCCCACGATGTGGCGCGATGTGTTCCTGACCAACAAGGACGCGGTTCTGGACATCCTCGGCCGGTTTGCTGAAGAGCTTTTCGTGCTGCAGCGCGCGATCCGGATGGGGGATGGCGATCACCTGCACGATTATTTCACCCGCACCCGCGCGATCCGCCGCGGCATCATCGAGGCCGGGCAGGACACCTCCGCCCCCGATTTCGGCCGCACACCCGCGTCAAAGGCCGGGTCCTAGGCATGGGCCAGCGCAAAGCCATGGTTGTGCTTTGGCTGGTGAGCGCGGGCCTGGCTCAGGCGCAGGGCGCGCCGGGCGGGCTGCACCCGATGCCGCGCCCGCCCGAACTGTCCGGCCTGACGGCCACGGTGGCGGCCTTGCCGCTGATCCGCCCGCCGCCGCGGCCGGAGTTTGCCGCAGCGCAGCCTCAGGTCGCGCCGCTGCCCGAGGTGACGCCTGTGGCGCTGCCGCCCGCCGCCCAATCCCCGGCACCGCCGACGCTGAAAGGCGCGCTCTGCCAGCGGGCCGACATCAAGGGCAAGGCGCTGGCGCCGATCAACTCCAAGGTCAAGGGCTGCAACGTGGCAGAGCCGGTTCTGGTCACGCAAGTCGCAGGCGTGACGCTGAGCCCACCCGCCACGATCAACTGCGAAGAGGCCACGGCCCTGTCAAACTGGATCACGAAGGGACTGCAACCGGCGTTCCAGAACCAGATCGTCGCGCTGAACGTGGCCGACAGCTATTCCTGCCGGTCGCGCAACAATGTGCGCGGGGCGCAGACCTCGGTCCATGGGCTGGGGCAGGCGATTGATATCGCGAGCTTTGTGACGAAATCCGGCCGGACCTATACCGTGGCCAGCAATTACGGAGCCCAGATCCGGGCGGCGCAGAAGGCGGGCTGTGGGACGTTTCACACCATCCTCGGGCCGGGGTCGGATGGCTATCACGAGAACCACATCCACTTTGACGTCTCGCATCATGGCGGGCGGGATTACTGCCACTGAAGTTGGGCTTGCCGCCGGCGGGGTGGGGCTTGCAGCCGGCGGAGGTGTCGGGGGGGCCAGCCCCCCCGAACCCCCCTGCCGGAGGGGCTTTCCGCCCCTTCCGGACCACCCCGAGGATATTTCGGTCTGGATGAAATCGGGGGGTCAATTCAGGCGGGGGGCGGGGCCGATCTGGACCGGGCCGAGGGCCATCTGACCGGATTTGAAGGTCACAGGCAGGTGCAGCGTGTCGGGGTCGGGTCCGGTCTTGGACAGGAATTCCAGCACGCGCTGCACGGTGACCTCGTTCTCCGGCGGGACCAGACCCAAAGCCACGGCGACGGCGGGCAGGCTGCGCCAGCCTTTGAGGTCAAGGTCGATCTTGCCCTCGGCCAGGCCATTCGCATCCGGCGCGAGGTGGCCTGCGGCCGAAAGCTCCAAAGGGCCCCAGACCGCATGGGCCAGCGTCAGCGTCAGGTCGCGCAGTTCGGGCCGGTCGAGGTTGCGGTCGATGGGCTGTGAGAGGGTGACGGCGGCGTCGAGGTGCAGGCTGGCCAAGACCGGGCCGAGGTCGGCCACCGCCGACAGGCTGGCGGGCAGCGTGACCCGGGTCAGATCAGCGCCCAGCCGCAGGCTATTGGCCGGGCTGGTCAGGCCCTCGGCCGCCAGCACGGTCTTGTCGGCCGAGAGGCTCCAGCCCGCGTCCGAGGCGAAGCTGAGCCCCTCGCCCTCGACCACGGCGCGGCGCAGGGGCAGGGCGGGGGTGGGCGAGACGAGGAGGCTCGCCATCAGGCGGCTGGAGGTGAGCGTGACCTTCTGGCCGCCCGGCACCGTGATCACCTGATCATGCGGCAGGGCGGCGATCAGGTGCCAGGGCTTCCAGGTCATCGCGAAGACCTGCGCGAAGGGGGCCTGCCAGCCCCAGCCGCTGTCCGGGTCGGCCAGATGCACCCCCGTCACCGTCAGATCGAAGCGGTCGGCAAAGCCCGCCACTGCGATGCCATCGTTTTCGGCCACCAGACCCCGGGCCTTTTGCTCTTCGAACCAGTCGCGCGCCTGCTGTTCGACCGCCCGGGCGCCGACGAACCAGTAGCCGCCCCAGACGAGGCCGAGGCCCAACACCAGCCACAAGAGATACCGCACTGCCCGCATGTCGATCCGGCCCCTTTTCCTTGGCGCTTTGCTGGTGTTTACAGGGGAGACTTCGAAAGGGCCAGTTGATGACGGAAGCGCTTTGGGTCTTTGGCTATGGTTCGCTGATCTGGGATCCGGGCTTCCCGGTCGCCGAACGGGTGGTGGCGCGGGCGGCAGGCTGGCACCGCAGCTTCTGCATGCGCTCGATCCACCATCGCGGCACGCCGGAGCGGATGGGGCTGGTCCTGGCCCTCGACAGCGCGCCGGGGGCCTTTTGTGACGGCGTGGCCTTTCGCGTGACGCCGGGGGCAGAGGCCGAGACCCTGGCCGCCCTGCGCGAACGCGAGCTGATCTCTTCGGCCTATCTGGAGACCTGGCTGGACCTGACCACGCGCGACGCCCGCAGGGTGAGCGCGCTGACCTATGTCATCGACCCCGACCATGTGCAGTATTGCGGCGGGTTGACGCTGGCCGAACAGGCGGAAACCATCGCTGCCGCCACGGGCAAGCGCGGGGCCAACCGCGACTACCTTTTCGCTACGGCCGCACATCTGGCGGAACTGGGTATTGCTGATGCCGATCTGGACCAACTGGCCACAATGGTGAGGGAAATCGGCGCTTAGGCCGCTTTCGCTTGGCAGCCGGGGTGGGCCTGCTATTGTTGAGGCCAAAGCAGGCAAACGGGCCGAAATCAGGCATGACACAGCAAGACTCCGCAGCAATCTCTTTCACGCAACCGGTCCGTCAGATCGTCGCCATGCTTCTGGCGCTGGCCTTGGTCGGCGCTGGCGGCTGGCTGATCCGCGACGAGGTGCTGGAGATCCTGCACACCAACCCCTGGCTCAACGCCTTCATCATCGGGGTTTTCACGCTGGGGATCCTGACCTGCTTCTGGCAGGTGCTGATCCTGATCCAGTCGGTGCGCTGGATCGAGAATTTCGCCAATGAAGTGCCGGGCACCGAAGACGCGCATCCGCCGCGGCTTCTGGCGCCCCTGGCGGCGCTGCTGCGTTCCCGCGAAAGCAAGAAGCAGATCACTTCGTCCAACGCGCATTCGATCCTGGAATCGGTTGCAACCCGGATCGACGAGGCGCGCGACATCACGCGTTATCTGACCAACCTTCTGATTTTCCTGGGTCTTCTGGGCACCTTCTATGGGCTTGCCACCACGATCCCGGCGATCGTCGGCACGCTGAAATCGCTGGCCCCGCAGGCGGGTGAGACCGGGGTGGAGATTTTCACCAAGCTGATGGCGGGCCTGCAGCAGCAGTTGGGTGGCATGAGCACGGCGTTTTCCTCCTCGCTGATGGGTCTTGCGGGGTCGCTGGTCGTGGGGTTGCTGGAGCTTTTCGCCAGCCATGGCCAGAACCGCTTTTACCGCGAGCTGGAGGAATGGGTCTCCTCGATCACAAGGCTGGGCTATGCCGGTGGCGAGGGCGAAGGTGGCGCCGATCAGGGCGTGATGATCCAGCTTCTCGACCATATGGCCGGCCAGATCGAGGTGATGCAGACCATCTATGCCCAGGCCGAACAAAGCCGCCAGCAGGGCGAGGACCGGATTGGCGAGCTGGCCCAGTCGATCCGCCGCCTTGCCAAGGGGATGGAGGCGGAAAGCGGTCAGCTTGCCGCCTTGAACCGGATCGCCGCGGGGCAGGAAAAGCTTCTGGTCGCCCTGACCCCGACCGAGGGGGCGGCGCAGGGCTATACCGATGCCGAAAGCCGGATGCGGCTGCGCTCGATCGACGTGCAACTGCTGCGGATCCTTGAGGAAATCTCGGCCGGACGGCAGGAGAGCATYGCCGATCTGCGCGGCGATCTGACCGCGCTGACCACGGCGATCCGCGCCCTGTCGCGCGGTACGGTCGGGCGGGGCTAGGCCATGGGTCTGAGCCGCCGCCGCCGCGAGGGGCCGAATATCTGGGCGGGATTCGTCGATGCGGTGACAACGCTCTTGATGGTGCTGATGTTCGTGCTGACCATCCTGACGGTGGCCCAATCGGTGCTGCGCGATACGATCAACACCCAAAGCAGCGAGCTGACCCAGCTGAACGATCAGGTGGCGCAGCTGGCCAATGCGCTGGGGCTGGAGAAGGCCAAATCCACCGATTTGTCCAATCAGGTCGGTACCTTGCGCGCCAGTCTTGATGCAGCCGTGGCCGAGGGGCAAAAGCAATCCGCGCTGGTGGCCAACCTGACCACCGAACTGACCGCGAAAGAGGGCGAGCTTTCGGCGGCGCAGGGCAAGATCGCCAGTTTCGAGCAGCAGGTGGCGGGCCTTCTGGCCGAAAGTGCTGCGCAAAAGGGCCAGATCGGCACGCTGACCGCCTCGGTCGCCGATCTGCAGGCGGCGGAGAGCAAGCTGATCACCGAGAAGGAGGCGATGAACCTCGCCCTCGCCAAGGCGCGGGACGAGATTGACGCCGGGGCCGAAGCCGCCCGCCTTGCTGCCGCCCGCCGCGACGCGCTGGAGGCGCTGATTGCGGATCTGAAGCGTCAAGCCTCTGACAAGGATAGCAATCTGGCCGTGGTGCAGGGGCAGGCGGTCGCCTTGCAGGGGCAACTCAGCGATGCCGAAAAGCAGCGTCTGGCCGATGCCGCCGCCGCCGAGGCCCTGCGCGAGAAGCTCAAGAACTCCGACGCAGAACTGACCGCGATGACCCTGAACCTGGAAGCGCAGCGCAAGAAGGCCGAGGATACGCTGACCCTTCTGGCCGCAGCCGAAGCCGCCAAGGCCGCCGAGGCCAATGGTCAAGGCCAGAAGGATGCGGCCCTGGCCGAGGCGCAGAAGATCCTGTCGCAGAAGGATCAGCAACTGGCCGAACAGGCGCGCAATGTGACGCTGCTCAACCAGCAGATGGTGGCGCTGCGGGCACAACTGGCGCAGTTGCAGGGCATGCTCGACGCCTCTGCCGCCAAGGACAGCGCGAACAATGTGCAGATCCAGGCGCTTGGCAGCCAGTTGAACGCCGCCTTGGCCCAGGTCGCCGCCGAGCAGAAGCAAAGGGCCGAGCTTGAGGCCGCCGAGGCCGCCCGGCTGAAGGCGGAAAATCAGGACCTGTCGAAATATCGTTCGGAATTCTTTGGGGAATTGTCGAAGCTTCTGTCCGGCCAACCCGGCGTGCGGGTGGTGGGGGACCGGTTCGTCTTCTCCTCCGAAGTGCTGTTCCAGCCGGGGGCGGCGGATCTTGCACCCGAGGGGCAGACGCAGATCGCCTCGGTTGTGGCGACGCTGAAACAGGTGGTGCCGCAAATCCCGCCGGGGATCAACTGGATCATCCGGGTTGATGGCCATACCGATGACGTGCCCCTGTCGGGCACCGGGCTGTTCAAGGACAATTGGGAGCTGAGCCAGGCGCGGGCTCTGTCGGTGGTGCGCTACATGACCGATGTGCTGGGCTTTCCGCCCGACAGGCTGGCGGCGGCGGGCTTTGGCCAGTACCAGCCGGTGGTCGCGGGCGCGACCCTGGAAGCGCGGGCGCAGAACCGGCGGATCGAGTTGAAGCTGACCGAACGATAGGGCGGAGCGGGCAGCGCCTGTCTTTGGCCGGAGGAGCGGGGGTTTCACACCCCCGCACCCCCGTGGGATATTTATGGACCAATGAAAGGGGTTACGGCCCTTTCTTCAGGTCACGCGTGGATCGCGCCGTCGCCGCAGGCGAGGGCAGCTTCGCGGACGGCCTCGCTATAGGTGGGGTGGGCGTGGCAGGTGAGCGCCACATCCTGGGCCGAGGCGCCAAACTCCATCGCCACGCAGATCTCGTGGATGATGTCGCCGGCGCCCGGGCCGATGATGTGGCAGCCGAGGATGCGGTCGGTTGCGGCATCGGCGAGGATCTTGACGAAGCCTTCGCCCTGGAAGACGGCCTTGGCGCGGGCGTTGCCCATGAAGGGGAATTTGCCGACCTTGTAGGCGCGGCCCTGTTCTTTCAGCTGTTCTTCGGTAGACCCCACGCTGGCGACTTCCGGGGTGGTGTATATCACACCAGGGATTACCCCGTAGTTAACGTGACCGTGCTTGCCGGCGACGTTTTCGGCAACGGCCATGCCCTCGTCCTCGGCCTTGTGGGCCAGCATCGGGCCGGCAACCGCATCACCAATGGCGTAGATGCCCTTGATATTGGTGGCAAAATGCGCGTCGGTCTTGATCGTGCCGCGCGGCCCCATCTCGACCCCCAGGGCCTCCAGTCCGAGGCCGGCGGTATAGGGTTTGCGGCCGGTGGCGACCAGGACGACATCGGCGGTCAGTGTCGCCTCGCTGTCGTCCTTGCGGAGTTTGTAGGTGGTGGTGGTTCCCGAAACGCCCTGCACCGCGGCGCCGAGGATGAACTTGAGCCCTTGTTTTGTCAGGATTTTCTGGAAGGACTTCTGCACCTCGGCATCCATGCCGGGGGTGATGGCATCGAGATATTCGACCACGGTCACTTGCGTGCCGAGGCGGGCATAGACCGAGCCAAGTTCCAGCCCGATGACGCCGGCGCCGATCACGGTCATGGTCTTGGGAATGCCGGCCAGGGTCAGGGCGCCGGTGGAGGTGACGACATTGACCTCGTCCACCGTCACGCCGGGGAGGGAAGACGGCTCGGAACCCGTTGCGATGATGACGTTTTTCGCGGAATGGACCTCATCCCCGACCTTGACCTGACCGGCTGCCGGGATGGTGCCCCAGCCTTTCAGCCAGGTGATCTTGTTCTTCTTGAACAGGAATTCGATGCCCTTGGTGTTGCCGTTCACCACATCCTGCTTGTAGGCTTGCATCTTGGCCCAATCGACCGTGGGTGCTGCGCCCATCAGGCCCATTTTCTCAAAGTTTTCATGGACTTCGTGCAGGTGGTGCGTCGCGTTCAGCAAGGCCTTGGACGGGATGCAGCCGATGTTGAGGCAGGTGCCGCCGAGGGTGTCGCGCCCCTCGACCACGGCGGTTTTCAGGCCCAGCTGGGCGCAGCGAATGGCGCAGACATAGCCGCCGGGGCCGCTGCCGATCACGATCACATCAAACTCTGCCATGGTCTTTTCCTTCAGGTTTTTGGCGTCTTCCTTGCGTCTTCCTTTTGTCTTCCTTTGGTGAAGACAAAACTACAGCAAGGCGGCCAGCAGCATCAAAATGGTTGCGAGGAGGCCCAGAGCCCAGATCGCCGAGCGCCAGGGCGTCCAGCCGAAGGCGTAAGCGGGGATATAGAGGACACGGGCGGCGAGGTAGGTCCAGCCGCAGGCGGCGGTGAGGCCGGAGGACTGGTGGGAAAGGGTTACCACCAGAACGGCGATGGTGAAGAGGATCAGCGCTTCGAAATGGTTGTTCAGCGCCCGTTGCAGCCGGCCCGAGACCCGGGAGAGGGGGCGGGGCGGCGGCAGATCGCGCGGGCTGCAGGTATAGGCCGGGGTCAACTCGATATTCGCCGGGGCGGCGAAGAGCGCGAACTGGACGACCTGCAACAGGGCGGCGAGGGTGAGGGCGGTGAGTTCGGGGGTCATTACAATCCGGCGATGTAGAGCCAGGCCGTGGCGGCAAAGCCGATGGTCCAGACTAGGGTGCGGGCGACCGGGATGCCCGCGGCATAGAGCAAGACATAGAGGATGCGGGCCACCAGGAAGATCTGGGCGCAGAGCAGGGTGGTCGGCGTCGTGATCCCTTTGTGGGCGAGGATCAGCACCGCCGGAGCAAACATGGCCAGCGCGATGACGCTGTTCAGCTGGGCCCGGTCGAGGCGCCCGGCGACGCCGGTCAGCTTGGGAAAGTCGTCACGCGGTGTGAACATGGCCATCAGGCCGACTTGCGGCAGGGCGGCAAGGACCTGAATGAGAATTGTGGCCACGGTCACGAGGCCGTAAATCCCGAGAATACCAAGTTCGGTAGACATAGCATGCTCCTGTTCTGGCCAGCGGGGGGGCCGGGTCGGGAAGGGCGGGATCGCCCATCCCGACCGATGCTATCACAGGTCCATCAACAGACGGCGCGGATCTTCGAGCGCCTCTTTCACCCGCACCAGGAAGGTCACGGCGCCCTTGCCGTCGACGATGCGGTGGTCGTAGCTCAGCGCAAGATACATCATCGGGCGGATCACGATCTGGCCACCGACCACGACCGGGCGGTCCTGGATCTTGTGCATCCCCAGAATGCCCGATTGCGGCGGGTTCAGGATCGGCGAGGACATGAGCGAACCATAGACCCCGCCGTTCGAGATGGTGAAGGAGCCGCCCTGCATGTCGGCCATGGTCAGCTTGTTGTCGCGGGCGCGGGCACCCAGTTCGGCGATCTTCTTCTCGATGCCGGCAAAGCTCATCTGGTCGGCGTCGCGCAGGACTGGCACGACGAGGCCGTTGGGGGTGCCCACGGCCACGCCCATGTGGACGAAGTTCTTGTAGACCACGTCCTGACCGTCGATCTCGGCATTGACCTCGGGGATTTCCTTCAGCGCGTGGATACAGGCTTTGACGAAGAAGGACATGAAGCCGAGCTTGACGCCGTGCTTCTTCTCGAACTGGTCCTTGTAGGTGTTGCGCAGCTCCATGATGCCCGACATGTCGACCTCGTTATAGGTGGTCAGCATGGCGGCGGTGTTTTGCGCGTCCTTCAGGCGCTTGGCGATGGTGGCGCGCAGGCGGGTCATCTTGACGCGCTCTTCGCGGGCGGCGTCATCGGCGGGCACGGGGGCGCGCGGGATGGCGACCGGGGCCGGCGTGACGGCGGCAGCGGCAGCCACAACCGGGGCTGCGGCGGCCTTGGCCACGTCTTCCTTCATGATGCGGCCATCGCGGCCGGTGCCGGTGACCTGATCGGGCGAAAGGCCCGCTTCGGCCATCGCCTTCTTGGCGGCGGGGGCATCCTCGACATCCTTGGCGGCGGGGGCCGGGGCAGGGGCGGGCGCGGGTGCCGCGGCCGGGGCTGCGGGTTTGGGCGTCGCCGTGGCGCCCTCGGTCACGATGGCGAGGCGCGCGTTGGCCGCCACGGTCATGCCCTCGGGCGCCAGGATCTCGGCCAGAACGCCGTTCACCGGGCTCGGGACTTCGACCGAGACCTTGTCGGTCTCAAGCTCGCAGAGCATCTCGTCCTGTTTCACCGCATCGCCGGGTTTCTTGAACCAGGTCGAGACGGTGGCTTCGGTGACACTTTCGCCCAGGGTGGGCACCATTACGTCGGTCATAGTCTTCTCCTTGGACTCTCAGCTCAACGCGGCGTTGACGAGGGCTTGTTGTTCGGCCTTGTGGGTGCTGGCAAGCCCGGTGGCGGGCGATGCCGAGGCGTTGCGACCGGCATAGCGCGGACGCGGGGTCTTGGCGCCGATCTTGGTCAGCAGCACTTCAAGTTCGGGTTCGATGAAGGCCCAGGCGCCCTGGTTCTTCGGTTCTTCCTGGCACCAGACGAAGGAGGCGTTCGGGAAGCGCGACATTTCGGTGGTGAGCGAGATGGTCGGCACCGGGTAAAGCTGTTCGACCCGCAGGATATAGGTGTCGGTCAGCCCGCGCGCGTCGCGTTCGGCCAGAAGGTCGTAGTAGACCTTGCCCGAGCAGAGGACGACGCGCTTGATCTGGTCATCGGCGACCAGCTCGGTCGTCGAATGGCCCTGTTGCGCATCGTCCCAGAGGACGCGGTGGAAGGTCGAGCCGTCGACGAAGTCCGACGCATCCGAAATGCACATCGGGTGACGCAGCAACGATTTCGGCGTCATCAGGATGAGCGGCTTGCGGAAGTCGCGGTGCATCTGGCGGCGCAGGATGTGGAAATAGTTGGCCGGGGTCGAGCAGTTTGCCACGATCCAGTTGTCATGCGCCGAGGATTGCAGGAAGCGTTCCAGACGGGCGGAGGAGTGCTCCGGCCCCTGACCTTCAAAGCCATGCGGCAGAAGGCAGACCAGACCCGACATCCGCAGCCATTTCGATTCGCCCGACGAGATGAACTGGTCGAACATGATCTGCGCGCCATTGGCGAAGTCGCCGAACTGCGCCTCCCACATGGTCAGGGCATTGGGTTCGGCAACCGAATAGCCGTATTCAAAGCCCAGAACCGCATATTCCGACAGCATCGAGTCGATCACCTCATACCGCGCCTGGCCGGGGCGGATGTGGTTGAGCGGGTAGTAGCGCTCTTCGGTGATCTGGTCGACAAAGGCCGAGTGGCGCTGGCTGAAGGTGCCGCGGGTGCAGTCCTGACCGGAGAGGCGGACCGGGAAGCCCTCGGTGACCAAGGAGCCGAAGGCCAGGGCCTCGGCCGTCGCCCAGTCGAAACCCTTGCCGGTGGCGAACATCTCTTTCTTGGCGTCGAGCTGGCGCGCGACGGTCTTGTGGATGTCGAAGGCCTCGGGCACGCGGGTCAGGGCGGCGCCGACTTCGGCCATGGTCTCCGGCTTGATCCAGGTTTCGCCGCGCTGATAGGAGGTCAGATCCTTCGGCTGCATGTTCTTCCAGCGCCCGTCGAGCCAGTCGGCCTTGTTGGGCTTGTAGGTCTTGCCGGCCTCGTATTCGGCGTTCAGCGTGGCCTGGAAGGCGGCCTTCATGTCGTCGATCTCGCCCTCCGGGATCAGCCCGTCAGCCACCAGACGTTCGGCATAAAGCTGCAGCGTGGTCTTCTGCTTGCGGATCCGGCCATACATCGCCGGGTTCGTGAACATCGGCTCGTCGCCTTCGTTGTGACCGAAGCGGCGGTAGCAGAAGATGTCGATGACGACATCCTTGTGGAAGGTCTGGCGAAATTCGGTCGCGACCTTGGCGGCATGGACCACGGCTTCCGGGTCGTCGCCGTTGACGTGGAAGATCGGGGCTTCCACCATCAGGGCGATGTCGGTCGGGTAGGGCGAGGAGCGCGAATAGGACGGCGCGGTGGTGAAACCGATCTGGTTGTTGACCACGACATGGATCGTGCCGCCGGTGCGGTGACCTTTCAGACCCGACAGGCCAAAGCATTCCGCCACGACGCCCTGGCCCGCAAAGGCCGCATCGCCGTGCAGCAGGATCGGCAGGACCTGGTGGCGGTCGGTGTCGTTGTACTGGTCCTGCTTGGCGCGGACCTTGCCCAGAACCACCGGGTTGACCGCCTCAAGGTGCGAGGGGTTGGCGGTCAGGGACAGGTGGACGATGTTGCCATCGAAGTTGCGGTCCGACGAGGCGCCGAGGTGGTACTTCACGTCGCCCGAACCGTCGACATCCTCGGGCTTGTAGGAACCGCCCTGGAATTCGTTGAAGATCGCCTTGTAGGGCTTTTGCAGCACGTTGGCCAAGACGTTCAACCGGCCCCGGTGCGGCATGCCGAAGTTGATCTCGCGCACGCCAAGATTGCCGCCGCGCTTGATGATCTGCTCAAGCGCCGGGATCAGGGCTTCGGCGCCATCAAGGCCGAAACGCTTGGTGCCCATGTATTTGACATGGAGGAACTTCTCGTAGCCCTCGGCCTCGACCAGCTTGTTCAGGATCGCCTTGCGGCCCTCGCGGGTGAAGGCGATTTCCTTGCCATAGCCCTCGATCCGCTCTTTCAGCCAGGCGGCTTGTTCGGGGTCCGAGATATGCATGTATTGCAGCGCGAAAGTGCCGCAATAGGTGCGCTTCACCATCTCGACGATCTGGCGCATCGAGGCCATTTCCAGCCCCAGCACCATGTCGATGAAGATCGGGCGGTCCATGTCGGCTTCGGTGAAGCCGTAGGAGGCCGGGTCCAGCTCCGGGTGGTTGCCGCGTTCGACGATGCCCAGCGGGTCGAGATCGGCGGCGAGGTGGCCGCGGATCCGGTAGGCGCGGATCAGCATGATGGCGCGGACGGAATCGAGGACGGCGCGGCGCACCTGGGCATCGGTCAGCGAGATGCCCTTCTCAGCCGCCTTCTCGGTGATCTTCTTGGCCGAGGCCTTGACCTCGACCGGCCATTCGCCGGTCAGGGCGGCGGTCAGATCATCGGCGGGCTGCGGCGGCCAGTCCTTGCGGGCCCAGGACGGGCCTTCGGCGGCGCGCTTCTGCTCCAGCCCGGTGTCGCCCAGAAGGCGGAAGAATTCGGCCCATTGCGCATCGACGGCAGCCGGATCATCGGCATAACGCGCCGCCAGCTGGTCGATGTAATCGGCATTGGCCCCCTGCAGGAAGGAGGAGGCGTTGAAGGCGGCGTTGGGGGTTTGTTCGGTCATTTTGGATGCCTCATTGGCGGGAAAGCTGTCCGGTTGGTCAGGCGCAATGGAAGAGATAGTGCCGGGTGTTCGGCAGTGAGCGTTCGGGGAATTCCGGGGCTTGGTCTCGGACATGCGTGAGTCTCATGCCCCGGTAGCTACAAACTCGGGCGGCTCCGGACCTCAGTTGATCGAGCGACAGTTTGCCGGCGTAATAGACAATGTAGTAGGCCATGCGCCCATATTCTGTCGGGTCAGGTATTCCCTCTACTATGACAAGCGCCGACTTAGGGAGGCCTGTGACCGGCTCGATCCCTTGAGGCGCGGCGGGCGGGCCGGCTGATACGGGCGGAGAAGGCGCTTCTTCACAGGCGGACAACACAAGGAACCCGGCGAAGATCGCCGGGGAAGTCCTGAAGATGTTACGCCACTGAACCGAAGCCATTCTTTTCCGCCCTTGCTTCACAAGGCGGGGTAACCCCCGCTCTACTTGCCCAAAGCCTTCATCACGGCCTCACCCAGCGTCGCGGGGCTGTCGGCGACGATGATGCCGGCGGACTTCATCGCCTCGATCTTCGATTCCGCGTCACCCTTGCCACCGGCGACGATGGCGCCGGCGTGGCCCATGCGGCGGCCGGCGGGGGCGGTGCGTCCTGCGATGAAGCCGGCGGTGGGCTTCCAGCGGCCGCGCTTCTTCTCGTCGGCCAGGAACTGCGCGCCCTCTTCCTCGGCGGAGCCGCCGATTTCACCGATCATGATGATCGAATGGGTCTCCGGATCGGCGAGGAACATCTCGAGGATGTCGATATGCTCCGACCCTTTGATCGGGTCGCCGCCGATGCCCACGGCGGAGGATTGGCCAAGGCCGACATCGGTCGTCTGCTTGACGGCCTCATAGGTCAGGGTGCCCGAACGCGAGACGACGCCGACCGAACCCTTGGAGAAAATGCTGCCCGGCATGATGCCGATCTTGCATTCGCCGGGGGTCATCACACCGGGGCAGTTCGGCCCGATCAGCCGGGATTTGGAGTTCAGAAGGGCGCGCTTGACCTTCATCATGTCGAGAACCGGGATGCCTTCGGTGATGCAGACGATCAGCTCCATCTCGGCGTCAATCGCCTCGAGGATCGAGTCGGCGGCGAAGGGCGGCGGGACATAGATCACCGAAGCATTGGCCTCGGTCGCCTTCTTCGCGTCATGGACCGAGTCGAAGACCGGCAGGTTCAGGTGCAGCGTGCCGCCTTTGCCGGGGGTGACGCCGCCGACCATCTTGGTGCCGTAAGCGATGGCCTGTTCGGAGTGGAAGGTGCCTTGGCTGCCGGTGAAGCCCTGGCAGATGACGCGGGTGTTGGAATTGACGAGTACGGACATTTTCTGATTTCCCTCAGTGATCTGACAGAAGCTTGAGATTGTAGTAGGCGGTGCCCCCGATGTGGCCGGTGCCCCCGGAAAAAAGCACAAGTCGCCTTTGATTGCGGTAGAGGGTCATCAATCCAATTTCCGAGTTCCTGAAAGCATTGATGGTGCTCACGCTTTTCAGAACGTTGGTCTTGGTTTCGGTTGTGCCCCAGACCAACGAGCAAGTATTGCCGTAGCCTGGCCCTTTCGAGATCTGGAAAGAGACGTCCTCGGTCGCGCTGTAGACGGTTGCTGTTCCCATCGGTGACGGGATCGTGATGCCATTCGCAGCCATCTTCGACTTCGCCGCTGAAAAATCACTCGCCAGAGAAGCACCACAAACCGCGTCGAACAGCTGTACGGCACGGGTCGTGGTGACCGGATGGCTCGGGCCTGCGGGCTTGTTCGCTGCGGCACTTGCGGTCACGGTGGCACCGGGCGTTTCACATCCCGCCAATGCCACTGCCGCAACTGCAAGTAAGACGAAGATTTTCATCCCTTGACCGCTTTGACAATCTTCTGGGCTGCATCCGACAGGTTGTCGGCGGCGATGACGTTGAGGCCGGAGTTGCGGATGATGTCCTTGCCGAGCTCGACGTTGGTGCCTTCAAGGCGGACCACCAGCGGGACCTTCAGGCCGACTTCCTTGACCGCGGCCAGCACGCCCTCGGCGATGATGTCGCAGCGCATGATGCCGCCGAAGATGTTGACCAGGATGCCTTTGACGTTGGGGTCGGAGGTGATGATCTTGAAGGCCTCGGTGACCTTCTCCTTGGTGGCACCGCCGCCGACGTCGAGGAAGTTGGCGGGCTCGGCGCCGTAAAGCTTGATGATGTCCATGGTGGCCATCGCCAGACCCGCGCCGTTGACCATGCAGCCGATTTCGCCATCAAGGGCGATATAGTTCAGGTCGAACTTGGAGGCGGCGAGTTCCTTCGGGTCTTCCTCGGTCTCGTCGCGCAGGGCGGCGATTTCGGGGTGGCGGAACATCGCGTTGCCATCGAAGCTCATCTTGGCATCCAGAAGCTTCAGCGAGCCGTCCTTCAGGACGCAGAAGGGGTTGATTTCCAGCATGTCCATGTCTTTTTCGGTGAAGAGCTTGTAAAGGTTCTTCACGATGCCGACGCAGGATTTGACCTGGTTGCCGGTCAGACCCAGCGCGAAGGCGACGCGGCGGCCGTGGTATTCGGAGAAGCCCGCTGCCGGGTCGATCGAGAAGGACAGGATCTTTTCCGGCGTGTCGTGGGCCACGTCTTCGATGCTCATCCCGCCTTCGGTCGAGCAGACGATCGAGACGCGCGAGGTCTGACGGTCGATCAGCAGGGCGAGGTAGAATTCCTTGGCGATGTCTGAACCGTCTTCGATGTAGATGCGGTTGACCTGCTTGCCGGCGGGGCCGGTCTGCACGGTCACGAGGGTGCGGCCGAGCATCTGGCGGGTGAATTCGGCGGCCTCTTCGACCGAGCGGGCGAGGCGGACACCGCCTTTTTCGCCGGCCTCAGGCTCGACGAAATGGCCCTTGCCGCGACCGCCGGCGTGGATCTGGGCCTTGACGACCCAGAGCGGACCGTCAAGTTCGCCGGCAGCCGACTTCGCCTCTTCGGCGCGCGTGACCGCGCGGCCATCGGAAACAGGAATGCCGTAGCTGCGCAGCAGGGCCTTGGCCTGGTATTCGTGGATGTTCATCTTGCGCCCCGTTAGGTGGATTTGCAGGCCTTCTGGCACATATTGCGATGCGGGCAAAACGGGAAAAGGTCGCAGGGGGCAGAAAAGCGACATTTGTGATCACAGCAAAAAATTTTGTGATCACGCGCAAGGAATAGGCAAGGAATAAACGGCGAGTCGCGGTTTTCACCGCCGGGCAGGGGCAGGATTTCCGGCCCCGGAACGGGGGACTTGTGCCGAAGCCCGGCGGATTTCAGCCTTCGCGGCAGGTCAGTCCCGATGGTTTGCCTGTCATGCCAGCGTCACCGGGCTGTCATCCAGCGGCAGCAATCGGGTGCTAGCAGGCGGCAACTGTCAACAGGAGCCTGCCATGCGTCACACCGCGTCCTCTGTCTTTTTCGCCCTGGCCCTCGGCCTTGTCGGTCCGGTCTTTGCCGCCGATGTCAAACCCTTCGCCGATGCCACGACCATCGACCTGACCGCGATCCTCGCCCCGCCGGCGGCGCCGGATTCGCCCGCGATCAAGGCCGAACTGGGCCAGGTCCTGATGGTCCAGGTCACCCGCACCCCCGAGATGGAGGCCCGCGCCATCGCCGACAATGAAGAGAATGTCTGGGCCTTTGCCAATGTGATCGGCAACCCGAAGTTCAAGGCGGAAGACCTGCCGAAGTTCGCCGCCTTCTTCGATCGCGTGACCGAGACCGAAGGCGCCGTGGTTGACCCGGCCAAGAAGACCTGGGCCCGTCCGCGCCCCTATATGATGAGCGATCTGGTCAAGCCCTTGCTGGAGCCGAAGAAATCCGGCGCCTATCCCTCGGGCCATTCCACCGTCGCCACGCTGATGGGGATCATCCTGTCGGACATGGTGCCGGAAAAGCGCGCCGAGATCATGGCGCGGGCGCAGGATTTCGCCAACAACCGCGTCGTGGCGGGGATGCATGTGCCCTCGGACATCGAAGCGGGCCGGATCTCGGGCAGCGTGATTGCCGCCGAGATCATGGGCCATGACGACTTCAAGGCCGAATATGCCGAGGCCAAGACCGAGCTGCGCGCGGCTCTGGGTCTCTGATCTGCCGCCACATTGCGAAGGCCGCCGGGAGACCGGCGGCCTTTGTCATGTCCGGCGGGACGGCTTCAGTTCAGGTAAAGCGAGAACAGCATGGACTGGCCGCGCATCAGATCATCAAAGGCGAAAAGGCTGGTGCCGTCGATCAGGGTTCCGGTTTCCAGATAGGGCAGGGCGGCCCAGCCCTGCGCCCAGCCGGCGATGTCGATCGGCGCCGGGTCGGTGAAGACCTTGCCGAGGTTGATGCCGGCCGGAGCGCCGGTGCGCCAGAAGGGCAGGAGTTTGCTTCCGGTGAAGACGGCCTCGACATCGGCGAGGACGGCGAGCCAGGCGTCGCGGGTGCCGGGCGGCAGGTCAAGGCCGATCGCGGCGCGCTGGTGGTCGTTGGGCAGCCACTCCTGCGTGTCGTCGGTCTCTTGCCCGACGCGGGTCCAGAACAGGCGGTTCAGGGCCACCATCGACAGGATATGGTCACGGGCGCTGGCCATGCGCGCCTTGTCGGGCTGCTGGTCCAGCGTGGCAAGGACCACGGCGATCAGATCGAAGCCTTCCAGCGCGCGGGGATCGTCGCTGAGATCGCCGAGGATGAAGTCCTGCAGCGGGGGGCCCATCGCCTTCATCTTGTCGCGGGCGTCGATGACACGTGTCAGCGGCGCGGTCGGGTCATAGGCACGCACCATGTCGCAGAAGGCGGACAGAAGATCGGAATAGGCGGCGAGCCAGGCGGCATCGGCCACATCGAAGCGCACGGTGGGCAGGGTCGGGGGCGGGATCGTCCCATCGGTGGAAGGTTCGGCCACGCCCCCGAGGGCCGTGGTGCCGATGATCTCGCCCAGACCCTCGCCGGGGTCGCGGATCGCATTGGCGTTCACGTCGAACCACAGGTCGGCCAGCGCGATCTCGACCCCGAAATCGGCTGTATCCGGCAGGGTGATCAGGGTCGCCTTGGCCTCGGCCAGCTTGTCGCCAGCATGGATGAAGATGCCCGCCACCGAGGCGGGATCGAAGGGGCTGGGCGTCGGGTTGGGCGGGATCGGCATCCGCAGAAGCGGCAGCATGGTGGAGCGGTCGGTCAGGCCAGCGGCCCAGCGGTCCTGAAAGCTGATCTCGATCGCGCGGAGGAACTGGACGCCGCCAAGGGCGAAGGTCTCGGCATCGGTCCGGGTGGGCAGGGCCTTGAGGCGGGCCTCGGTCTTGGCGAGGCCCTGGCTTGCGATCTCGGCCGAGAGGGTCTGGGGTTCGGTTTCGGCTTGGGCCGGGGTGAGGGCGGCGGGCACGGTGAAAAGGAGGAAAAGGGCGGGCAGGGCGGCGTGAATACGGCGCATTTTGGCCTCCATAAAATCAGGACATGATCCGCCCGGCGGAATTGAAAAGCAAGCCTAACCGGGGATGGCAGCGCAAAGACGCTGACCGCGCGGCAGGTAGGGGTCCGAGAGGCTGGCGCTGAAGCCCGCAGCATTGCAGGCCTCCAGGACATCGGCGCCGAGGTGGTGATAGGGCGTGCGGTCGGGGTGGGTGACGACGCCGTCGGGCTGGCGGACCGGTGCGCGGGCCGCTTGGGCATCGGGGGCGAGAAAGACGGTGAAGAGCAGCTTTTGCAGGCGGGGAAAGCGGGCGCGGATCGTCGGCAGCGCGGCTTGCAGATGCGAAAGCGGCAGGTGGGTGAAGACGGCAAAGGCGATGGCCATGTCGATCGTCTCGGGCACGCCGGGGAAGGCGAACTGCGCATCCTCGATCAGGTGATCGGGGGTGAGGCGGGATTTGTCAGCGATCTCAAGCTCGTAGCCGCGCTGCATCAGGGCGCCAGACAGGTCGGTGGCCCAGTAGTTGCCGGGGTCGAGATAGGGCACCACCCGGCAGCCGAGCCGGAGGGACCCTGCGCCGATGTCGAGCAGGGTGTGGTGGCGGTCGAGCCCGGCGGCGAGCAGAAGCTGCATCTGGACGAGGCCGGTCTCCTCCCACCGGCCGCCGACGATGTCGCGGTGGCGGCCTTTGGCCAGCGCCTCGGCGTAGAAACCGGGCTTGTGATAGGGGGAGACGGGGCGGGACATGGGCGGCTTTCGATGCGATCGGGGCTGGCGGCCGGGGGTTTCACACCCCCGGGCCCCCGTGGGATATTTATGGACCAATGAAGGGGGGGCCGGGGGGGGCTGTTTCTGCTGCGGGGCTCAGGCGGCGGAGGTTTCGATGATTTTCAGCATGAGCCGGGTCGAGACGGCCATGTCCTGCACCGAGATCCATTCGAGCGGCCCGTGGATTTCCTGCATCCCGGTGAAGAGGTTGGGGGTGGGCAGGCCCATCTCGGTCAGGCGCGAGCCGTCGGTGCCGCCGCGGATCGGTTTGGAGACGGGTTCGATCCCGATGGCGCGGCAGGCGTCGAGGGCGAGGTGGACCGGGCGCATGTCGGTTTCCAGCCAGTAGCGCATGTTGCGGTATTGCGGGCGGATCATGACCTCGACCTTGGCGCGGGGCTCTGTGGTCTGAAGGGCGGCGCAGGCGGCGCGCAGGATCTCGCCCTTGGCGGCGAGGCCGTCGCGTTCAAAGTCGCGCAGGATGAAGCGCAGGGTGACTTCGGCGGCATTGCCCGACATGTCGGCGAGGTGGAGGAAGCCGTCGCGGCCCTCGGTCACTTCGGGGGTCATGGTGGCGAGGGGGAGGGAGGCAATCAGGCGCGCGGCGAGGTAGAGCGCGTTGACCAGTTTGCCCTTGGCCCAGCCGGGATGCGCCGAGACGCCGGTGATCTTCACCTGGGCGCCATCGGCGGAGAAGCTTTCATATTCGATCTCGCCCACGGTCGAGCCGTCGAAGGTATAGCCGAAATCGGCGCCGATGTCGGTGGGCAGGCGGGGATCGACACCGCGGCCGATTTCCTCGTCCGGGGTGAAGGCGAGGCGGATCTTGCCGTGGGCGAGGTCGGGCGTGGCCAGAAGGTGGCGGGCAACGGTCATCAGGATCGCCACGCCGGCCTTGTCATCGGCGCCCAGAAGCGTGTCACCCGAGGCGGTGATGATCGTGTGGCCCTGCTTGCGGCCAAGCTCGGGCGAGGTTTCGGGCGAGAGCACGAGATCGGGATTGTCGGGAAAGCTGATCGAGCCGCCGTTGTAGCCGCGATGCGCCCGGGGTTTGACCCCGGTGGCGTTGTAGGCGGGCGCGGTGTCGACATGGGCGAGAAAGGCCAGGGTCGGCCCGGGCGCCGTGGCGGGGATGGTGGCCAGCACCACGCCGTAATCGGTGAGGGTGACATCCTCGGCGCCGATCGCGGTCAGCTCGTCCCGCAGAAGGTTCAGCATGCCGAACTGCACCGCGGTCGAGGGGGCGCCGGGGCTGTCCTCGTCGCTTTGGCTGTCGATGGCGGTGTAGCGCATCAGGCGCTGTTCAAGCTCGGCGTCAAACGGGGTCATGCGGCCTCTGGCGTTATGCGGGGGAATGGCGCGAATTTGGGTGGCCGGGGCGCGGAAGTCAACGCGGCGGATAGGGGGGGCCGTGGTGGAGCGGCTCTGGTCGGGCGCCGCGGGCCGGCGTATCAGGGGGCAAACAGCGGGAGAGCGCAGATGGACGCCCAAATCACGGCCTGGATCAACGGGCTTTCCGGTCCGCCATTCCTTGATGCGGTGATGCGGGCGGCGGCCGAGTGGGGTCTGCCCCTGATGGTGGTGCTGGTGGCCCTGCAGTGGTGGAGCCCGCAAGGCCGGACACGCAGCCGCCATGTGGTGCTGGTGGCGGGGCTGGCCTTTCTTCTGGGGCTGGCGCTGAACCAGGGGGTGCTTCTGGCGATCCACCGGGTGCGGCCCTATGACCTCGGGGTGACGCGGCTTCTGCTGGGGCGGAGCCCGGATTGGTCCTTCCCTTCAGACCATGCGACGGGCGCGGTCGCGGTGGCCTCGGTGTTCTGGATCAAGCGGCTGCGGCTGCGGAAGGTGCTGTTTTCCGCCCTTGCGGCGCTGATCTGCTTCGCACGGGTCTACCTCGGGATCCATTATGTCGGGGATATTCTGGGCGGGGCCGTGACCGGCGCGCTGGCGGCCTGGCTTGTGGCGAAGGTCTGGCAGCCCGGAAACCGGGCGGAGCGGCTGGCGGTCAGGGTGCTGTGATGGCCGAGCCCGAGCCGCCTGCCGACGATGCCCAGACCCTGCGGTTTTATGCTGAACGGGCAGAGGGTTACACCGCGAGCGGCGCGGAGCATGTGAACCGCAGGCTCGCAGGGTTTCTGGCGCGGCTGGCGCCCGGGGCGCGGATCCTGGACCTTGGCTGTGGCGGCGGGCGCGATGCGGCGGCGATGCTGGCGGCGGGTTTTGACGTCGCGGCCTGTGACGGGTCTCCCGAGATGGCGGCGCGGGCGGCGCAGGTTCTGGGGCACCCGGTGCGGGTCTTGGCTTTTGACGCGCTGGAGGAGGTGGAGGCCTATGATGCCATCTGGGCCTCGGCCAGCCTGCTGCATGTGCCGCGCTTGGCGCTGCCCGGGGTGCTGGCGCGGGTGTTTCGCGCCTTGCGGCCGGGTGGGGTGCATTTTGCCAGCTACAAGGCCGGTGGAACCGAGGGGCGCGATGCTTTCGGGCGCTATTTCAACTATCTCTCCGCCGATCAGTTGAGAGCGTTTTACGCGGCGACTGCGCCCTGGGAGATCCTGTCGGTCGAGGAGTTCATCGGCGGCGGCTATCAGGGCACGCAGGGGCCTTGGGTTGCGGTCGTGGTGCGCAAGCCTGTCTGACCCGCCAAAGGAAAATGCGCGCCCTTGCGGACGCGCATTCTAAGGCAGGATGGGCAGATGATCAGGCCAGCGAGGGGTCGATGCCCTTGCAGGCGGCGACCAGGCCCTTCACGGCCTCGACCGATTTCTGGAACATCGCGTTTTCGGCTTCGGTCATCTGGATCTCGACCAGACGCTCGACGCCGCCGGCACCGAGGATGACCGGGACGCCGACATACATGCCATCAAGGCCGAAGGCCCCGTCGACATAGGCGGCCACCGGCAGGAGGCGCTTCTGGTCCTTGAGGTAGGCTTCCGCCATCTCGATCGCCGAGGCGGCAGGGGCGTAGAAGGCCGAACCGGTCTTCAGGAGGCCCACGATCTCGGCGCCGCCGTCACGGGTGCGCTGGATGATGCTGTCGAGCTTTTCCTGCGTGGTCCAGCCCATCTTGACCAGATCGGGCAGCGGGATGCCGGCCACGGTGGAATAGCGGGCCAGCGGCACCATCGTGTCGCCATGGCCGCCGAGCACGAAGGCGGTGACGTCCTTCATCGAGACGTTGAACTCGGTGGCAAGGAAGTGGCGGAAGCGGCCGGCGTCGAGCACGCCCGCCATGCCGACAACCTTGTTGTGCGGCAGGCCGGAGAATTCGCGCAGCGCCCAGACCATCGCGTCGAGCGGGTTGGTGATGCAGATCACGAAAGCGTTCGGGGCATGGGCCTTCAGACCCTCGCCCACGGCCTTCATGACCTTGAGGTTGATGCCCAGAAGGTCGTCGCGGCTCATCCCGGGCTTGCGCGGCACGCCGGCGGTGACGATGCAGACATCGGCGCCCGCGATATCGGCGTAGGAGTTGGCGCCCTTCAGCGTGGCGTCAAAACCCTCGATCGGGCCGGATTGCGCGATGTCCAGCGCCTTGCCCTGGGGGGTGCCTTCGGCGATGTCGAACAGGATGACGTCGCCCAGTTCTTTCAGAACGGCGAGGTGGGCAAGCGTGCCCCCGATCTGCCCGGCGCCGATCAGCGCGATCTTCGGTCTGGCCATGTGGGAATCCCCCTTGTGGATTGCAAACGGAAAAGGATGCCGTGTCCTAAGCCCAAAACCGCCAGCCGCGCAAGAGCGCCGCGCTGCGGCAAAGCGGTGCGGGATGGTGCAGCGGCCATGATTGCGCTAGCAAATGAAAAAACGGCAGAAGGCCGGGGGCGCGGGGCGGCCTGGCGCATGGCGCTGACCGGGGCGAAGCCCTGCGGCGCGAAGGGAAAAAAGGGCGGATATGGGCGGGATGAGCGGCTGGGAGTTCTGGGTCGTGGCCGTGATCGGAGCGATTCTCACCGGGGTCGGCAAGGGCGGCGTGCCGATCGTGGGGGCGCTGGTGGTGCCGGTGATGGCCCTGGTGATCAACCCGGTGGTGGCCGCCGGGCTGATGCTGCCGGTCTATGTCGTCTCGGACTGGTTCGGGCTTTACGCCTACCGCAAGGAGTTCGACAAGCGCGTGCTGGCGATTGCCTGCGTGGGGCTGACCTTCGGCGTGATCTTCGGCTGGGCCACGGCCAGCTATATCCCGGAATCCTGGGTCACGGTGCTGGTGGGGGTGATCGCGGTGGCCTTCTCGCTCAACCAGCTGTTGCGCCGGCCCGCGGTGGCGACCCCGCGCCGGGCCGAGGTCGGCTCCGGTCTGTTCTGGACCCTGATCGCCGGCTTCACCAGCTTTGTCAGCCATACCGGCGGGCCGCCCTATCAGGTCTGGACCCTGCCTTTGGGGATGCGAAAGGCGGTCTTTGCCGGCACCTCGACCATCGCTTTCGCCTATGCCAATGCGATCAAGCTGATCCCCTATTACTTCCTTGGCCAGATCAACCTGCAAAGTCTGGAAACCGCCGCCGTGCTGATGCCGGTGGCGGCGGTTTCGGTGTTCTTCGGGGTCTGGGCGGTCAAGGTCTTGCCCGAAAAGCTGTTTTTCCAGATCGTCACCTGGTCGCTTCTGCTGATCGGGGCCGAGCTGATCTGGAAGGGTGTGACCGGTTAACCCGGCAGGACCAGCTCTGCCGCGCGGCAAAGCTGCGGTAGAAGCAGAAGCCCCGCAAGGCCAAGCGAGAGGGTGAAGAGCTGGCGGTCCATCCTGAGCCTTTCCGGGCCTTGCGCCCAAGTTGTGTCGGGGCTCAGGCTGCGTCGTCGGGCCAAAGAAAGCCTTAACGCTGCGTTCAGGATTGGGCAGGACTGCGGGTTTCTCTGCGGTGCAGCAAATTCCCTCTTGCGTGAAATGACAATATCGTGCCACTTGGCGCAACAATCTTGCTTGGTGGAATCATGGAAAACGCTCAACCCGTCCGTTCGATGCTCTATATCCCGGCCTCCAAGGCGCGGGCGCTGGAGAAGGCGGCGGGCCTTGCCACCGATGCGATCATCTTCGACCTTGAGGATGCGGTGGCCCCGGGCGAGAAGGCCGCCGCCCGTGCGACGCTGGACGCCTGCCTGCGCACGACCGATTACGGCAAGCGGCTGCGGCTGGTGCGGATCAACGGGCTGGATTCGGACTGGGGCCGCGAGGATGCCTTGGCTTTTGCCGATCATCCCGGCGTGGACGGTATCCTTTTGCCCAAGGTGAACGGGCCGCAGGATCTGGAGGCCGTGGCGCAGATCGCGCCGGGCAAGAAGCTTTGGGCGATGATGGAGACCCCGCTTGGCATGCTGAACGCCGGTGCGATTGCGGCACATCCGGCCTTGCAGGGTATGGTGATGGGGACCAACGATCTGGCCAAGGACCTCGGTGCGCGGTTCCGGGCCGACCGGCTGCCGCTGGCGGCCGGGCTTGGTCTGTGTCTTCTGGCCGCCCGCGCCTATGGAAGGCTGATCGCCGACGGCGTCTTCAACGCCTTTCGCGATGCCGAGGGGCTGGAGGCCGAATGCACCCAGGGCCGCGACATGGGCTTTGACGGCAAGACCCTGATCCACCCCGACCAGTTGGAGATTGCCAACCGCATCTTCGCCCCCTCCGACGCCGAGCTGGATCTGGCCCGCCGCCAGATCGCGGCCTTCGAGGCCGCCATGGCCGCGGGGCAGGGCGTTGCAGTTCTTGATGGCAAGATCGTCGAGAACCTGCATATCGTGACGGCGCGCGCCTTGATCCTCAAGGCAAGCGCCATCGCCAACCTGCAGGGATAGACATGCTGATCTTGATACTCGGGGTCCTGATCTGGGCCTTTTCGCATCTGATGAAACGGGTGACGCCTGACCTGCGCGCAAGTCTGGGCGACAGCCGGGGCAAGGCGCTGGTCGCCGGCCTGGCCTTTGTGGCGATCGTTCTGATGGTGATGGGCTATCGGTCGGCCGATATCATCCAGGTCTGGTATCCGCCGACATTCATGCGCCATATCAACAACTTGCTGATGGTTGTTGCAGTGCTTCTCTTGAACCTCAACTTCAACCGGGGCCGGCTGCGGGCGCTGATGCGGCATCCGATGCTGGCGGCGGTCAAGACCTGGGCCCTGGCGCATTTGCTGGTCAATGGCGATCTGGCCTCGATCATCCTGTTCGGCGGGCTGCTGGCCTGGGCGGTGCTTGACATGATCCTGATCAACAAGATGGAGCCCGGCTGGACCCGCCCCGCCAAGGGCCCGGTTGTCAATGATGTGATCTATGTTCTGGCCTCGGCCGCCCTTTTCGCCGCCATCGTCTTTGTGCATGGTCGGCTTGGATATTGGCCACTGGGGTAATGCGATGAAACTCTACCGTTTTCTGTCCGAAGACGACACCTCCGCCTTCTGCCACAAGGTCTCGAAAGCGCTGTCGCAGGGGTGGGAGCTTTACGGCCCCCCGACCTATGGCTTCGACGCCAGCCATAACGTGATGCGCTGCGGTCAGGCCGTGGTGAAAGAGGTGCCGGGGACCTATTCGCCGGATTTGAAGCTGGGTGAGCAGTAGGAGGGGTGATCTGCCCCTCTTCCCTTGATCTGCCACCCCCAACCCAGGGGCTGCGATGAAGACCAATCCGGGACGGTTTTTCGAGGATTACAGGCTGGGGCAGGTGATCGACCATGCCGTGCCCCGCACGCTTTCGGGCGGCGAGCGCGCGCTGTATCACGCGCTGTATCCGGCCCGGGGCGCGCTCTATTCCTCGGACGCCTTTGCGCAAGGCTGTGGTCTGGCGCAAAGCCCGCTGGATGACCTGATCGCCTTTCACTCTGTGTTCGGCAAGACCGTCCCCGACATCAGCCTGAACGCGGTGGCCAACCTCGGCTATGCCGAGGGGCGCTGGCTGGCCCCGGTCTGGCCGGGCGATACGCTCCGCGCCACCAGCACGGTGATCGGGCTGAAGGAGAACTCCAACGGCGCCTCGGGCGTGGTCTGGGTCCGCAGTCAGGGCATCAACCAGCATGGGGTGACGGTGCTGGATTATGTGCGCTGGGTGATGGTGAAGAAGCGCGGGTCGGGGCCTGCGCCGGAGCCTGTGGTGCCGGATCTGGCCAAGGTGGTCGATCCATCGCGCCTTGCCCTCCCGAAAGGGCTTGATTTCACACGCTATGATTTCACCCTTGCCGGCGAGCCGCACCGCTTTGCCGATTACGCGGTGGGGGAGTTCGTCGACCATGTCGATGGCGTGACCGTGGAGGAGGCCGAGCATATGCTGGCCACAAGGCTGTGGCAGAACACCGCCAAGGTCCATTTCGACGCGACCCAGCGCCCCGACGGCAAAAGGCTGATCTATGGCGGCCATGTCATCAGCCTGGCCCGCGCCCTGTCCTTCAACGGGCTGGCCAATGCGCAGATGATCGTGGCGCTGAACGGCGGCGCCCATGCCAACCCCTGCTTTGCCGGCGACACGGTCCGCGCCTGGTCGGAAGTGCTGGACAAGGCCGAGACCGCTGCCCCCGGCGTCGGCGCCCTGCGTCTGCGGCTGGTGGCCACCCGGCACGGCACGCCGCCCTTCGAGCTGCGCGATGCGTCGGGCAAGTATCTTCCCGGGGTTCTCCTCGACCTCGACTACTGGGCGCTGGTGCCGCTGTAAGGGCAGTGCCGCCTTTGTGATCACAAAACCGGGTGCAAAGCCCCCTGCCGGTCAAGCTTGCAGTTTGCCGCCGCGGTGCTAGGCTTTCGGCACCACGCGCGGCAGGCGTCCGGGGGAGTCTCTCCACGGGCCACGACTGCAAAACCGGGGCGGATTGTGCCTTGGGGTGTGGCGGGGAAAGTGTGATCACGGAATTTCTTGCTGTGATCACAAACCGGAAATTCTTGCGCCGTGAGCGCTGACAGGCCCGAATTTTCCCCACATGGGGAGGTGACAGCGCGAATTTGGGCGCTATTGAAAGATCAAGCAGACTCTGCGCCGCAGCATCAGGCCGGGGCAGGGCGTGACAACGCAGAAAGGGCAGCGAAATGGCCGAAGTAACGGGGTCTTCCAAGCGGGTCGAGCGGCCCTTGTCGCCGCACCTGCAGATCTACCGCATCCAGATCACCTCGGTGTCGTCGATCCTGACGCGGATCACCGGAAACGCGCTGATCGTCGGCGTGATCCTCGCCACCTGGTGGCTTCTGGCCGCCGCCACCTCGGACAGCTATTTCGAGACGGCCAATGCGGTGGTGACCTCGTGGTTCGGCAAGCTGGTGTTCCTCGGCTCGCTCTGGGCGATCTGGTACCACTATCTCGCGGGCCTCAGGCACCTTTACTATGACGCCGGCCATGGGCTGGAGATCAAGACCGCCGAACGTCTCGGCTGGGCTTGCGTGATCGGGTCGGTGGTGCTGACCCTTCTGACCATCGTGATCGTGTGAGGGATACCATGCGCTATCTGACCGACCGCAAACGCGCCGTGGGCAAAGGGGCCTCGCATACCGGGACCGCGCATCACTGGTCGATGACCGTCTCTGCCGTGGCGCTGGCCTTTCTGGTGCCGACCTGGCTTTACGTCTTCGGCCATGCCGTGGGCGGCACCCGCGCCGAGGTGGTGGCAACTTTCGCCCGGCCCTTCCCCGCGATCCTGACCGCGATCATCCTGGTCGTCTCGATGCGGCATTTCGCCAAGGGGGCGGAGATGATGCTGCAGGACTATGCCAAGGGCACCGCGCTGAAATCCTCAATCATCTTCGTCTATTCGCTGTCCGCCGTGATCGCGACCACCGGGCTTTTCGCCCTGATCCGCATCGCGCTGTGAGGTTCCAATGAACGCTTATCCTTATGAAGTGCATGACTATGACGTGGTGGTCGTGGGCGCCGGCGGTGCCGGCCTGCGCGCGACCCTCGGCATGGCCGAACAGGGCTTGCGCACCGCTTGCGTGACCAAGGTTTTCCCGACCCGCTCCCACACGGTCGCCGCACAGGGCGGCATCGCGGCCTCCTTGGGCAACATGGGGCCGGACAGCTGGCAATGGCACATGTACGACACCGTGAAGGGTTCGGACTGGCTGGGCGACACCGATGCGATGGAATACCTGGCGCGTGAGGCCCCGAAGGCGGTTTACGAGCTGGAACATTATGGCGTCCCCTTCTCCCGCACCGAAGAGGGCAAGATCTACCAGCGCCCCTTTGGCGGCCACACGACGGAATATGGCGAAGGCCCGCCGGTGCAGCGCACCTGTGCTGCGGCCGACCGCACCGGCCACGCCATCCTGCACACGCTTTACGGTCAATCCTTGAAGAACAACGCCGAGTTCTTCATCGAATATTTCGCCATCGACCTGATCATGACTGACGGGCGCTGCACCGGTGTTGTCGCCTGGAAGCTGGATGATGGCACGATCCATGTCTTCAACGCCAAGATGACGGTTCTGGCGACCGGCGGTTATGGCCGTGCTTACTTCAGCGCGACCTCGGCCCATACCTGCACCGGCGACGGTGGCGGCATGGTGGCGCGGGCTGGTCTGCCCTTGCAGGATATGGAATTCGTCCAGTTCCACCCGACCGGCATCTATGGCTCGGGCTGTCTGATCACCGAAGGCGCGCGGGGTGAGGGCGGGTATCTGACCAACTCCGCCGGCGAGCGTTTCATGGAGCGGTATGCGCCGCATTACAAGGACTTGGCGCCGCGCGACTATGTCTCGCGTTGCATGACGATGGAGATCCGCGAAGGCCGCGGCGTGGGCGAGCACAAGGATCACATCCACCTGCACCTGAACCACCTGCCGAAGGCGACGCTGGACCTGCGCCTGCCGGGGATCAGCGAAAGCGCCCGCATCTTCGCCGGGGTGGACCTGACCAAGGAGCCGATCCCGGTTCTGCCGACCGTCCACTACAACATGGGCGGCATTCCGACCAACTACTTCGGCGAAGTGCTGAACCCGACCCACGACAACCCCGATGCCGTCTTCCCGGGCCTGATGGCCGTGGGCGAGGCGGGCTGCGCTTCTGTGCACGGGGCGAACCGTCTGGGCTCGAACTCGCTGATCGACCTCGTGGTCTTTGGCCGGGCGGCCGCGATCCGCGCCGGGCAGATCGTCGATCCGAAATCGGCGGCACCCGCCGTCAACAAGCCCGAGATCGACAAGGCCCTGTCGCGCTTTGACGGTCTGCGCCATGCGAATGGTGCGGTACCGACCGCCGAGCTGCGGCTGGAGATGCAGAAGACCATGCAGGCCGATGCCGCCGTTTTCCGCACCGAAAAGACCCTGGCCGAGGGCGAAAAGAAGATGACCGCCATCGCCGCCAAGGTGGCCGACCTCAAGGTCACCGACCGCAGCATGGTCTGGAACTCCGACCTGATGGAGACGCTGGAGCTGACCAACCTGATGCCCAATGCGCTGGCCACGATCTATGGCGCCCATGCCCGCACCGAAAGCCGCGGCGCCCATGCGCATGAGGACTTCCCGACCCGTGACGACATCAACTGGCGCAAGCACTCGCTGGCCTGGGTCGATGGCAACAAGGTCACGCTGGATTACCGGGCCGTCCACAAGGACCCGCTGACCACCGAGGCCGAAGGTGGCATCAGCTTGAAGAAGATCGCCCCGGCAGAGCGGAAGTTCTGATGGCAGGGGCGGGCTTCTCTGGCAGCGCATTGGCGCGCAAGCTTGGCCTGAAGGCCGGGCAGGCGGCGGCCTTTGTGGCGCTGCCCGAGGCTCTGTCCGTCCTGGCCGATGCGGCTGCCTTCCGCCGCATCGAGACCGCCCCCGATTGGCGCGCCTTGCCGGAAGGGGCGCGGGATGTGATCCATGTCTTCACGACCTCTGCCGCTGATCTGACCAAGGCCCTGCCGGTCCTGCAGGATCTGATCACGCCCGAGGGTGTGATCTGGATCAGCTGGCCGAAAAAGGCCGCCAAGGTGCCGACCGACCTCAGCGAGGACGCCCTGCGCGCTCTTGCCGGGGCGCAAGGGCTGGAGGCGGTGCAGCGGGTGATGGTGGGGCCGGTCTGGTGGGGCCTGAAACTGGTGGTACGGGCCGAGGCCCGGGCGACCCATGTGAATGCAGGAGTGGCAGCATGACGCGTATCCTTTCGGTTCTGGCGGTTCTGGGCGTGGCGGGGCTGACGCTGGCCGCCTGCGATCCGCAGGTGGTGGTCGACAAGACCATCGCCCGTACCGCCGAGGCCGTGGTGGCCCCGGTCACCGGCGACGGGGTCGCGCGCTGCGTGGTCGAAAACGCCCAGCCGGTCGAACTGGAGATCCTGGCGCGTGATGTCGGCGTCTCGGCCGGCACGCGGACCATCGCGATCATTCAGGGTGTGCTGAACCGGCCCGCCACGCAAGCCTGTCTGCAACGCGCGGGCCTTTCCGCGCCCAGCCTGTAGGGACGCCGGTGATGATGCGCGCTTTGTCCGCCCTCTGCCTGCCCGGATTTCTGGCCGCCTGCGGCCCGGTTCCGCGCGCGGATGCGGAGCGCGACTGCATCAGCACCGCCCGGATGGCCCAACACCCGCGGGGCGAGGTCGGCATCGGCTATGGCTCGGGCGGGCGCGGTCGGGCTTACCTCGACCTTGGCGTGTCGTCGAACTACGTTCTGGGGCGTGATCCCGACCAGGTCTACGCCTCCTGTGTCTACCAGCGTTCGGGGCAGATGCCCTCGCGCCCCTTCACCTCACTGCCGGAGTCCCGCACGTGACCCCGTGACTTACGACCTGCCCGAAAGGCCGGACTGCCCCGCGAACCCGATCAAAGGTTGCCGTTTCAGAGATGAGATCAAGCGCCCCACACCCAAGGAATGGAACCTCTGATGAAACTGACCCTTCTTGTCCTGCCGCTTCTGCTGTTGCCCCTGAACGGGTGCGTCGGCGCGCTGGTGGTCTATGGCGCGCAAAATGTCACCAAGGACGAATTGGCCAAGGTTATGGCCGAGGATTATCCCAAGGTCGACAGCGTGGCCGCCGCCGCCTGCGTGCAAAAGGCGATGAAGCTGGGCGAGGTGGTGTCCTTCGGCAGCGCCGATTTCCGGCAGGGCATTTCGCCCGCCAACCGCGCCAAGGTTGCGACCTTTGCCGCCCGCCCGGAAGCCGCCGCCTGTATCGCCGCCTTGCCGGCAAAGCCCAAGGGTTGAGGATGATGCGGGGGGCCGCGATCTCTGACGCCCCCCGCCTCGGCCTTGCCCGCATGTCTGAAAACGTCTGGCTGAAACCAGAACCACGCCCAGAACCAACGCTCTGAACGGAAGAGAGACATCATGGTCCAGTTCACCCTGCCCAAGAATTCCAAGGTCCGCACCGGCAAGACCTGGCCGCGTCCGGAGGCGAAGAATGTGCGCAAGTTCCAGATCTACCGCTGGAACCCCGACGACGGCGAAAATCCGCGGGTGGACACCTACTTCCTCGACATGGACAAATGCGGCCCGATGGTTCTGGACGCGCTGATCAAGATCAAGAATGAGGTCGACCCGACCCTGACCTTCCGCCGCTCCTGCCGCGAGGGGATTTGCGGGTCGTGCGCGATGAACATCGGCGGCATCAACACCCTGGCTTGCATCTATGGGCTGGACGAGGTGAAGGGCGATGTCAAAATCTACCCGCTGCCGCATATGCCGGTGGTGAAAGACCTGATCCCGGATCTGACGCATTTCTACGCCCAGCACGCCTCGATCATGCCCTGGCTGGAGACCAAGACCAACCGCCCCGCCAAGGAATGGCGCCAGTCGATCGAGGACCGCTCCAAGCTCGACGGGCTTTATGAATGCGTGATGTGCGCCTCGTGCTCGACCTCTTGCCCCTCCTACTGGTGGAACAGCGACAAGTACCTCGGGCCGGCCGCCCTGCTGCACGCCTACCGCTGGATCATCGACAGCCGCGACGAGGCGACCGGCGAGCGTCTGGACGCGCTGGAGGATCCCTTCAAGCTGTACCGCTGCCACACGATCATGAACTGCACCAAGACCTGCCCCAAGGGCCTGAACCCGGCCAAGGCAATTGCCGAGATCAAGAAGATGATGGTCGAACGCGTGGTATGAGCGAAAGCTTGAACCCTGACGCAAAACCGGTGCGCGCCGAGGTCTCGTTCCTGACGCTGAACGACCTGCGCGCCTTGGCGGCGGTCTATTCGGGCAGCGCGCGATATCTTTTCGTCCACATCCCGAAGAATGCCGGGGTGTCGATGCGCAAGGCACCGCAACTGCGCTGGAAGATGGTCGGGGTCAACCGCTTCTTCCTGAAGGACCGCGCCTATCTGGATGCGCTCTTGCTGACGATGGGGGCGGCGGGCCAGCACAATGGCATCGCCCATGCCCGCCTGCGCGACATCAAGCCCGCCATCGTGCGCCGCCTGCAGCCGGTGGCGATCCTGCGCAACCCCTGGGCGCGGGTCGTCTCGCGCTTTCGGTTCGCGCAACTGATCGAAGAGCAGGGCTCGCGCTATGCCTCGGTGCCGACCGCCAGTTTCGAGGCTTTTCTCGAGACGCGCCACGAAGACGGCGGCCGCCCCTATTTCTGGCACCGCGCCGTGCGCGGCTGGTATCCGCAGCGCGATTATGTCGTGGATGCCGAAGGCCGGGTCGCGGCGGACCTGTTGCGGCAAGAACATATGGCCGAAGAAACCTCGGCCTATTTCGGCCTGTCAGAGCCGGTGCGCCCGCGCAACGTCACCCGGCGCGGCGAAGAGGTCGACTGGAAGTCCTTCTACACGCCCCGCACGATCCAGATCGTGGCCGACTGGTATGCCGCCGACATCGACACCTTCGGGTTTGATTTCGACGGGGCTGCCACGCGAAACTGCTGGGCCTGCCGCGATGGGGCAGGGCAGGGTCAGGCCTAGAGCCGCCGCAGCTTGTCTTTCAGCGCGGGAGAGAAATCGTCGAAGCCCTCTGTCGCCGCATGCAGCCCGTTCACGATGCCCTCGATCTCGGCGATCTCGGCCGCGTTGTGCGGCCGGGCCGAGCGGGTGAGGCCCGCAATCGTGCGCGAACCGGCCGGGCCCAGGGCATAGGTCCAGCCGTGGGTCAGCCCGAAGGACACCGCCGAGGTGATCACCCCCTCGGGGTCATTGTCGACAAGGCTGCTCCAGTTCACGCGGCCGGTATGGGTCAGGCCCCAATGCACCACCGGGTCGGACAGCATGTAACCATTTGTCGAATAATGCTCCGCCCAGTCCGAGGTATAGGTCTGGTACATCAGCGAAGGTGCCGTCAAACGAATGTGAATGGCCAAGGCGAACCCGGTGTCGCAAAGCTTGCCAAGCCTGCTCAGGTAGCTGGCGATGGCGTCGGCCGTTCCAAGGTCGTTTGCCAAGTGTTCACCTCTGGGATGCTTACTGTTGCGGAAAACACTTAAACCGGGCATTGGTTACGGCGCGACGTTAATTTGTGTCCCAAGGAACGGCAACCTGTTTTAAAGTAGATGGCAATCTTACAGGCGATGCGAAATCAGATTGATCAGATCGCCCCCGCGGGGTTCTATGTGGCCTTGCGGGTCGGTTTTTCCTTTCCGGAGGAGGAACTGAACGCCTTGCCACAAAATTGGATCGAATTTTACACGACAAATGGTCTGGTCGTGCATGACCCGGCGATGAAGTGGGTCTATTCCAACACGGGCGTCGTCCGGATGGCCGAGATCGTTCTGCCCGATCCGCATCAGGTCCGGGCACGGGCGGCGGTCTTTGGCCTGTCGCATGGCGCGGTGATTTCGGTCATGGCGCCCTCTGACCGTGGGCGGCGCAGCTACGGGCTGTTCTACCGCGGCGACCGCGATTTTCTGGAACAGGACCTCTCGACCCTGCTCAACATCGTCAAGCGCCTGCACTCGGGCACGACGGATGATCCGAGCCTGACCAATGCCGAGATCGAGGCGCTGCAGATGCAGGCCGGCGGGATGCGGCTGAAGCAGATCGCGGGTGATCTGGGCATTTCGGAAAGCGCCGTGAAGGCGCGGCTGAACAATGCCAAGAAGAAGCTCGGCGCCAAGACCCTGCCGCAAGCGCTCTCCATCGCCTCGGCGCGCCGCCTCATTTGAAACGAGATTGGCGGCGCGGCGCGCCCGGGGGGATTTTCCCTTCACGGGAAGTGATAGGTCATTACACACAACTGGAGGCAGTTTAGAACGAGTCCCACTGCACTTTCATTCCGCTTGAGGGACTCATATGGAAAATGTTCGCTTCGACTTCTCTGACCTGCACCGCCATGGTCGCGCCTTTTACGAGTTTCTGGCCCTGCGAAAGCAGGTTTTCGTGGACGAGCTGAAGTGGGATGTGCCCCACAACGACGCCGTGGAAATGGACCAGTACGACACACCGATGGCGCATTACTCGATCGTCCTGCACGAGGGCAGGGTGATCGGCGGGGCAAGGGCCATGGCCACCACCGCGACCTGGGGCGAGCATACCTACATGCTGCGCGACGCCTATTCCGGCAAGCTCAAGCATATCCCGCCGCATATCATGTCGGTCGACATCGCCTCGCCCAAGGTCTGGGAATGCACGCGGCTGGTGATCGCCAGCGACATTTCCACCCATGCCGAGCGGGCCGAATGCCTGCGGCTGATCGTGGACGGGCTGGTCGATACCGTCAGACCCTTTGGCTGCGAGGAGATGATCTGTCTGTCCTCGCTGCACCTGATGCGGGCGCTGCGCCAGATGGGCTACAAGGTCGACCGTCTGGGCGAGACCTACCGCAATGACGAGGACGGCCGTACCTATGGCGTGTTGCGGATGCCGGCAGAGCATTCCAACGCGCGCAAGGGGGCGGTGCAGCCCTCGGCCATGGTGCAGCGCCTGTCCGAGACGCGGGGCCGGATGCCGGTGCCCCTTGCATCGGCCCTGAAACGCGGGCTGGAGGTGCTGGCCTGAGCGGCGGCATGTGCGCTCCGACCTCCGGGCCATCTCTCTTGCAGAGATGGCCCGGATTTGTGCATCAAGGGGCAGACAGTCACAGGAGGCCCGATGAAACCCGATGCCCCGGCCCACAAGGCCCCGCTGGACGGAGACGCCCGCAAGGCGGTGGCTCCGGTCATCTGCTACCCGGTCGAGGGGCTGTCCGCCCCCGACCTTGGCCCCTATCTGGCGGCGCGCGACGGCTGGACCCGCGTGGCCGAAGTTCTGGTCCCCGCGCGCGAGGCTGTGTGCTTTGACGTGCCGGCCGGGCATTTCTTCCGGATCAGCAGTGTCGAGGGGCCGCAGGTCGGCGATCTCAACCTGTGGTCGGCGGCGGATGTGGCGGAACGCTTCTTCTCCGGCAAGACCCGCGCCCTGCATGGCACCCATCTGTCGGCGGGCGACCGGCTCTGGTCGAACCTGCCTTACCTGCGGCCGATGGCGCTGATCACCGAGGATACGCTGGACTGGTACGGCTTCGACGCCTTCGGCGGCGGCGTCCATGACGTGATCGGCACGCGCTGCGACCCTTATACCCACAACCTGCTGGCGGGCGGCCAGTATCACCATTGCTGCCATTCCAACCTGACCCGCGCCTTCGCAGACCGCATGGGCCTGCCGCTGCATCTGGCCGAATTGGCGGTGCATGACGTGCTCAATGTCTTCATGTGCACCGGCTTCACCCGCGATACCGGGCAGTATTTCATGAAGGCGAGCCCGGTCCGCCCCGGCGACTATCTGGAGTTCTTCGCCGAAATCGATCTGATCGGCGGCCTCTCGGCCTGCCCGGGCGGCGATTGTTCCTCCGAGCATTCCTCCGACACCGCCGCCTGCCACCCGCTGCTGGTCGAAGTCTTCAAACCGCAAAACGCCCCGGCAGGCTGGCAGCCCCCCGGAGCCAACGGCTACGACCGCACGCACGGCCGCTAAGCCCTTTCATTTTGGTCCAAATATCCCGGGGCCCGGGGCAGCGCCCCGGGGTCGGGCAGGGGCGCTCCGTGTCAGGACAGCGCCTCAACCACCGTCACCGCCATCGGCGTGGTCGGGTGGCCGATCAGGGCCGACAGGGTCTTGCTGTCGTCAAACAGCGCCCCGCGCGAGGCCTGGTCGTCGCAATCGGCCAGAACGGAAGCAAACCCAGCCGGCAGGCCGAAGCTTTCCAGGATCTTGGCATATTCCGCCGTGGGCAGCGAATGATAGGGAATGGTCTTGCCGACTTTGGACGAGACGACCGCGGCCATGTCGTCCATGGTGAAGGCGGTGTCGCCGGCCAGTTCATAAACCTGGCCCAGCTTGGCCGGGTCGAGCAGCACAGCCGCAATCGCCTCGGCATAATCCTTGCGGGCGGCGGCAGAGATGCGACCCGACCCCGATGACCCGACCATCGCGCCATGCGCGACCGAACCGGCCAGCGACCCGGTGTAATTCTCGGTGTACCAGCCGTTGCGCAGCACGGTATGGGGCAGGCCGGAGGCTTTCAGATAGGCCTCGGTCACCTTGTGATCGGCGGCGAGGATCATCGGATTCTCGGTGCCCTTCAGGATCGAGGTATAGACCACATGCCCGACACCCGCGGCCTTGGCAGCGTCGATCACCGCCTTGTGCTGGCCGGCGCGGTCGTCGAAATCGTTGGAGGAAATCAGCACCAGCGTGGTTACGCCCTGCAGCGCCGCTTTCATCGCGTCAGGTTTCTTGTAGTCGAAGGCGCGGGCCTCGACGCCGAGGTCGGCGGCCTTGGCCGGATCGCGGACAAGTGCGATGGCAGTGCCGCCCTTGGCCTTCAGGGCGGCGAGGGCGAGGCGGCCAAGCTGGCCGGTGGCCCCGGTGATGGCATAGGTCATGGAAGTCTCCCTTGGTTGACGGGACGAGCCTACGCCTATACTAATGAAAGGGAAGAACCCACATTTTGGTAAGTATCCAGCAATGACGCACAATGATCTGTCCGCTGCCGCACGTAATCTGATGCGGGGCAATGTCCTGGCCGCCGATTGCCCGTCGCGGCAGATCCTGCAGCATGTCACCTCGCGCTGGGGGGCTCTGGTGCTGATCGCACTGGCCGATGGCACCCTGCGCTTTGCCCAGGTGCGGCGCCGGGTCGACGGGATCAGCGAAAGGATGCTGGCCCAGACGCTGCAGGTGCTCGAATCCGACCATCTCGTCCTGCGCGAGGCGCGCGACGTGGTGCCGCCTCATGTCGATTACACGCTGACCCCGCTCGGGGCCGAGGTTGCGACCCGCGTCCTCAACCTCTCCGCCTGGATCGAGGACAATCTGCAGGCGCTGGTCGCTCAACCGGCCTGAGGCGCCTCGGGCGGGCCAAAGCGCGCCAGCATCCGCTCGCGGATCTGGTTGCGCGCCTGCCTATAGGCCGCAAGCTTGGCCTCGCGCTGGTCGCCCAGACCCGTCGGGTCGAGGATCGGCCAGTATTCGACGTCGATGTGGTAATGCGGCGTCAGATCCAGCGCCATGCGCTGGCTGGCGGGCGACAGGGCGATGATCAGGTCATATTGCCCCAGATCGTCGCCCCATTGCTGCATCTCCTCGAAAGAGCGCGAGCGGTGGCGGGCCAGTTCCACCCCGATCTCTTCGCAGACGGCGATCGAGAACCCGTCGATCTCCATGTCGTTCTTCACGCCGGCCGACTGGACATAGATCTTCTGTCCGTACAGCTTCTTCATGATCCCCTCGGCCATGGGCGACCGCACCGCATTGTGATCGCAGCAAAACAGCACGGCAGAGGGGAGCTTGCCCATGCGTCAGCCCCAGTGCAACACGCAGATGAGGGTGAACAGCCGCCGGGCGGTGGCGCCATCGACCAGGGCCTTGCCCTCCAGCCGTTCCTGCAGCACGCGGGCGCCCTCGTTGTGGATGCCACGCCGCGCCATGTCGATCGCCTCGATCTGGCTCGGGGGCAGGCGCTTGACCGCCTCGAAATAGCTTTCGCAGATCTGGAAGTAATCCTTCACCACCTGGCGGAACGGCCCCATCGACAAATGAAACTCCGCCACCGGGCGGCCCGGTTCGTCGGCAATGCCAAAGACCAGCCGCCCGTCGCGGATTGCCAGATCCAGCCTGTAGGGGCCGGGGAATTCGGCGGCGCGCGGGATCGAGAAGGAGTTGTCCTCCAGAAGGTCGAAAATCGCGACCTTGCGCTCCTGGTCGACCTCGGCGGTCGGCGGGGTCAGGCCCTTGTCGTCAATCTCGATCGCACAGAGACGGTTGGTCATCTTTGCCCCCCATTCAAGGCATCCAGTCGGGCGCGGACCGAAAGCCCATGCGCCTCAAGGCTTTCCGAGATCGCCAGCCGTTCGGCCGCCGGCCCGATGGCAGCCAAGGCCTCCGGCGTCATCTTGGCCATCGTGGTGCGCTTGACGAAATCCATCACCGACAATCCGCTGGAAAACCGCGCCGAACGTGCCGTGGGCAGCACATGGTTCGGCCCGCCAACGTAATCGCCGATCGCTTCCGGAGTCCATGCCCCAAGGAAAATCGCCCCGGCATGGGTGATCTTTTCGGCCAGACCCTCGGGATCTGCCACACAAAGCTCCAGATGCTCGGGCGCCACCCGGTTCGACAGCGCCGCCGCCTCGGCCAGATCGCGCACCGTGATCACCGCCCCGTTCTGCGCCCAGGAGGCGCCGGCAATCGCCCGCCGCTCCAGCGTTTCCAGCCGCTTGGCCACCGCCGCCGCCACCGCCTGGCCAAACTCCGCGTCATCGGTGATCAGGATCGCCTGCGCGCTTTCGTCATGCTCGGCTTGAGAGAGCAGATCCAGCGCCACCCAATCCGGATTGTTGTCGCGGTCGGCGATCACCAGGATCTCGGAAGGTCCTGCGATCATGTCGATGCCGACCCGGCCAAAGACCCGGCGCTTGGCCGCCGCCACATAGGCATTGCCCGGCCCGGTGATCTTGTCGACCGGGGCAATCGTCTCGGTGCCATAGGCCAGCGCCGCAATCGCCTGCGCCCCGCCGATCCGGTACACCTTGTCCACTCCGGCAATCTCCGCCGCGAGCAGAACCAGCGGATTGACCACCCCGACCGGTGTCGGGCAAGCGATCACCAACCGCTCGACCCCCGCCACCTTGGCCGGAATGGCATTCATCAGCACCGAGGAGGGATAAGAGGCCAGCCCCCCCGGCACATAAAGCCCCGCCGCCGAAACCGGCGTCCAGCGCCAGCCGAGGCTCGCCCCCGCCGCATCGGTCCAGGACGCATCCTGCGGCATCTGCTTCTCATGATAGGCCCGGATCCGCGCCGCCGCGAGTTCCAGCGCCGCGCGGTCGGCGTCGGAGACTTTGGCGCATTCCGCCGCCATTTCCTCTGGCGTAAAGGCCAGCGACGCGGCGGTCAGCTCCAGCCGGTCAAACCGCGCCGTCAGCTCCAGCACGGCGGCATCGCCGCGCGCCCGGACATCCGCGATGATCCCCGCCACCGCCAGATCGACATCCTCCGCCTCTTCCCGCTTCATCCCCAGAAGCGCCGCAAACCGGCTTTCGAAATCATCATCCTGGGTCGAGAAGAACATCGGCATGGCAAACCCTTTCACTTCGGCCACTCCATACCGCCCGCCCTCCGCCCAAGCAAGCCTCAGCCCCTTTGCGCTTTGCCCAAATACTCCCGCCGGAGGCGAAACCCCGAGCCGGTTGGCCGCAGGCCAGAGGCGAGAAACAGACCTGCGCCGCAGGCGCGCAATTTCCTAAGCCGCAACGCCGAAATGCGAGAAGCGGTAAGGCGAGACGCCATATTTCTTGCGGAAACTCTTGGAGAAATGCGAGGCCGAGGCGAAACCGCAGGCCACCGCCACCTCGGTCACCTTCATGTCGGTTTCCGCGAGCAGAGCCCGCCCGCGCGCCAGTCGCAGATCGTTCATGTAGCGCACCGGCGTGATGCCGAGATGGGCCGAGAACAGCCGCTCGATCTGGCGGCGCGACAGGCTCAGATGGGTGGCGCAGGCATCAAGGTCGAAATCCTCCTCGATCCGCGCCTCCAGGAAAGCCGCCGCCTGCAAGAGCTTCTCGTGGCGCGTGCCCAGACGCGCGGCCAGCGAGGTGGTCTGCTGGTCGGCCTCATCCCGCCTTTGGGTCAGAAGGCACATGTTCATGACCTCTTGCCCCAAGGCCGCGCCATGCCGGTCGGCGATCAGCTTCAGCATCAGGTCGGCCGCCGCCACCCCGCCGGCGCAGGTCATCACCCGGTCGTCGATGCAAAAGACCTGGCGCGCCGGGCTCATGTCGGGGTGAAGCTCGGCAAAACCCGGGATATTGTCCCAATGCAGCGTAAAGCGCCGGCCTTTGAGAATCCCCGCCGTGGCCAGGGCATAGGCCCCGGTGCACAGACCGCCCACCACGCGCCCGCGCCGCCACAGCCCGCGCAGCCAATCGCCAAGCGCCGCCGTGGCCTTGCCCTCGGGCTCCACCCCCGAGACGACCAGAACGATGCCTTCGGGCTGCGCCTCGGGCCAGGCGCCCTCGACCATGATCGGCACGCCATTGGAACAGGCCACCGGCGCACCGTCATCCGACAGGACCTGCCAGCGGAACAGAACCTGCCCGGTCAGCTGGTTGGCCATCCGCAAAGGCTCGATCGCCGAGGAGAAGGCCAGCATGGTGAATTTGGGCAAAAGCACAAAGGTGACGTTCTGCGCCCGGGCCCCTGAGGCCACGCTGACATGCGCCACACCGCGCGAGACAAATTTGACCGTATCGTTCATGCCGGCTCCTTTGCTGCAGTGTAACAGAAGCTGCAAGACGCTGCATCTGAACAAAATGCAGGGCGGGTTACCGGTTTTTTCACATTGCCCGTGTTGTGGGCGGCAAACCACGCAATCTCTGTAAATTCTATCGAGATTACGCCTTTAGATTGACAGCACCATGCCGTGTCGGGAATCTGCCCTCCGACAGCAGGGAGACTCGCGTTTCATGAGCTTTGGCGACATAAATTTTCTCTTTTCACTCTCCGGCCTCGCCGTCGGCATCATCGTGGGCCTGACGGGCGTGGGCGGCGGGTCGCTGATGACGCCGCTCTTGGTGCTGCTCTTCGGCATCCATCCGGCGACGGCGGTCGGCACCGATCTGCTTTACGCAGCGGCGACCAAATCGGTCGGCACGGCGGTGCATGGCCGCAACAAATCGGTGGATTGGCGGATCGTGCGGCGGCTGGCCATAGGTTCGGTCCCGGCGACGCTGGCGACCTTTGCCGTCATGCAGGCTTTCGAGATCCATTCCAGCAAGGGCGGCGTTCTGGCCTTCATGCTGGGGGCGGTGCTTCTGGTCACGGCGGCGACTCTGATGTTCCGGGCGCAGATCGTGGCGTTCTTCGCCGGTCGGGTCAGCACGACAAATGACGGGATGGTCACGGCCTTGACCGTCGTGACAGGCGTGGTGCTGGGCATCCTGGTCACCACGACTTCGGTCGGGGCAGGGGCCATCGGGGTGACGGCGCTTCTGGTCTTGTATCCGCGCCTGCCGACCCTGCGCATCGTCGGCTCCGATATCGCCCATGCGGTGCCCCTGACGCTGATCTCGGGTCTGGGTCACTGGTATCTGGGCGATGTTGACTGGATGCTTCTGGTGACGCTGCTTTTCGGCTCGATCCCCGGCATCATCATCGGCTCGATGCTGGCGCCGCGCCTGCCGGAACGCGCGCTGCGCATCCTTCTGGCGCTGATCCTGGTGCTGGTCAGCCTCAAGCTGATGGGCCTGTTCTGAGAGCAAGGCCCTTGAACCAAAACGGCCGCAGAGCGCTCTGCGGCCGTTCTCGTTTCAGGTGCGGACCCCGGCAAACTTGGTCTGCCACTCCACGCGTTCCTCGTCGGTGATCTTGCGGAACAGGTTTTCCGGCACGGCAAAGCTTTGGCCCGGCTCCAGCGCGCGGATCGCGGCCGAGACATCGCTGGGCCAGGTCCAGTCGGTGCAGCCCAAGGCGGTCATCATCGTGGCCGAGGCGTCCGGTATGAAGGGCTGCGACAGGATCGCATAGATCCGGATCAGGTTGATCGCGAGGCGGATCATCGCCTGCGCCTTTTCCGGATCGGTCTTGACCACGGTCCAGGGGGCTGCCGCTTGCAGGTATTCGTTGCCGACGACCCAGATGCCACGCAACTCGGCTGCGGCCTTGCGGACCTCCATCGCCTCCATCAGCGTCTCATACTCGCGGATGCGGGCGCCGAGATCGGCGATCAGCGCCGCCTCTTGCGGGCCGAAGGCGCCGCCCGCCGGGATCGTCTCGCCAAATTTCGCCTTGGCGAATTTGGTCACCCGGCTGACGAGGTTGCCCAGAACGTCGGCCAGGTCCTTGTTGACCGAGGCCTGGAAATTCTCCCAGGTGAATTCGGCATCCGAGGATTCCGGCGCATGGCTCAGCAGCCACCAGCGCCAGTAATCCGACGGCAGGATCGACAGCGCCTGATCCATGAAGACCCCACGCCCGCGCGAGGTGGAGAATTGGCCGCCGTCATAGTTCAGGTAATTGAAGGACTTGAGGTAATCGACCAGCTTCCAGGGTTCGCCGCTTCCCAGGATCGTCGCCGGGAAGGACAGGGTGTGGAAGGGCACGTTGTCCTTGCCCATGAACTGGTAATAGGTCACGTCCGAGGCGCCCTTGTCGGTGCGCCACCAGCGTTCCCAGGCGTCATCGCCCAGACCATTGGCATCGGCCCATTCGGCGGTGCCGGCGATATATTCGATGGGGGCGTCGAACCAGACGTAGAAAACCTTGCCCTCCATCCCCGGCCAGGGCTGATCGCCCTTCTTGACCGGAATCCCCCAGTACAGATCGCGGGTGATGCCGCGGTCCTGCAGACCGTCGCCGTCGTTCAGCCATTTCTTGGCGATCGAGGTGGTCAGGATCGGCCAGTCGGTCTTGGAGTCGATCCAGGCCTCCAGCTTGTCGCGGAGCGTGCGCTGCATGAGGTACAGGTGCTTGGTTTCGCGCACTTCCAGATTGGTGGAACCCGAAATGGTGGAATGAGGGTTGATCAGATCGGTCGGGTCCAGCTGCTTGGTGCAATTGTCGCACTGGTCGCCGCGCGCCGAAGGATAGCCGCAGTTCGGGCAGGTGCCTTCGATATAGCGGTCGGGCAGGAAGCGGCCGTCGTCCACCGAATAGACCTGCTTTTCCGACACTTCGCGGATCAGGCCCTGTGCATCGAGGACTCCGGCGAAATGCTGGGTCAGCTTGTGATTGCGCTGGCTGGAGGAGCGGCCGAAATGGTCGAAGGACAGCCGGAAGCCCTTGGCAATCTCGGCCTGAACCTCGTGCATCTCGGCGCAATAGGCCTCGACCGGCTTGCCGGCCTTGGCGGCGGCAAGCTCGGCCGGGGTGCCATGTTCGTCGGTGGCACAGATGAACATGACCTCATGGCCCCGCGCGCGCATGTAGCGGGCGAAAAGGTCGGCGGGCAGCTGGCTTCCGACCAGATTGCCCAGATGCTTGATCCCGTTGATATAGGGAATGGCAGAAGTGATGAGAATCCGAGCCATGTCGCGCCCCTTGAACCGTTCGCGCCCATTTAACGCGGGCCGGAGCGAAGGGCCAGAGCTAAGGCTATTGCGACGTATAGCCGCCATCAACAAGGTGATAACTGCCCGAAATGAAGCTCGCCTGATCCGAGAGAAGGAAGAGGACCAGATTGGCCACCTCTTGCGAAGTGCCGAGCCGCCCGATCGGGTGCAGGGTCACCAGCCCGGCCTTGGCTTCGGGCGGCAAGGCCGACAGAAGCGGCGTGTCGATGAAGGCGGGGCCGACGGCATTGGTGCGGATGCCCTTGGCGGTATATTCCAGTGCCGCATTCTGGGTCAGGCCGAGGATGGCGTGCTTGGCCGCGACATAGGCCGAAGCCCCCGCAAAGCCGACGCTGCCGAGGATCGAGGCCATGTTGACGATGGCGCCGCCCCCGGTCTTCAGCATCTCGGGGATGGCAAAGCGCATGCCGTAGAAGACGGCGTTCAGGTTGACGTCGATCACCTGTTTCCAGCCGTCCAACGGGTATTCCCCGACCGGCGCCTGCGGGCCGCCGATGCCGGCATTGTTGACCAGCAGCGACAGGGCGCCGCCCTTTTCCACCGCCAAGGCCACCAGCGACCGGACCACCTCGGGGTCGGAGACATCGCCCCCCGCCGCATGGGCCAGCCCGCCCGCTGCCGTGATCCTGGCCGCGACCGCCGTGGCATGGTCGAGGTTGAGGTCGCTGACCACGACCCGGGCGCCAGCCTCGGCCAGGCTGAGCGCGATGGCCGCGCCGATGCCCGAGCCTGCGCCGGTGACAAGGGCGGTCTTTCCGGTGAAACTGATCTGCATGATGGTCTCCTGACCCTGAAATCTGCCCGAGCTTTGCCACGTCCCAGCGGCTGTCACCTTGATGCAGGTCACTCTTATGCGGCTGATCCGGGTGTCGCGGCCTGACCCCGGTCACAATCTTGCGAGGTGGCGGGGGCACTGCTAGGCTCACTACATTCAGAAGTTGATTTTCACACTGATTTTGGAGCCTGTGATGTCATCCTCCCTTGAGGCCTCGGTTGCCAAGGAATTGGCCGAGGCGGATCGTGCCCTGACCACCCTGCAGGGCGAATTGAAGAAGATCGCGGCCAAGGCCCCGGTCAGCGTGGACCCCGAAAAAGCCCATGCCGCCGCGGTCAAGGTGCACAACTGGCTCAAACGCCATGCGGCGATCTGCAAGCTGTCCGGCACGGCGGCGGCCGAGACCTTGAGCCCGGAACTACAAGCCGGGCTGATCTGGCTTGACGATGTGGTGACCTCGATGCTGGCGGTGGAGGGGGCCTTGCGCAAGGCCTCCAAGGTCGCCGACATGGACTTCGCAAAGGACCCCGATGGCGTGATCAAGGCGACCCGGACGGTGGCCAAGGATGTCGGCGCCCCGCCCTGGATCCCGACCACGCTGGCCCGGATTGAGAAGGAGAGCAAGCCCGACACCGCCAAGAAGGAACGCACCGAGGCCCTGGTGAAGATGATGAAGAAGGGCGAGGAGATCGGCGGCATCACCGGATCGTCGATCACCGGGCTGGCCCTCTTGCTGATCCTCCACATGATCTGGAAGATGCTGACGCAGAAATCGGCCAAGAAGCCGAAGATCTAGCCCGGCATCCTAGCCTGTCGTCATCCGCCGGATCGTGCCGTCGCGCTTCAGCCCGCGGCGGAGCGCGCCTGCGACATGCACGACAAGGACCGCCATCAGCAGCTTGGTCAGGATCGAATGGACCAGCAGGCCCACATTCTCCCAGGCCTCCGAGACCGGGGCGATCGGCGGGATGACCCAGCGGTCGGCGAAAAGGATGTCGAGCCCGGTGGTCGAGGCATAGGCCCAGCCCGAAAGCGGAATGGCGACCAGAAGGACGTAAGTCAGGTGATGCACGGCCTTCGCCGCCCGCGTCTCCCAGGCCCGCGGCGGGCCGAGCGGGGCAGGGGGCGGGCTGATCCGGTGCCAGACCAGCCGCAGGGCCACCAGCAGCAGCGCCGTCAGCCCCATGGTCTTGTGCAGCCCGTAAAGCCAGAGGTTGGCAAGGCCGGGCTGGATGCTGGCGAGCCTTGTGCCCAGAACCAGAAGGGCCAGGATCAGCGCCGCCATGGCCCAATGGATCAGCCGGCTGATCAGGCCGAAATGGGTGGCATCGTTGCGCAGCATCTCAATTCGCTTTTTCGATCCGGGCCAAGATGTTCAGCCGGACCTGATCGCCCACCATGTCGCGCCAGCCCTGCGCACCAAAGGCGCTGCGGGCGACAGCCCCGGTCAGGCGGATGGTCAGATGGCTGAGGTCGCCCTCGACGGTGCCCTGCTGGCGGTAGATCTCGGCGTGGAAACTGGTCGGCTGGGTGACGCCGCGGATGGTGATATTGCCGGTGACGGTGGCGCCCTGGGCTTCGGCCTTCACCCCGGTCGAGACGAAGGAAATCTCGGGAAACTCTGCCACATCAAGCACTTTCGGCCCGCGCATCGCCTGGCTGGCAAAGGGAAAGCTCGCCTCGGCCCCGGCGGCGTTCAGCGTGACCTTGACCTTGGAAGCCGCGACATTGGCGAAATCCAGCGTCAGGTCGGCCTTGGCCACCGGCATGGTGCCGCTGATCTTGTCGGGGCCGAAATCGGTCTCGAAGCCGACCGACGAAAGCTCGGGCTGCAGATGATAGGCCGAGGGCGCGGCGCTCGCGGCCTGCAGTGTCAGGATCGGGGCTGACAGAAGCAGAAAAAGGGCTGGAATCAGGCGCATGGGATCTCCTTGCCGCAGGGTAGCACGGATCGGCCCGGGCGGCGGTCACTATGCGGTGTTGTCGGAGAAAAGCGACGCCTCCAGACGCGCCGCAGTGCCTTGGGCCAGATCGTCCATCAGATCAGGGGCTTCGCGCCGCAGATGAAAGGCGGCTTCGGGCGCCATGCGGGCGCGCAGGCGGCGCAGGACCCAGGCGCTGCGCCGGGTGATCAGGGTGGTGCCGCTCGGGGCGGCTTCCATGTGCCAGCGGCTTTCCACCCCCTGCGCGCCACCCCGTTCGGGGGTCAGCAGCAGGCCCAGCGGCGGCAGGCGCCCGGCATGGCGGGCGGCCTCGGCCCCGGCTTCGGCGGCCAGATGCAGGCGGCGCACCGGGGTCAGGCCGGGCGGAGCGATGAGATCGGTCAGCACCAGGGGGGCCGCACCGGAACGCAGCGCCTCCTCCATCGACCAGAGCAGATCCTCGGGCCGGCGCGCCCGGGCAAAGATGATCCGCCCGGGGTCGGCCAGTTCGGCCAGGCCCGCAGGATAAAGCCGTTCGGGCAGCCAGCCCGGGCCGATCCAGATCACCGGCCCCTGACTTTCGCCCAGGATCAGCGCCGCCAAAGTGGTGCGCGCCGGGCCGCAGATCTCATGCACCCGTCCGCGCGCCAGCCCCAGGCCAAAGTCGCGCCACAGCGCGCCGGGCAAAGCCTGCACGGGCCAGGGCTGGCGCCCATCTGGGATATGGAGAATCGGCAAGGCCATGCTCAAGTTTAGGATGTTCGCGCAATGTTCTCAATCCCATTGGCTTTCCTTCCGCCGCCGCAGGCCCTAGCGTGGCGCGACGTCGGACAGGGGTGAGGCGAGCGATGCAGCAGATTGATTTGGGGCGGACCGGGATCAAAGTCTCCGAGATTTGCCTTGGCACCATGACCTGGGGCAGCCAGAACACCCTGGCCGAGGGCCACGCCCAGATGGATCTGGCGCTGGAGCGCGGGGTGAATTTCTGGGACACCGCCGAGATGTACCCGGTCAACCCGGTCGCCAAGGAAACCGTGGGCCGCACCGAAGAGATCGTCGGTGCCTGGTTCGCCGCGCGCGGCCGGCGGGAAGATATCGTGCTGGCCAGCAAGGTCTGCGGCTCGGGTCAGGCGGCGGTGCGCGAGGGCGCCCCCCTGACCGCGGCCACGATGCGGCAAGCGGTCGAGGCCAGCCTGACGCGGCTGCAGACCGACTATATCGACCTTTACCAACTCCACTGGCCGAACCGCCAACACTATCACTTTCGCAACATGTGGCGCTTTGACCCCCGCAAGGGAGATCGCGTGAAGATCGAAGCGCATATGCTGGAAATCCTTGAGCTTTCGGCCCAGCTGATCGCCGAGGGCAAGATCCGCCACATTGCACTTTCCAATGATACGGTCTGGGGCGCGGCCAAGTGGCTCTCGCTCGCCGACAAGCACGGATTGCCGCGCATGGCCTCGGTGCAGAACGAATACTCGCTGCTCTGCCGCCAGTTCGACACCGATTGGGCCGAATTCTCGGTGCTGGAGGAGATGCCGCTTCTGGCCTTCTCGCCGCTGGCCTGCGGGATCCTGTCGGGCAAGTATCAGGGCGACGTCACGCCCGAAGGCTCGCGCCGGTCGCTGAACCCGCAGCTGAGCGGGCGCATCACGCCGCGGCTTTTCCCCGCCGCCCAGGCCTATCTGGACATCGCCAAGCGCCACGGGCTCGACCCCTGCCAGATGGCGCTGGCCTTCTGCCGCAGCCGGCCTTTCCCCACGATCCCGATCGTGGGCGCCACCAGCACCGCGCAGCTGGCCAACAACCTCACGCAAGTGACCCTCTCGCCCGAGGTGCTGGCCGAGATTTCCACCGCCCACCGCGCCCACCCGCAGCCCTATTGACCGCCCGGACCTTTGCCGAGACAGGATCGAGACCATGATGCGCCTGCTGGCCCGAATTTGCGTTCTTCTGACCCTGCTGGCCGCCTGCCAGATGCAGCTGCCGCAAAAGCCCGCACCAAAGGCGCCGGCCGCGGCTGCGGGCGAGGCGGCAGCCGAGACGACGACGCCGATCACCGGCGAGGCGATTGCGGTCACCCCGCTGGAGGGGCCAGCGACCGGCACGCCCGCCGCCAGCGCCTCAGCCGCGCCGGGCAAATCTGCCGTGACGGTTCAGGTCCCCGACCCGTCCACCCCGCGCCCCAAGCTGCGCCCGGCCGATACGGCGGCCACCGATACCCCGGCCCAAACCCCTGCACCACAGGCCGCGCCAAAGCCCATTCCCCCCGAACAGGCGCTGTGCGAGAAGGCGGGTGGGCAATGGGCCGAGATGCCAGGCTCCAGCGGGCGGATCTGCGTGCATCGCACCAGGGATGCCGGCAAGGCCTGCCACAGCAAACGCGATTGTCAGGGCGAATGCCTTGCCCGTTCGGGCACCTGTTCGCCCATCACCCCCCTGGTCGGCTGCAATGACATCCTGCAGGCCGACGGAACCGAGGTTACCCTGTGCCTGCAATGAAACGCCTGTTGCCCTTCGCCCTGCTTCTGGCCGCCTGCGCGCCCAAACCCGTGGTGGAGCCGGTTTACCGCGACACCTCGCGCCAAGTCTATTCGATCGCGGGCTTCGCGCCGGGGCGGATCGCCGGGCACTGGACCCAGGTGGCGGGCTTTGGCGCGGCCTGCAGTGGCGGCTCGATGCAGATCGGCGCACAGACGCAATACGCGCTTTGCCTGCCGTCGGGGATGAAAAGCGGGGCGGGGCCGATGGCGGCCGCGGTGCCGGGGCGGTTTGACCTGCCCGGCGTCGGGCCTTTCTGGATCCTCTGGGTCGATGCCGACAACCGGACCATGGTGGTGGGCCAGCCCTCGGGCCACTTCGGCATGATCCTGAACCGCGAGGCGCATCTGCCGCAAGACCGGCTGAACGCCGCGCGCGACATTCTGGAGTTCAACGGCTACGATGTCGCAAAGCTTAAGGTTTACTAGGCTTTAGACCGCAAGCCCGCGCAAGAGCCCCGGCGTGTCGCGCGCCGAATGGCCGGATTCGCGCACCAGCCAGTCAAAGTGGCGCGAGACTTCGGCCACCTTGACCGGGTCGGAAAACACCAGGTACTGCCGCCCGAGATAGACCACGGCCCGGTCCGAGCCAAAGATCGTGACCGGCGCCGAAAACACCCGCCGCGCGTCAAACAGATAGAGCCGAAGCGCGGGATACAGCGCCTCGGTCAGGCTGATCAGCTCATCGATCTGCGCCCGGCGCAGGGCGCGCGGCAGGCCGGTCCAATAGCCGGTGCCGGCGGCAAAACTCACCAGCTCATGGCGCGGCAGGGCGATTTCAAAGTCGGAATGGGCGGCCTTGAGCCAGGCGCGCTGCGCCTCGAAGGTTTCGATCGCCCCGACGGCATCCTGGCCGAGGGCGGTGTCATACTCCCACTCCACCACCTCGCGGGTTTTCAGAAGGTCGGGCAGGGTGGCGGGGACATGGCGGATCTTGGTTCCGGCGGCGGCGCGGTGCCAGCCGAAGATCTCGTCGTCAAAGAGCGCGCGCGGGGCCGGGACCAGGGTGACCGCCTCTTCGGCGAGGCGGTCGGGTGGCAAGGGGCGGTCGGTCAGGCCCAAGAGCCAGTCGGTCGAAACGCCGAGGCTCAGCGCGCAATCGGCGGCGGCCTGGGCATTGGGCAGCCGCGTCCCCGGCGCCAGCAGCGCCGAGATGGTCGAGCGGTCCAGCCCGGCCTGCCGCGCGAGGCCGGATTGGCTGATGCCGGCCTGGGCCATCGCCTGGGCGAGCCGGCTGCGGAACAGGGTGGCGCGGTCGCGTTTGTCGATCATATCGGGCATCTGGTGATTTTACAGAACATTGGTGATCTTTTCTTGCGTATTCTCTGAATTCCGCACAGGTCTGGCAAGTGCTAATCTATGTTAAGGACCGGAGTAGCAAATGCCCGCAAAGCAAAGAGAAATTGAATGGCCCACCCTGATCTTGCTGGCATTGACCTATTCTGTATGGGGCATGGGTACCGCACTCTGGACGCAAAGCATGCTCTGGTCGGTTCTGCTCGCCGGGATCGCCATCGCGCAATTCTCCTCGCTGCAGCACGAGGCGCTGCATGACCACCCGTTTCGCAGCCCGCTGCTGAACGAGGCGCTGGTCTTTCCGGCGCTGGCGGTCTTCGTGCCCTACCGGCGGTTTCGCGCGACCCATCTGCAGCACCACCATGACCCGGCGCTGACCGACCCCTATGATGACCCGGAATCGAATTATTTCAACCCTGAGGTCTGGGCCCGGCTGCCCGCGCCGCTGCGGGCCTTGCTGCGGGCCAACAACACCCTGCTGGGCCGCGTTCTGCTTGGTCCGGTCATCGGCACCTGGGTCTTCGTGGCCAAGGATATCGGGTTGGCCCGACGTGGGGACCGGGCCGTCCTTGCGGCCTGGGGGCTCAATCTTCTCGGGCTGTTGCCGGTTCTTTTCTGGCTGCACTGGGTGGCGATGCCGGTCTGGGTCTATCTCGTGGCGCTTTATCTGGGCTTTGCCCTTCTCAAGATCCGCACCTTTCTGGAGCATCGCGCCCATGCCGCCTGCCGCGCCCGCACCGTGATCGTCGAGGATCGCGGGCCGCTTTCCCTGTTGTTTCTCAACAACAATCTGCATGTCGTCCACCACATGCACCCGCAGGTGTCGTGGTACAAGCTGCCGGCGCTCTACGCCTCGCGCCGGGCGCATTACCTGCGGCGCAACGATGCCTATGTCTATTCCAGCTATGCCGAGGTGATCCGCCGCTACTTCTTGCGCGCCAAGGACCCGGTGCCGCATCCCTTGTGGCCCGTCCGCCAGCCCGTCGCGCAGGAAACGACGCAGGATTGTGTGCTGGATCAGGATTTACTCCGCGAGGACCGGATGGCATAGGCATGCCATGCATCCTTTCCTGCCCATCACCCTTGTCGCGGCTGCCCTGCAAACCGCAAGATTCTCGCTGCAAAAACAGCTGAAGGTCCTGGGGCTTTCGACATTCTCGGCCACTGCGGCGCGGTTTGTGACGGCTTCGCCTCTGGCGATCATAGCGACGGCGGCGCTGATGTTGTGGCACGGCTACGGCTGGCCGGATCTGGCGCCGGGCTTCTGGGTCTGGGCGCTGGTGGGTGGGGCGGCGCAGATCGCGGCCACCTTCTGCACCGTCTCGCTCTTCGCGCAGCGCAGTTTCGCGGTGGGCATTGCCTTCACCAAGACCGAGGTGCTGCAGGTCGCCCTGTTCTCGGCTGTCTTTCTGGGCGAGGCGGTGTCGGCCTCGGGCTTCGCGGCCATCCTTCTGGGGCTGTTCGGGGTGCTGATCCTGACGCGGCCGAAAGGCGGCTGGCGGGGTGATTTTCTCAACCGCGCCACGCTGCTGGGGCTGGTGGCGGGCGGGCTGTTCGGCGTGGCCTCGGTCGCCTACCGGGCCGCGACCCTGGCGGTCGGGCGCGAGGATGCCTTCTTCCGCGCGGTCTTTGCCCTGGCGGTGGTCACGACGCTGCAGGTGGTGATCCTGTCGCCCTGGTTGCTCCTGTCGCGGCGCGACGAGGTGGCGCGCATCGCCGCCGCCCGCCGCCCGGCCTTCTGGGCGGGGGTGACCGGCATGCTGGCGAGCCTGGGCTGGTTCTGGGCCTTTGCCCTGATGAACGCGGCCTATGTGCGGGCGGTGGGGCAGGTCGAACTGCTTTTCACCCTCGCCGTCTCCACCTATGTCTTCCGCGAAATCCCGTCGCGGCGCGAGCTGTTGGGCATCGCGCTTCTGGCCCTGTCGATCATCGGGATCGTGCTGTCGACCTGATCAGATGAGCCGCCGAAAGGTCGGCACCGGGCCCGCGTTGTCAAAGAAGGGCACGCCGGATTGCGGCACGCCGGCCAGAAGGGCGCGCAGTTCGGCCAGGACGATCTCGGTGATGAAGGGCAGATCGAGGCTGCGGGTCTGCGCGAGATCAACCCATTGCAGATGCGACAATTCATCCTCGGCTGCCGAGAAGTCGTCGGGCGCGCCCGCAAGATCGGCGGCATCGGCCAGCAGAAACCGCGCATCAAAGCGGCGCGCCATGCCGCGCGGCGTGATGGCGCGGAAGATGAAGCGCAAGGGCGCCCCGGGCACAAGGTCAAGCCCGGTCTCTTCGCGCAATTCGCGCCGGGCGGCGGCGATGATGGCGGCTGGCCCCGGGGACCTGGGCCCCGGCACCTCTGCCAAGGGGCAGGCCGCCAGCCGGTCGAGGCATTCCTGCGACAGCCCCAGGCTTTCGGCCGCGTCCTCCGGATCGACCCTGCCGCCCGGAAAGACGAATTTAGAGGGCATGAAGGCCGCGCCGGCCCCCCTTTGCCCCATCAGGACCCGAGGCCCGGCGCCGGTCTGCCGGACAAGCACAAGGCTTGCCGCGGCATGGATCGGCACCTCAGGCATGGCCGGGCAGGGCGGGATCCGCCTTGGGGTTGGCGCCAAAGCCATGCATCCGCTTGGCCCATTGCAGGGCCACGATCGCCCCCTTGAGGCGCGGCAGCAGGATCAGCGACAGCGTCGCGGTGCCCAGGGTGAACATCGTGGCCATCACCATCGGATCGGGGCGCAGCTCGACGAAAGCCCAGTACATCAGCGGCGCCATCAGATGGCCGACGATCAGGATCGTCAGATAGGCCGGGCCGTCATCGGCGCGGTGATGGTAGAAGGCCTCGCCGCAGACCGGGCAATGGTCGCGCACCTTGAGATAGCTTTTGAGCATCGGTCCCGCGCCGCATTTCGGGCAGCGGCAGGCAAATCCTCGGCGCAGGGCGGGCCAGAACGGACGCTCGCCGGTTTCTTCATCGTCGGTCAGCATGACCGGAGCTTTGTGATCAATCATCGCGGGTTCCTTTTCGTGATCCTTATGTAGCGCGCCTGCCGCCAAAAGGTGAGTCCTTCCGGCAGGGGGGTGCTGCTTTGTCGCGGGGTCGCGCACGGTTTCGTGAAAGGTAGGGCGACGGAAAGCCCGCGCCGCCCCGTATCACCTGCATCAAGACCGGGCGACCTGCACGGTCACTAGCAAAGGTGATGAAGATGATTTCGCACAAGAAGCTTGGGTTCGGCATCATGGCAGCTGCGGCAGTCCTGCTCGGCTCGGCGGCGATCGCCGACAACATGCGGCCGATGCCGCCGCATGGCATGGGCATGATGATGGGCGGTTTCGACTTTACCGCAGCCGACACCAACAAGGACGGCAAGGTCTCGCTGGAAGAATTCAACGCCTACCGCGCCGCCAATGCCGCCGGGATCGACACCGACAAGGATGGCAAGATCTCGGTCGAGGAACTGGCCAACATGCGTCTGAAGCAGATGCAGGACGCCGCCACCGCAATGGCGACCCGGATGGTCAAGGAACTCGACACCGACGGCGACGGCAAGCTTTCGGCCGCCGAACTGGTGGCCGGCCCGATGCCGCTGGAGGCCTTCGACCGGGCCGACACCAACCATGACGGCGTGGTCGATCAGGCCGAGGCCGATGCCTTCGCCAAGATGATGCGCCATGGCCCGCGCATGGGCGACCACGGCAAGGGCGGTCACCCCAAGCCTCCGATGCCCGAAGGCGATGAGCCGGGCCCGGACCAGGACGGTAGCGGCGGCAACTGAGCCGCCCTTGCCCACCGCGCGCCGGGTCTTACGTCCCCGATCCGGCGCGCGGGACCATGTGGTGAGCCTGGTCCCGATTGCTGAACCTGTTCCTTGTCTGTATCCCCACGGAATGCATATGCCGCGAGACACATTGGACGAGGTTTCGGACGAGACGCTGCTGGTGCTTTACGCCAATGGCGACCCCGATGCCGCCCGGATGCTGACCAGACGGCTTGCGCCGCGTGCGCTCGGCTATGCGACGCGGCTTCTGACCGACCGGGCCGAGGCCGAGGACGTGACCCAGGAGGCCATGCTGCGGCTGTGGCGGATCGCACCGGACTGGCGGCGCGGCGAGGCGCAGGTCTCGACCTGGCTTTACCGGGTGGTGACCAACCTCTGCACCGATCTGCGCCGGGCCCGGGTCCGCAGGCCGGGCGTGGGGCTGGAAGACGCGCCTGAGGTCGCTTCGGGCGGTGCATCGGCGCTGGCCGGGTTGATCGAGACCGACCGGATGGCGGCCCTGAACGCGGCCCTGGCCTGTCTGCCCGACCGCCAGCGCCAGGCCGTGGTGCTGCGCCACATCGAGGGCCTGTCGAACCCCGAGATCGCCGGTGTGATGGATCTGGGTGTCGAAGCGGTCGAAAGCCTCACGGCGCGGGGAAAACGGGCGCTGACGGCAATTCTGTCGGGCCGCAAGGCGGAACTGGGCTATGAGGGTGAAGAGGAAGAGGTGGGATGATGGACAAGCACATGGATCTGGACGCCTTGTTTGCCGAGGCGGCGGCACGGCCGGCCGAGGTCTCGCCCGATCTGATGGCACGCCTGCTTTCCGATGCCGCAGAAGCGCAGCCGCGGCCGCAAGCCCTTGCTGCGCCACCGGTTTCCGGGTCAGGTCGGCCCAAGGCCGGCTGGCTTGCCACATTGTCCGAGGCGCTGGGCGGCAGGCGGGCCTTGGCGGGCCTGTCGCTGGCCGGGCTGACCGGGCTGTTTCTGGGCGTGGTCCAGCCCGGGGGCGTGCAATCGCTGACCGTGCTGTTGTCGCAAAGCACGGTGACGGCGGACCAGATGGATCTTCTGCCGACGCCGGACACGATCTGGCCCGAAACCGACCGCACGGGGAATTGAGATGACCGAGCCGAACATTCCGCCGCAAGCCGGGCCGCGCTGCAAGGGTCTGCGCTGGGCGCTGGTGGCCTCGCTCGCGGTCAATCTGACCGTGGCCGGGCTGGCGCTGGGCGCCTATCTGCACGGGCCGCCGCCGCCGCATGGCGGCTTTCGCGATCTCGGCTTCGGCCCCTATGACGCCGCCCTGCAGCCGGCCGACCGCGAGGCGCTGCGCGGGGCGATGCGGGCCAAGGCGGGGGATCTGACGGCGCTCCGCGGTGCAATGGCGGCGGACAATGCGGCCATTCTGGCGGCTCTGCGCGCCGATCCCTTCGACCCTGCGCAGTTGAACGCCGCCCTGGGGGCGCAGCAAGAGCATCTTGGCGCGCGGATGAAACTGGGCAGCGACACGATCGGCGCCTATCTCGTCAGCCTTGCGCCGAAAGACCGCGCCAGCTTTGCCGACCGGCTGGAAAAGCGGCTGATGCGCGGGCGCGACACCCCGCCGCCTCCCGGGCCGGAGAACTGACGTCTGAGGCCTCTGCACCGCTGGCCTTTCAGGCCGCGTGGCGGACGATGGTCACCTGATTGCGGCCATGGGTCTTGGAATGCATCAGGGCGCGGTCGGCCTGCGCCACCAGATCGGCCACCGAGGTTGGATCGCTTGGCGCCGCCCCGCCCGTGGTCATCCCGATCGAGATGGTGACCGGCACCCGCATGCCATCGCCCAGCGTGATGGGGGAAAGCTCGATCGTGCGGCACAGGCGTTCGGCCGCGACCTGCGCCTCGCTCAGCAGCGTGTTGGGCAGGGCGATCAGGAACTCCTCGCCGCCGATGCGGGCCAGAAGGTCGGTCGCGCGCAAATTGGCGGCCAGCCGGGTGGCCACCTCGACCAGAACGGCGTCGCCGGCGGCATGGCCCCAGCGGTCGTTGACCGATTTGAAGCGGTCGATATCCACCACCATGACGGCGAATTCATTGCCCCCCGCCCGGGCGCGGTCGGCGATGGCGTTCAGCTGCGCGGTGCCATAGCGGCGGTTGTGCAAGCCGGTCAGCGGATCGAAAACCGCCATCCTGAGGCCGTCCTGCACCGTGGCGCGCATCCGGTCGCCCTCCTGCTTGCGCAGGACCAGGGTGTGGAGGCGCAGGGCCAGTTCCGCCGCAGGGGTCGCGGCATCGACGACATCATTGGCGCCAAGGTCGAAAGCCGTGGCCGCCAGGCCCTGCGGCGCCGCGGCGTTGAAGATGCAGAAGGCCGAATGCCGCGTCGTGCTGCGCGACAAAAGCTCGGACATCATGCGCAGGCCGCCGCCCGTTTCGCCCAGATCGGCGTGGATCAGATAGACATCCGGCACCCGCGCCCCGTGATCGGCATGCACCTCGTCCGGCGCCAGAAGCAGGAAGCGGTCCAGCCCGCTGGCCGCCAGATCGCGGCGCAGCTTCAGCCCCTGTTCGCCCTTGGGCATGATGATGGCGATTTGCCCGGGGATTTCGAACTGCGGCATCGGTTCGGCCAGACCCAGCACCTGCAGGTCATGTTCCGGCGCATGGATCCCGGCCAGATGTTCGCGCGCCCGCAAGAGGCCGCGCAGCCGGGCCAGCAGGGTCTGGTCATCCACCTGGCGGGCCAGAAGATCCTCGGCTCCGGCGCGCAGGGCGGCCATCCGCAGGCCGGCATCGGCCTCTGACGAGAACATCACCACCGGAATGCCGCGGGTCTGGGGATGCGCCTTTAGCGCCTTGAGCACCTCGATCCCGGAGCGGCCCTGCAGGAACATGTGCAGGAGGATGATGTCGGGCACTTCCTGCACCGCAAGCCGCAGGCAGGCCGCGCCCTCCGTGGCCATCACCGTCTGATAGCCGGCGGCGGTCAGTTTGACCTTGAAGACGATGCGGTTTGTCGACACATCATCAACTATGAGGATTTTGCCGATCATCCTGGAATGGCCTACCCAATGCTTGCCCAACGCTCGCCCTAAGCTCGCTTGACCATCACTCTGGGTCTCAAGTGGTTAAGAATTCCTTTCCGACTCCGTAACCAATTCGTGAAAGTTCGAGGCATCCCGTGCAGAACTCCAAGCAAAACGGCCAAATCGGGCGGGAATCCGCCGAAATCATTGCCGCGCAAGCCCTCGCATGGGTCGCAGCCGAGCCAGACCGCATTAACGCTTTCCTTAACCTGAGCGGGCTGTCCCCGGCCGAGCTGATGGCGCAGGCCGCCGATCCGCGGATTCTGGGCGCGGTTCTGGACTATGTCATGACCGAGGACAGCCTCGTCATGGCCTTTTGTGACGAGGCGGGTCTGGCCTATACCGTGCCGCAGGCGGCGCGGGGGGCCTTGCCCGGGGGCGAAGTGTGGCATTGGACTTGAAGACGGGGAAGACAGACAGATGAGCGCGACGCAGATCAGGGCCGTGATCTTTGACAAGGACGGCACGCTCTTTGATTTCAGGTTGAGCTGGGGTGGCTGGACCGCCGCGCTTCTGAAGGATTTGGCGCCCTTCACCCAGGACGATGCGACGACGCTCGCCAAGGCGCTGGGGTTTGAGCCCAAGACCATGGAATTTGCCCCCGACAGCGCGGTGATCGCCCGCACGATGTACGAGATCGCCGAACTGATCCATCCGCATCTGGAGGGGATGACACTGAAATCCCTGATGGCCACGATGGACCGTCTGGGCGTGCTGGCGCCGATGGTGCCCGCCGTGGCGCTGCGCGAGGTCCTGGGCGGCTTGCGGGCGCGCGGCCTGAAGCTGGGCCTTGCCACCAATGACACCGAAGTGCCGGCCCGGGCCCATCTGGACGGTGCCGGGGTGATCGACCTGTTCGATTTCATCGCCGGCTGCGATTCCGGTTTTGGCGGCAAGCCCGCGCCGGGCCAGCTTCTGGCCTTTGCCGCGGCGGTGGGCGTGCCCGCGCGCCAGATCGCCATGGTGGGCGACAGCCTGCACGATCTGGACGCCGCGAAAGCCGCCGGGATGAAAGCGGTGGGTGTCCTGACCGGCCCCGCCTTGCGCGCCACCCTGACCCCGCATGCCGATGTCGTCCTGGGAACGATTGCGGAACTTGGCGGCTGGATCGACGGTCTTCCGAAGGTTTGAACGGCCTCGCACTCAAAAACGACGCTTTCACGTCGCGAACGTGGTGCGCGCCGCAAGACGTTTTCCACCATCCTCTGCGCAAGGACCAAGGGGCCTGACCGCCCGCGACAGGAGGATACGCCGATGACCGAAGAGCCCGCCAAGCGCCGCAGGGCAGGGGGCCGCGCCGGCAACAAAGAGCGTGCCGGCCCTTCCGTCATCGACCAGATGCCGTGGCGGATTCCCGTCAACCCGGACCGCCCGACCGAGCCTCTGGACGCGGACGGCGTCGAGGCGATCCACCGCGGGGCGATGAAGGTGCTGCGCGACATCGGGATCGAGTTCCTGAACCCGACCGCCGTGGATTACCTGCGCGAGGCGGGCTGCATCATCAACGGCACCAACGTCCGGATGGACGAGGATTTCGTGATGGAGATGCTGGCCCGCGCGCCGGAAACCTTCACCATCACCCCGCGCAACCCCGAACGCGAAGTGATCATGGGCGGCAAGCACATGCTCTTCGTCAACGTCTCCTCGCCGCCGAGCTCGTGGGATCTGGAGCGCGGCAAACGCTCGGGCGATTTTGAGACCTTCAAGGATTTCATGCGGTTGACGCAGTATTTCAACTGCATCCACATCGCGGGCGGCTATCCGGTCGAACCGATCGACATTCACCCTTCGGTCCGCCACCTCGATTGCCTGTATGAAAAGCTGACCCTGACCGACAAGGTCGTCCACGCCTATTCCCTTGGCGCCGAGCGGGTCGAGGATGTGATGGAGATGGTCCGCATCGCGGGCGGTCTGACCGAGGAAGAGTTCCAGGCCAAGCCCAGGATGTACACCAACATCAATTCGGTCTCGCCCCTGAAGCACGACTATCCGATGCTGGATGGCGCGATGCGGCTGGCCAAGCGCGGCCAGCCGGTGGTGATCACGCCCTTTACCCTGGCGGGCGCCATGGCGCCGGTCACCATGGCGGGGGCGGTGACGCTGTCCTTGGCCGAGGCTTTGGCCGCTGTCGCCCTGCTGCAATACATCGCCCCCGGCTGCCCGGTGGCCATCGGCACCTTCACCTCCAACGTCGACATGAAATCGGGCGCGCCGGCCTTCGGGACGCCGGAATACATGCGCGCCACCCAGATGACCGGGCAACTGGTGCGCAAGTACAAGCTGCCCTTGCGGTCTTCCGGCGTCTGTGCGGCCAATGTGCCGGACGGGCAGTCGATGTGGGAAACCTCCAACAGCCTCTGGGCTGCGGTGCAAAGCCGGACCAACATGGTCTACCACGCGGCGGGCTGGCTGGAGGGCGGGCTGATCGCCTCGCCTGAGAAGTTCATCATGGACTGCGAGGTCCTGCAGATGATCCAGCGCTATTTCGAACAGGCGACCTTTGCCACCACCGAAGACGATATCGCGATCGAGGCGATCCGCGATGTCGGCCCCTCCGGCCATTACTTCGGCACGCCGCACACCCAGTCGCGCTATTCCACCGCCTTTTACGCGCCCTTCATCTCGGACTGGCGCAATTACGAGGCCTGGCAGCTGGATGGTGCCGTCTGGACCGTCGAGCGGGCGCACAAGATGTACAAGGCCATCATGGCCGAGTTCGTGCCGCCGCCGATGAACGGCGACCATCAGGAAGAGCTGCGCCGCTTTGTCGCCCGCCGCAAACAGGAAGGTGGCGCGCCGACGGACTTCTGAGGCGGCCCAAGGCGCAGGCCCCATTTCCATTTCCCCCGCTTCCGGCCTACACAGGCGCCAAACGGAGGCTGACATGGCAAAGCTACGCTTGATGATGGCGCTGATCGGCGCGCTGGCAGGGGGAAGCCTCTACGCGCTGGGCACCCTGATCGATGCCCAATGGCTGGTCGGCCTGCCGGCGCTGGCTTCGGCCGTGCTGGCGGGGGTGTTCTTCGGCGGGCTCCTGATCCTGACCGGCCCCTTGCCGCTGCACCGGGCCGTGCTTTGGGCGGCGGGGATCGCCCTGGCGGTGACCGGCCTCTTCAGCCTGGCCGACCTGCGCTTTGCCAATCCGGAGGATATCGCGGAGTCGGGCGTCGCCGTGATCAGCCTTGGCGTGCTGATCTGGCTGCCCTGGCCCTTTGTCATCGCGCAGGCGGACCGCGCAAGCGGTTGGCGCGATTACCCCAGCCTGTTTCTGGAAAGCTGGGGCATCGTGGTGCGGATCAGCGTCGCGCTGATCTTCACCGGGATCGTCTGGCTGGTGGTCGCCCTGTCGCAGGCGCTTCTGGGGCTGGTCGGCGTCGGAGTGATTGACCTGGTCTTGAAACAGGACATCGCCCCCTGGCTGATCACCGGGCTTGTGCTGGGCCTGTCGATGGCCGTGGTGAACGAGCTGGCCGACGTGCTGTCGCCAGGGCTGGTCCTGCGGCTGTTCCGGCTTCTGGTGCCGGTGGTGCTGGTGGTGATGGCGGTCTTCCTGCTCGCCCTGCCTTTGCGCGGCTTTTCGACGATCTTCGGGCTGGTATCTTCCACCGCGATGCTGCTGGCCATGGTCGCGGTGGCGGTGACGCTGGTCACCTCGGCGCTGGATCAGGAGGATGCCACGGCGGCGCATTCCGGGCTGATGGTGCAATCGACGCGGGCACTGGCCGCGATTGTCGTGCTGCCGGCGGGGCTTGCCGCCTGGACGCTGGGCCTGCGCGTCACCGACCACGGCTGGACGCCGCCGCGGTTCCTTGCCGCGAGCCTCACGGTTCTGGCCCTGGGCTATGGGCTGGCCTACCTTGCCGCCGTGCTGCGCGGGCGCAACTGGATGGAGCGGATCCGCCAGGCCAACATCTGGCTGGCCCTGACGATGATGGCGCTTTCCGTCCTTTGGCTGAGCGTTCTCAACCCTGAATCCCTCTCTGCCGCCAGCCAGATCGCGCGGATCAGCGACGGGCGTACCAAGGTCGAGGCGATTGATCTGAACGTCTTTTCCCAATGGGGCCATGCCGGGCAGGCAGCCCTCGGCCGCCTGCGCGAGATGGCCAAGACCAATGCGCCCCTCGCCGCCCGCCTGACCGCCGCTGAAACCGCCGAGGCCACCGGCATCCCGGTCCCCGCCGACACCAAGGGCGCGCAGGCGGCGCTTGCGGCCTCGCTGCCCCTGCAGCCCGACACGGCCGCGACCCAGGCCCTGCGGGCGCAAATCCTGGCGGGGGTCTCGCTTTACGACCTGCAGGCCTGGCAATCCGCCTGCGACGCCCGCCTGCCGCAGGGCGGGCCGGGCTGCGTGCTGGTGGTGGGGGATTTCCTGCCCGAAACCCCGGGCGAGGAGGCGATGCTGATCGCCCGCAACCGCGACGGTTATCTGGTGATGCAGGGCTTCAGCTTTGACGGAGCCAACCTGCATTGGCACTCGGTGACCTCGTATCAGGGCAATCTGCCGGGCTTTGACGAGGGTGCGGCCCTAATCGACGGCCTGCAAAAGGCGCCGCCGCCCTTCGCCGCCATGCCGCTGACCCAGATGAAACCGGCCGGTGGTCCGGGGATGGTCTTCGCCCCCTAGGAACCGAGGGCGCCCAAGATCTGAGGCCCCCGGATCCAAGGCCCCCGGATCTGAGGCCGTTGGAAGGTTCTTAACCCCTTGGCCCTAGCATGCAGACAAATGAGGGCACGCATGCTGGGTTTGATCAACCGATCCTTACAGTTCTTCCTGAGCGACACCTACGGGATGTCGCTTTGGGAGGCTGTTGCGAAAGAGGCCGGGATCGCGGTTTCCGGCTTTGAATCCATGCTGTCCTATGAAGACAAGGTGACGGACCGGGTGCTTGATGCGGCTTCGGTCGCCCTGCGCCGCCCGCGGGAATCGCTGATGGAGGATCTGGGCACCTATCTGGTCAGCCATGAAAGCCTGGGCACCGTCCGCAGGCTCCTGCGGTTTTCCGGGGTGAATTTCTACGATTTCCTCAATTCGGTCGAAGAGCTGCCTGAACGCGGCCGCCTTGTCCTGCCGGAACTGGAGCTGCCCGACATGGCGCTGACCGACCTCGGCGGCGGGCATTTCCGCCTGCGCTGCGTCTCGCCGCTCGGGGGGGCGGGGCATATCGTGATGGGGCTTTTGCGGGCGATGGCAGATGATTACGGGGCTTTGGTGCTTCTGGAACATCAGGGCAACGACAAGGGGGCAGAGGTGATCTCGGTGCAGATCGCCGACCAGTCCCTCTACGAGGCGCGGCCGTTCAGCCTTGGCTTGTCGGTGGGGTGAATGATCAGAACCAAGACCGCCCCCTTCCTGCCCATGCCGATCGAGGCGTTTGACCGGCTGATGCCGCTGCATGTCCGGGTCGACGGGACCGGGCGGATCACGGGTTATGGGCCGACGCTGGCCAAGCTGATCTCGGGTCAGGATTTTCTGCATCCGACCGCAGAGGCCCAACCGCAGGAGGAGGCTGCCGCCAAGGGGGCTGCCGAACGTGCGCTGATCGGGCGCCCTTTGCTGGAGGTTTTCGATCTGCGCCGACCCTCCGGCCTGACCACGATTGCCGAACTTGTGGCCCATGCCGGCGAAAGGCTGCGGCTTTCCCTGCGCCATGCCCAGCGTCCGGTGCCGTTTCGCGGCCTTGCCATGCCCTTGGCCCAGGGCGCGGGGATGATCCTGAACCTGTCCTTCGGCATCGGCGTGGTCGATGCGGTGCGCAGTTTCGCCCTGACCGACGGCGATTTCGCCGCCACCGACCTCGCCGTCGAAATGATGTATCTGGTCGAGGCCAAGACCGCCGCGATGGAAACGCTGAAAGGCTTTGCCCTGCGCCTGCAAGGCGACAAGCAGATGGCCGAAACCCAGGCCATGACCGACACGCTGACCGGACTGCGCAACCGCCGCGCTCTGGCTCAGGTCCTGGAACGGCTGACCCGCTCCGGCGTGCCCTTTGGTCTGATGCACATCGACCTCGACTTCTTCAAGGCGGTCAATGACACGCTGGGCCATGCGGCGGGCGACCATGTCCTGCGCTGGGTGGCCGAGGTTCTGAACAAGCAGATCCGCGCCGAAGACACGGTGGCGCGGGTGGGGGGCGATGAATTCGTGGCCGTCCTGCCCGAATTGATCGAACCCGCCCGGCTGGAGTCGATCGCCCGCCGCATCATCGACACCCTGACCCAGCCCATCCCGTTTGAGGATCGCAGCTGCCGGATCTCGGCCTCGATCGGGATCACGACCTCGGTCGCCTATCCGGTGCCCGAGATTGCGCGCATGCAGCACGACGCGGACGAAGCACTTTACGCCTCCAAGCGCGCGGGAAGGGGGCGGGCGCATTTTCACCGGGTGGGCGACGGCACCAATGACCCCGGCCCCTTGCGTGGGCGCCGCAAGGCCTAGGGGCGGAAAGACCCCGAACGCAGATGACCGGTAAAGCCGCTGGCAGATCAGGATGTTAAAGGGGGAAAGTGGCAGCCCGTAGGGGAGTCGAACCCCTCTTACCTGGTTGAAAACCAGACGTCCTAACCGATAGACGAACGGGCCACTGGGGCGCTGATTAAGCGAGGTCGGCGCGGGCTGCAAGAGGGGAAATTGCGGAAAATCGAAGGAATCGCGCGCGGCCGCCCTCGGGCCCCGTCGCCGCTCAGGCCCGGGCCGTCTTGCCGCCCGACAAGAACCGCGCCATGGCGGGGCCGATGAACAGGATCAGCAGGAATCGCGCCATCTGCATCGCCATGACGAAGGGCACATCCACCGGGGCCGAGGCCGCGATGATGGCAACGGAATCGGCGCCGCCGGGGCTGGTGGCCAGATAGGCGGTCAAAGGGTCGATGCCGGCAAAATGCGCGAGGATCCAGGCCGCCACCCCGCAGCTTGCCAGCAGCACCAGGATCGAGGCGAAGACCCGGGGAAAGATCCGCGCCACATGGCTCAGGATCGCGGGCGTGAAGCGCAGGCCGATCGCCCAGCCGATCGCGGCATAGGCCAGCGCCAGCAGCCAGGGCGGCAGGGTGACCTGCACCAGCCCGAGGTGGATCAGCGCCATGCCGCCCAGCATCGGCATGAGAAAGCTGCCGCCCGGCACCCGCAGCCAAAGGCCGCCATAGGCCAGCGCCGCAGCCAGGGCGCAGGTCAGGGCCAGCGAGGCGAGGGGCACCGGCGGAAACCAGACGACGCCGGGACCGGTGCCGGGGGCCACGCCAAAGGCGCGGGCCACCAGAGCCGCCGCGAGGGCGACACAGGCCACGCGCAGATACTGCATGAAGGCGACAAGCCGGATATCGGCGCCATAATCCTGTGAAATCAGTGTCATGACCGAGGCCGCCCCGGGGGCCGAACCCCAGATCGCCGTCGTCCCCGGCAAAAGTCCCGACCGTGCCATCCCCCAGCCCAGCAGCCCCGACATCACCAGCGTCGACAGCGTGCCCGCCACCACGATAGGCCATTTCAGCGCCACTTCCGCCAGAAGCGAGCTTGGCAGGATCGTGGCGATCATCAGCCCGACCACCCCCTGCGACAGGGTCATGGCCGCGCCGGGCAGGGGCACGCCCCGACCGCGCAGCGCCAGAAGGATCGCGGCCCCCATCGGCCCGAGCAACAGCGCCGCCGGCAGGTGCAGGGCCTCGAACCCAGCCGTCAGGGCGCCCGACAGCACCACCAGAAGGCCCCAGCGCAAGGCCATATCGCGCCGGATCGAGGGAGGCATCGTGGTCAATTCGGTCACCCGTTTACCGCTTTGAGCGGCCTAACAGGTCCTTGTCGCCAGCGAAAGCCAGACCGGTGCAAACGGCCCGCGCCGGCGTCCTCAGCGAAAGAAGGGCACCTGGCGGGCGAGGGGCGTCGCCCCGTATTGCGCGAGGAACGCCTGCCACGCGGCGGCGCTGCCCGCGCGGCGCGCGGCGTCGAAGGCCGCCACCGCCGGAGCCTCTGCGCCAGCAGCGGCACGGATCGCGGCCGGCGGGTCGGGATCGGGGCGATTGCGCAGATAGCTGCGCGCGTCTTCGGCAAAGGCATCGTCGGGGTGATGCCACAGAAACATGATCAGCGCGGCACTGCTGTTGGCCGCCAGGGCCTGATCCAGCACCGGGCTGCGCACCCGCTGGCCGGGCGGCCCCTTCTGGTCAATCGGCATCGGTTGCACATCCTTGGGTTGCAAAACACCCTGCTGCGTTGCGGTGTCGCCCGAGCCGAGGGCAGGCCCCGCGCCCCCAGCGGCACAGGCCAGCAAGGCCGTCATCAGGGGCAGGGTGACCATCACACAGAGCCGGCGCATCGGGGGGACCTTTCCATCTGTGCAAGCATTTTACGCGAAATTGTTCAAATTGTTGCGAGAATCAGCTCATTCGTATAAGTTTATTGCGGGGTGGGGGGCTCTATTTTTGAGCAACCAATTGATTTTCATAAGGAGTGTTTCCATCATGGCACATGACGGCGCGTCACGCTTCGATCAATTTTCGGTGTTGACGGACGACCAAGGCGCGAATTTTTCGCGCGGTGATACAGACAGCGGCGCAGATTCGGATCTTGCCGGGCCCCCGGCGGCCGCTGGCGGTTTCGGCCATCCGGGGGCTTTGTCCCTGTCGGAGGACGGCGGCTCGGAAGGGCAGGGCGGCGGCCTTGGCGGGCTGGCCGGGGACGACAATCTGGGGCTGAGCGGCAGCGGCCTTGATGCCGGGCTGACCGAGGTGGTCGCGGCGACGCAATCGCTGTCGGCGGGCACGGCCTCCTGGCTGGTGCCGCATGACATCTCGATTTCCAGCGCGATGGCGGGGACGGCGCTGCAGGGATGCGCTTGCCCGATGTGTGTGGGAGGTTCCGCCAGCGGCACCTCGAATCTTTCGGCGGGGGCCGATGGCCTCGGGGCACCGGGGCCGGCCGGCTCGCTTCAGACCCTGGCGGATTATCTGCGCGTGGGCTTCTGGAGCGATTTCAGCGGCACCGGCTCGCGCTGGTTCAACGTGACCAATTCGGGCACCGGCGCCAACAACGGCACGCTTTATTACAACGTGACGGGGTGGACCGGGTCGCTGACCACGGTCTATGGCACCGAATCCGACAGCAACGGCATCACCGCAGCCCGGGCCGAGATGGTGCGGGCGGCCTTCGCGCTCTACCACGCGGTGCTGGGCATCAACTTTGTCGAGACGACCTCGACCGGCGATGAGGTGGACTTCTTCTTCAAGGATTCCACCTCGGGTCAGGCTTACGAGGCTGAAAAGCTGATGTCGGGCACTGGCGGCGCGATGGATTACTCGGTGATCAACGTCGCCGCGGCCTGGTCGGGCTCCAGTTCCAACATCGGCGGCACCAACGGCTATACCTTCCAGACTTTCCTGCACGAGATCGGCCATGCGCTGGGCCTGGGCCACCAGGGGCTTTACAACGCCGGTTCGGGCAGCCCGACCTATTCCAATTCGGCGCAATGGGCGAATGACAGCTGGCAACAGACGATGATGTCCTATTGGGACCAGTCGGCCAATACCGAGAAATCGACCGATTCCTATGCCCAGCTCGTCTCGCCGATGGCGGTGGACTGGATCGCCCTGAACGCGCTTTACGCGGGCCAGGGCTACGGGACGAGCAATGCCTTCACCGGCAACACGGTCTACGGCGTTGGCACCAATATTTCGGCGGCGACCAGTGCGGCTTTCAACGGGCTCGCCACCTTTGCAGCGACCAATGCCTTCACCCTGGTGGATGGCAGCGGCATCGACACGGTGGACTTCTCGAACTATGCGGCCGACCAGTTCATCAACCTGCAGTTCTCGTCCGCCAGTGCGACCCATGCCACGCTGTCCAGCGTCGGCGGCCTGACGGACAACATGTCGATCGCGGTCGGCACGGTGATCGAAAACGCCACCACCGGCGCCGGCAATGACACGCTTTACGGCAACAGCGTCGCCAACGTGCTGACCGGCAATGGCGGCCAGGACTATATCTTTGCCTATGAGGGCAACGACGCCATCTACGGCGGCACCGGCAATGACACGCTCTTTGGCTATACCGGCGACGACACGATCAACGATGGCTCCGGCAGCGATCAGGTCTATGGCGGCGACGGCAATGATCTGCTGCTGGTCGGCGACAGCTCCTTTTCCGGCGACAGTTTCGACGGCGGCGCGGGCACCGACACGCTCAGCTACGAGCTGCATGACTGGGGTACCGTTGCGGGCGTCGTCTTCGACTTCAACACCCATACCGCCAGCTACAACGGCTTCAGCGAAAGCTTCACCAGCATCGAGATCTTCAAGGGCAGCCAGGGCGACGAGACGATCATCTCGGACGGCGGCAGCGAGATCTTCTACGGCCTCGACGGCAATGACAGCATGGTCTCGGGCATCGGCGGCGAAACGATGTATGGCGGCAACGGCACCGACGTCATCGACCACCGCGCCTTCAACGGCACTTACACCTTCAACATGGCCACCGGCCTGACGAACTTCTTCAACGAGCTCTATCAGGGCTTCGAGATCGTCTATATGGGCAACGGCACCAACACCGTCACCGGCACCTCTGGCGCCGAGACGATCTATGGCGGCACCGGGATCGACGTGATCGACGACGGCGCCGGCGGCGACAGCGTTTACGGCGGCGACGGCAACGACGTCTTCAACGCCGGTGATTCCAGCTTCGGTTCGGGCGATGCCTGGTTCGGCGGCAATGGCACCGACACGCTGAGCTTTGCGGCCTACAGCTGGGGCACGCCCTTCACCCCGGTCGTCTTCAACTTCCTCGACGGCACGGCGAGCTACAACGGCTTTGTCGAGACTTTCGCCAGCATCGAGATCTTCCAGGGCAGCCAGGGCGATGACACCATCATCTCCAACGGCGGCAGCCAGACCTATTACGGCAACGACGGCAACGACAGCATGGTTTCGGGCATCGGCAACGAGACGATGTACGGCGGCAACGGCACCGACATCATCGACCACCGGGCCTGGAACGGCGATTACACCTTCGACATGGGCACCGGCCTGACCAACTTCCCGGAGCTCTATCAGGGCTTCGAGATCGTCTACATGGGCAATGGCACCAATACGGTGACCGGCACCTCGGGCAACGAGACGATCTATGGCGGAACCGGCGTTGACATCATCAACGACGGCGCGGGTGGCGACAGCGTCTATGGCGGCGACGGCAACGACGTCTTCAACGCCGGCGATTCCAGCTTCGGTTCGGGCGACGCCTGGTTTGGCGGCAACGGCACCGACACGCTGAGCTTTGCGGCCTACAGCTGGGGCACGCCCTTTAGCCCGGTGGTCTTCAACTTCCTTGACGGCACGGCCAGCTACAACGGCTTTGTCGAGAGCTTTGCCAGCATCGAGATCTTCCAGGGCAGCCAGGGCGACGACACGATCATTTCCAACGGCGGCAGCCAGACCTATTACGGCAATGACGGCAATGACAGCATGGTCTCCGGCCTTGGCAACGAGACGATGTATGGCGGCAATGGCACCGATGTGATCGACCACCGCGCCTGGGACGGCGACTACACCTTCAACATGGTCACCGGCCTGACGAACTTTGTGGGCGAGCTCTATCAGGGTTACGAGATCGTCTACATGGGCGACGGCAATGATCTGGTGACCGGCACCGCCAGCGACGACGTCATTTATGGCGGGCTCGGCAATGACACGATCAACGCGGGCCTCTCGGGCACGGGCGATCAGGTCTATGGCGGCGACGGGAACGACCGGATCGTGGCGCGGCTCGGCACCTCGACGCTGGATGGCGGCGCGGGCATCGACACGCTGGATACGGCCGCCTTCTCGACCGGGCTTTTGCTCGACATGAACACCGGGGCGACCAATGTGGCCGGGCAGTCCTTTGTCGGCTTTGAAGTGGCCGTGATGGGCAAAGGCAACGATACCGTCTCCGGCTCGTCCAACGCGGACACGATCTATGGCGGGCTCGGCGCCGACAGCATCTCTGGCGGCGGTGGCCGGGATGCGCTTTATGGCGGTGCCGGCGCCGACCTGTTCCACTATGTCTTCGGCGAGGGCTATGACGACATTTACGGCGGCGCCGGGGTCGACAGCGTGGTGCTGGACAGCTTCTTCGGCGACAGCCATGTCATCGACCTCGGGCTTGGAACCTGGGTGGTGGACGGCATCTTCAGCGCCGATATGCAGGGCATCGAACAGGTGACCACCGGCGACGGGGCCGATTCCGTGACCGGGGGTGCCGTCAACAACCTGATCAACCTGGGCATCGGCAATGACACGGCCAATGGCCTTGCCGGCAATGACGTAATCAACGGCGACGCTGGCAACGACCTGTTGCAGGGCGGGGCGGGCAATGACGTGCTGCATGGCGGCACCGACAATGACAATTTGATCGGCAATGCCGGCGACGACACGCTGACCGGCGATGACGGCAATGACACGGTGCAGGGCTCGGACGGCAACGACATGCTGCTGGGCAACTTCGGTAACGATTTCATGCTCGGCGGCATCGGCAACGACACGCTGAGCGGTGGCAATGGCAATGACACGATGGATGGCGGTGACGGCGACGACACCTTCATCTTCCTTGGCGCCTTCGGCACCGACCGGATCACCCATTTTGCCACCGCCGGAACCGCGGAGGTGATCAACTTTGCCGGGGTCGCCGCGCTGACCAGCTTTGCCGATCTGGTGGCCAATCACCTGTCGATGGTGGCGGGCAATGCGGTGATCACTTCGGGCGCCAATACGCTGACGCTGGTCGGCATCCAGGCGGCTGACCTGCTGGCCGATGACTTCGTGTTCTAGGCCCTCGGACGGCGCCTGACTGGCGCTTTCCCGAAAGAACGAACCCCCGGCCCCTTGCAGGGCCGGGGGTTTTCTAATGTCGGTTCGCCTTAAAGCAAAACGTCCTGCGCGCTCAACTGCGCAAGGGTCATGCCCGACAGAGTGATGCTGCCACCGTGAAAGGCGCTGAGGTCGATGAGCAGCCCGCCGGTCACGTCCGAGGCATGCGACACCAGCGTTGACAGATCGGCGATGCCAAAGGCCCGCAGGTTCAGCTTGTCGGCATTATCGGCAAAGTCGGTGATCAGGTCATTGCCGTTGCCGAACGCGAAGAAGAAGGTGTCGGGGTTGCCGCCGCCGGTCATCGTGTCATCGCCGCTGCCGCCGTTCAGCGCATCGGCCCCGGCACCGCCGACAAGCGTGTCATTGCCAAGCCCGCCGCGCAGGGTATCCGCGCCATCGCCGCCGGTCAGAAGGTCATCGCCCGCATCGCCCAGCAGAAGGTCGTTGCCCGCATCCCCCTGCAGGCTGTCGTCGTCGTCACCGCCCGACAGGATGTCATTGCCGAGGTCGCCGAGCAGCGTGTCGCTGCCCGCCCCGCCCAGCAGCCGGTCCTCGTCGCCGCCGCCATTCAGCGTGTCCTCGCCCAGACCGCCGCGCAAGACGTCCAGCCCCAGCCCGCCCAGCATGCTGTCATCCCCGCTGTTGCCCAGCAGAAGGTCATTGCCCAAACCGCCATCCAGCGTCTCGTTCGCCGCGCCGCCGATCAGCTGGTCATTGCCGGCATCGCCGTTGACCTGCCCCTGCGTGCCAAGGGCGCCGCGGAAGATGTCGTCGCCCGAACCCAGCAGGACAGATCCGTTGATCGTGCCGTGGTTGGTCACCCGGTCGAAGCCGGAGCCCCCCTGGATCGCCGTGAAGAAGGCAGAGATCAGCCCTGTATTGGTGACCGTGCAGTTGACGCTGCCCACGCAGAGGATTGCCGTCTGTGCCCCGAGGACCGTGCCGGAGTTCATCACCCCGAGAAGGCCGTCGGTCATCGAGATGGCCGCCCCGTTGGGCGACTCGATGGTGCCGGTGTTGAAGATTTCCGCACTGCCACCGGTCAGCTTGATCGCATCGAGCCGGCCATAGATCTCGCCGTTGTTGGTGATGTTGCCAAAGAAAGAGCCGGCGTTGACGATGGCGGCGGACCGCGCGCTGGTCACGCTCCCCGTGCTGGTGACAAGGATGTCAGGAATGCCCGCCACGCTGATCGCCGCAATGTTCGAGTTGCGCGCCAGGATCGCACCTTCGACGATCACGACCCCGTCGTCCATCGTCAGCGGGGTCTCGGTGTCGGGTGACAGGGTGCTGCCTTGGGCCAGGTAGCCCGTCTCGCCGTTGCCGAGAGTCCGGGCGAGTGTGGAAAAGCCGGTCAGGTTGAAGGAGGTCATCGGATCTATCCTTTTGGCTGGACGTGCAAACGATTGGGCAGTGCAAATGCCGATCAGCCTAGCAAGCTGCCATCAGGACGCAAAGAAATTCCCCAGCCTTGATTGACCTTTTCCGCGCCGATCGGCCCTGCCCAAGGCGCGGCGCCGCGGGCGCCGAATCGTGGAGGGGCACGCCGTGCTCTGGTGCGGAGGAACGCTCATTTCTTGGGCGAGACCTCGTACAGAATCCCATTCCATAAATACGATGGATTTAGACGTGAATTTTTTCTTGCAAATCACTACAAAGACTGTCGTGATATGCGTGTAAGGCGAAGCAACGCCGGAGTTCAGGAGAAGATCATGTTCAGGACCATCACCATCGCCGGGACCATCACCGCCCAGGGCACCCAGGTGCGCGAGCACAATGACGGACGGGTGACGATTTCGACCGGCGTGCAGCAATTCACCGGCTTCCCGGTCCGCCGCATGGTCAAGGGCGCTTTGGCGGCCTTCGTGCTGGGCCTCGCCTTCCTTGGCGGCCAACCGCAGGCGGCCAGCGCGCAATCGCTCCTGAACGTCAGCTACGACCCGACCCGCGAGCTTTACACCGACCTCGACAAGGCTTTCAGCGACTACTGGGTCGCGCAGGGCAACCCCGCGCCCGAGATCAAGGCCTCGCATGGCGGTTCGGGCGCCCAGGCCCGTGCGGTGATCGAAGGCTTGGATGCCCAGGTCGTGACCCTGGCGCTGGCCGCCGATATCGACAAGATCGCCGGCACCGGCAAACTGCCGAAGGATTGGCAGAGCAAGCTGCCGCACAACTCCTCGCCCTATACCTCGACCATCGTCTTCCTCGTCCGCCACGGTAACCCCAAGGGCATCAAGGACTGGCCCGATCTGGTCAAGGACGGCGTCGAGGTCATCACGCCCAACCCCAAGACCTCGGGCGGGGCGCGCTGGAACTACCTCGCCGCCTGGGCCTATGCCGAAAAGGCGGGAATCGACCCCAAGGAGTTCGTGAAATCGATCTATTCCCACGTTCCGGTTCTGGACAAGGGCGCGCGCGACAGCACCACGACCTTCACCCAGCGCGAGATCGGCGACGTGCTGCTCGCCTGGGAGAACGAGGCCTATCTCGCGCAAAAGGAGCTTGGCGCCGATCAGTATGACATCGTGGTGCCCTCGGTTTCCGTTCTGGCCGAACCGCCGGTGGCCCTGGTCGAAGGCAATATCCATGACGATGCGCAAAAGAAGCTGGCCGAGGCCTATCTGAACTTCCTTTACACGCCGGAAGCCCAGGCCATCATCTTCAAGGACTTCTACCGCGGCTGGGACACGTCCAAGGCCGATCCGGCCGATGTGGCGCGCTTCCCCAAACTGGATCTGGTCGACATCAGCCATTTCGGCGGCTGGGCCAAGGTCCAGAAAGAGCAGTTCGCCGACGGCGGCATCTTCGACCAGATCTATACCGCGAACTGAGGCGCCAGATGGGACAGCCAATCGTCCAGCGCTCGCCTATCCCCGGTCTCGGCCTTTCGGCCGGGATCACCCTGACCATGCTGTCGCTGGTCGTCCTTTTGCCGATCGCGGCCCTGCTGATCAAGGGCCTGTCCGCCGGCCTGCCGCAGCTGATCGCCACCGTGAACACGCCGCGGACCTGGGCCGCGCTCTACCTCAGCTTCCGCCTGTCGCTGTTCGCCGCCCTGTTCAATCTGGTCTTCGGGGTGCTTCTGGCCTGGGTCCTGACGCGCTACCGCTTTCCGGGCCGCAAGATCCTTGATGCGGCGGTTGATCTACCCTTTGCCCTGCCCACCGCCGTGGCGGGCATTGCCCTGACCGCGCTTTACGCCCCGAACGGTGCCTTCGGCCATATCGCCAAGGACCTCGGCTTCAAGATCGCCTATACGCAATGGGGCATCCTGATCGCGCTGATCTTCGTCGGCCTGCCCTTCGTGACCCGCACCGTGCAGCCGGTGGTGGAAGAGATCGAGCGCGAGGTCGAAGAAGCCTCCGCCACCCTCGGCGCTTCCCGCGCCTATACGCTGCGCCGGGTGATCCTGCCGATGCTGGCCCCCGCCGCGCTGACCGGCTTTGCCCTGTCCTTGGCCCGGGCGGTCGGCGAATACGGCTCGGTCATCTTCATCGCGGGCAACATCCCGATGAAGACCGAAATCGCCCCCCTGCTGATCGTGATCAAGCTGGAGGAATACAACGACGCCGGCGCCGCCGCGATCGGCATCGCCATGCTGCTGATCTCCTTCGGCATGCTGTTCATCATCAACCTGGTCCAGGTCTGGAGCCGTCGGAGGATTGGTCATGTCTGACATCACAACGGCAAAAGCCTTCCGGTCGGTCACGACCGAGGTGCCCTGGGTGCGCTATACCCTGATCCTTCTGGCGGTGGCCTTCCTCGCCCTTCTGGTCTTTGCCCCCCTGATCACCGTCTTTGCCGAGGCGCTGAAGACGGGCCTTGGTGCGGCGCTGGAGAGCCTCGCCAACCCCGAGGCGACGGATGCGATCAAGCTGACCCTGCTGGTCGCGGTCTTTGCCGTGCCCTTGAACGCGATCTTCGGGGTGGCTGCGGCTTGGCTGATCACCAAGTTCCACTTCCGCGGTAAGGCGATCCTGATCACGCTGATCGACATTCCCTTTTCCGTCAGCCCGGTGGTGGCGGGCCTCTGCATCGTCTTGACCTTCGGCGCCAATTCCTGGGTCGGCGGCTGGCTGGTCGGCCATGGCATGCCGGTGGTTTTCGCGGTGCCGGGGATCATCATGGCCTCGATGTTCGTGACCTTCCCCTTTGTCGCGCGCGAGCTGATCCCAGTGATGATCGAACAGGGCAAGGCCGAGGAAGAGGCCGCGCTGACCCTCGGCGCCTCGGGCTGGAAGGTCTTTTTCACCGTGACCCTGCCCAATATCCGCTGGGCGCTGCTCTATGGCGTGCTTCTGTGCAACGCCCGCGCGATGGGCGAGTTCGGCGCGGTGGCCGTGGTCTCCGGCAAGATCCGCGGCCTGACCGCCACCATGCCGATCACGATCGAGATGATGTACAACGAATATGCCTCGGTCGCGGCCTTTACCCTTGCCGCCGTGCTGGCCCTGCTGGCCCTCGTCACCCTCGCGCTCAAAACCCTGCTGGAATGGCGCTATGCCGATCAGCTTGCCCTGACCCACCGTCATTAGGAGCCTGTCATGCAAATCGAAATCGACGAGATCTCGAAGGAATTCGGCACCACCGCGGCCCTGACGCCGGTGTCCTTGTCCTTGCCCTCGGGCGCGCTGGTGGCGCTTCTCGGGCCTTCGGGTTCGGGCAAGACCACCCTGCTGCGCATCCTTGGGGGCTTGGAGTTTCCGACCTCGGGCCGGGTGCTGTTTGACGGGGCCGATGCGACGGCCCTGACGGTGCAGGAGCGCCGGGCGGGCTTCGTGTTCCAGAGTTATGCCCTCTTCCGCCACATGACGGTGTTTGAGAACATCGCCTACGGCTTGCGCGCGCGCCCCCGCGCCAGCCGCCCGCCGGAGGCTGAAATCTCGCGCCGGGTGACCAAGCTCTTGGAGCTGATCCAGCTGCCGCAGATCGGTTCGCGCTATCCGACCCAGCTGTCGGGCGGCCAGCGCCAGCGCGTGGCTTTGGCGCGGGCGCTGGCGATCGAACCCCGGATGCTGCTGCTCGACGAACCCTTCGGCGCGCTGGATGCCAAGGTGCGCAAGGAACTCCGCCAGGGCCTGCGCGACATCCACGACACCACGGGTCTCACCACGATCTTTGTCACGCATGATCAGGACGAGGCGATGGAGCTCGCCGATCTGGTCGTGGTCATGTCGATGGGCCGGATCGAGCAGATCGGCCGCCCGCAGGACATCCGCGCCCGGCCCGCGACCGAATTCGTGCGCGATTTCCTTGCTGCGTGAAGGGGAATATCCGATGGACCAGATCGACCGACGTATCCTGACCGAGTTGCAGCGCGACGCGACGCTGCCGATCGTGGAGCTGGCGCAGAGGGTGGGGCTTTCCGCCTCGCCCTGCTGGAAGCGGGTTCAGAAGCTGGAAAAGGCCGGGGTGATCACGGGGCGCGTGGCGCAGGTCGATCATGGCAAGGTCGGGCTCGGGCTGACCGTTCTGGTCGAAATATCGGCCACCGAACATTCCGCCGAATGGCGCGACCGTTTCCTTGGCGCGGTGCAGCAATCGCCCGAGGTGATGGAGGTTCTGCGGCTCGGCGGTGACGCCGACTATCTGCTCCGCGTCACCGTGGCCGATACGCAAGGCTATGACGCCTTCTATCGCCGCCTGACCTCGGCTGTGGCGCTAAGGGCGGTGAGTTCGAAGTTCGTGATGGAAGTCGTCCACACCAAGCGCAGCCTGCCGCTGCTGGACGTGGCGTAAGATGGGCAGCATTGCCCATCCTACCGTTGAATGGCGCGCCTCGGATCAGGCGCGCAGGTCTGCCGGGAGCAGGGCGTCGGGCAGGTTCTGATATGCCACCGGGCGCAGCCAGCGCCGGATCGCCATGGTGCCGACCGAAGTTGCGCCGAAGTTGGTCGAGGCGGGGTAGGGCCCGCCATGGACCTGCGCATCCACCACTTCCACGCCGGTCGGGAAGCCGTTGGCGAGGATGCGGCCCGCCTTGCGTTCCAGGATCGGCATCAGGGACTGGGCGATGGCCGTATCGGCCTCGTCCAGGAAGAGGGTGCAGGTCAGCTGGCCTTCAAGGCCCTGCGCGACCTCCTTCAGACCCGCCACATCCTTGACGCGGATGATCAGGCCGAGCGGGCCGAAGACTTCTTGCGACAGCGTGTGGTTGCCGACGAAATCCCCCGCCTTCACTTCGAAGATGTCGGGCGAGGCCTTGCGGTCGGCACTCTCGGTCGCCAGCACTTTCTTCACCCCGGCCTGAGCGGCGATCCGGTCGCGACCGGCGCGGTAGGCGGCAGCGATGCCATCGGTCAGCATGGTCTGCGGGCCGATCTGGGAGGCCGCGACCTTGGCGGTCTCGATGAAGACCTCGGCTTCGGGGCTGTCGATCATCACGGTGATGCCGGGATTGGTGCAGAACTGGCCCGCGCCCATGGTGAGCGAGCCGGCCCAGCCGCGGGCGATTTCCTCACCGCGCGCTTCGATGGCGGCGGGCAGGATGAACATCGGGTTGACCGAGCCGAGCTCGCCAAAGAAGGGGATCGGCTCGGGGCGCTGGGCGCAAAGGTCAAAGAGGGCGCGGCCGCCGAAGAGGCTGCCGGTGAAGCCCACGGCCTTGATCAGCGGGTGCTGGACCAGCGCCTCGCCGATGTCACGGCCCGGGCCTTGCACCATCGAGAAGACGCCCGGGTGCAGACCCAGCGCCTTGATCGCGGCGTCGATGGCTTGCGCCACGATCTCGCCGGTGCCGGGGTGGGCCGGGTGGCCCTTGACGACGACGGGGCAACCGGCAGCCAGCGCCGAGGCGGTGTCGCCGCCGGCGGTCGAGAAGGCGAGCGGGAAGTTCGAGGCGCCGAAGACCGCGACCGGGCCGATCGGGCGCTGCACCATCTTGATATCGGGGCGCGGCGCGGGCTTGCGGTCGGGCAGGGCGGCATCATGGCGGCGGTCGAGATACTCGCCCTTGCGGATATGGCTCGCGAAAAGGCGCAGCTGGCCGGTGGTCCGCCCGCGTTCGCCTTCCAGCCGTGCCGCGGGCAACCCGCTTTCGGCCATGGCAATCGCGGTCAGTTCGGCGCCGCGCGCTTCGATCTCCTCGGCGATCTTTTCCAGAAAGACGGCCCGCGCCTCGCGGCTGAGGGCCGAGAAGCTGGGGAAGGCGGCCTCGGCGCCCTTGACGGCGGCATCGACGTCAGCCGGGGTTCCGGTGGAGAAGCTTTGCGGCTCGCCCGTGGCGGGGAAGGATTGGAAGGTGGCAGGGCTTGCAACCCAGGTGCCAGCAATCAGGTGCTTTCCGGTCAGCATTTTGGTCTCCTTGATCCGGCGGCCGGGGGTTTCGCACCCCCGGACCCCCGTGGGATATTTGGGTCTGAATGAAGGTCAGAGGAAGAAGGCGGGGACAGTTTCTCTGCGCCCCAGCGTCATTGCGTCGGCGACATGGGTCATGGGGGCGAGGTCGACCTCGGACTGGCCCCGGCTGATCAGGTCGGCCATCCGGGCGTAAAGTGCCGGGTATTCGCCCATGATCGAGTTCTCACCCGCCGCTTCGATGCCGTCGATTTCCAGCCGGTTGCCGCCCATCCTGAGGGCGAGCGTGCCCTGGGTGGTTTCAATGTCGAAGTCCCAGGTCTGCGGGCCTTCCTGACGCCAGTCGAAATCGGCGGTGACATTTCCCGAGAAGGTCAGGGCCGCGGCGATGGCGGTCTGGCAGTTTTCCGGGAAGGTCAGCGTGGCTTCGGTCAGGTGGACCGGCTTGGGCAGAATCTCGGTCATGATCGACAGGGCGTTGATGCCTGGATCGAAGACGCCCATGCCGCCGGGTTCAAAGACCCAGTTCTGGCCGGGATGCCAGCGCCGGACATCCTCACGCCAGGTGATGTGGCATTTGGTGATGGTCTTGTCGGCAAGCCAGACCTTGGCTGGAGCCACCGCATAGGCCATCCGGCTGTGCCAGGTGGTGTAAAGCGTCAGGCCCTTGGCCTTGGCCAAAGCCTCCAGCGCATGCACCTCGGCCAGGGTGGCCCCCGGCGGTTTTTCCAGCATCACATGGCGGCCGGCCAGCAGCGCCGCCTCGGCATAGGCAAAGCGCGGCACCGGCGGCACGCAGAGCGAGACTACCGACACATCGGGGCGCGCCGTGAGGAATTCGGCGAAATCGGTGAAGGCTTCGACACCTTCGACCGAACCCTTGCGGCTGATCGTCGCCGCAAGCTCCCAATCCGGGGAATTGGTGATGGCCGGGACATGCTGGTCCACGGCGATCTTGCCCACGCCGACGAGTGCGACCTTCATCAGTGCGAATCCTTGCCAACCGGGTTGCCACGGCAGCCCTTGAGGAAGTCGAGGTCGGCCCCGGTATCGGCGCCCTGCACATGGCGGTGGTGCAGCAGGGCATAGCCCGACTCCGGCGGCACGATCCGGCTTTGCCACTTGGCCAGACGCGCGGCCAGCTCCTCGTCGGAGATGTCGAGGTGCAGTCGGCGGTTCGGCACGTCGAGCTCGATCATGTCGCCGTTCTGGACGACAGCCAGGGGGCCACCGGCGGCGGCTTCGGGCGAGGTGTGCAGGACCACGGTGCCAAAGGCCGTGCCCGACATGCGGGCATCCGAGATGCGGACCATGTCGGTGATGCCCTTGCGCAGGATCTTCGGCGGCAGGCCCATGTTGCCGACCTCGGCCATGCCCGGGTAGCCTTTCGGGCCGCAATTCTTCAGGACCATGACGCAGGTCTCGTCAATGTCCAAAGCCTCGTCGATGATCTTGGCCTTGTAGTCGTCGATATCCTCGAACACCACGGCGCGGCCGCGGTGGGTCATCAGGGCAGGTGTGGCGGCCGAGGGCTTCAGAACGGCGCCCTTGGGGGCCAGGTTGCCCTTGACCACGACCACGCCGCCCGATTGGGTCAGCGCCTTTTCGGCCGGCAGGATGACGTCTTCGTTGTGGTTGGTCACGTCCTTGACCTGATCCCAGGCGGTCTGGCCCGAGACGGTCAGCGCATCCTTGTGGAGAAGGCCCGCTTCGCCCAGCCGTTTGATGACGACGGGCAGGCCGCCGGCATAGAAGAACTCTTCCATCAGATACTTGCCCGAGGGCATCAGGTTCACGATCGTCGGCACATCGCGGCCGCAGCGGTCCCAGTCTTCCAGCGTCAGGTCAATGCCAACCCGTCCGGCGATGGCCAGCAGGTGGATGACGGCATTGGTGGAACCGCCGATGGCCGCATTGGTGCGGATCGCGTTCTCGAAGGCTTCTTTCTTCAGGATGTCGGAGGGCTTCAGATCGTCCTTGACCATCTGCACGATCCGCCGCCCGGTCAACTGCGCCATCACCCGGCGCCGGCTGTCAACGGCGGGGATTGCGGCATTGCCCGAGAGGGCCATGCCCAGGGCTTCCGCCATCGAGGCCATAGTGGAGGCCGTGCCCATCGTGTTGCACGAGCCGGGCGAGCGGCTCATCGAGGCTTCGGCCTCGACAAACTCTTCCTTGGTCATCGTCCCGGCCTTCACAGCCTCGGAGAATTTCCACAGGTGCGTGCCCGAGCCGACCCGTTCGTTCTTGTAATAGCCGTTCAGCATCGGCCCGCCGGTGACGACGATCGAGGGCAGGTCGGTAGAAGCCGCCGCCATCAGAAGCGAGGGCGTGGTCTTGTCGCAGCCGACCAAGAGCACGCAGCCGTCCATCGGCTGGCCGCGCATCTGTTCTTCCACCGCCATGGCGGCGAGGTTGCGGAACATCATCGCGGTCGGGCGGAAGGCGCTTTCCGAGGTGGAAAACACCGGCACTTCGACCGGGAAGCCACCGGCCTCGTAAATCCCGTTCTTGACGCGTTGGGCCAAGTCATTCAGGTGCGCGTTGCAGGGCGTCAGTTCCGACCAGGTGTTCAGGATGCCGATCACCGGGCGCCCGTCGAACAGGTCCGGCGGGAAGCCCTGATTTTTCATCCAGCCCCGGTGATAGATATTGTCCTTCGAGGTCCCGCCAAACCAGGTTTGCGAGCGGAGTTTGCGGGGCCAGGCGGCGGGTTTGAAGGTCATTTCATCCTCACAGAGGTTTCACTGTGGTCGTGCCCGGTTGGGCAGGCGCGAAGGTCAGGGGGTTGGTCAGCGACAGACCGAACTCGGCGACTTCGATCTCGAAGACATCGCCGGCTTGGGTCTTGATGCCATCGGCAAAGGACAGGGTTGCGGTGCCGAAGAAGTGGACATGCAGATCGCCGGGCTGACGGAAGAGGTCGTATTTGAAGTGGTGGTGTTCGAGGTTGGCGAAAGTATGCGACATGTTCGCCTCGCCCGACAGGAAGGGCTTCTCCCAGATCACCTTGCCATCGCGGCGGATCCGGCTGGCGCCGCGGATGTCGGCGGGCAACTCGCCCACCAGGATCTCGGGGCCATAAGACGCCTCGCGCAGCTTGGAATGGGCGAGCCAGAGGTAGTTGACCCGCTCGGTCACATGGTCGGAGAATTCGTTGCCAAGCGCCCAGCCGATCCGGTGGACCGTGCCATCGGGGCCGACGATATAGATGCCGGCCAGTTCGGGCTCTTCGCCGCCATCCTCGGCAAAGCCGGGGGCGGTCAGGGGGGCGCCGGGGGCCACGGCGGCACTGCCGTTGCCCTTGTAGAACCACTCGGGCTGGGCGCCGACGGAGCCTGCGGCGGGGCGGCCACCCTCCAGACCCATGCGGAACATCTTCATGCTGTCGGTCAGGGTCTCGGCCCCGTCCAGTTTCGCATGCATCGCATCGCGGGCGGAAGCCGAGCCAAGGTGCGTGAGCCCGGTGCCGGTCAGATGCAGATGCGCGGCATCCGGGTGGGTGACGGGCAGCAGGAGCCGGCCTTCCGCGGCGGCGGCGGCCAGATCGACCTCCTTGCCCAGACCCTTGGCCTTCACTTCGGCGGCCAGATCATGGCCGGCGGCAATCGCCGACAGGGCCAGATCATAGACCGAGGTCGCCCCCTTGACGGCCCGGGCCACTGATCCCTCGCGGGCAACCACAACCAGACCGCTGGCGGTTTGAATTTGAGACAGATGCATGGCAGACCTTACTTGGATTTGTTGTAAACGTCGAAGATCACGGCGATCAGCAAGACCAACCCCTTGATCATCATCTGGTATTCAATGCCCACGCCGAGGATCGACATGCCCATGTTCATGACACCCATGATCAGCGCACCGACCACGACGCCCACGATCTTGCCCGAACCGCCCGTCATCGACGCGCCGCCGATGAAGACCGAGGCGATGGCGTCCAGCTCGAACCCGGTGCCCGCCTTCGGCGTGGCCGAGTTCAGACGCGCCGTCACCACCATGCCGGCCAAGGCCGCCAGAACGCCCATGTTGACGAAGCAGAAGAACACCAGACGGTCGGTGCGGATGCCGGACAGTTTCGCGGCCTTCTCGTTGCCGCCCAGGGCATAGATGCGGCGACCGGGCGTCGTGTTCTCGGTGAAGAAGGCGTAAAGGATCGTCAGAATGACGAGGATGACCATGACATCCGGCAAGCCGCGGAAATAGGCCAGCTGCCAGCCGACAAAGGCCACCCCGGCCGAGATGATCACGCTGCGGCCGATGAAGAAGCCCATCGGTTCCGGCTCGGTGCCGAATTCCATGTCGCGCGCCCGGGCCCGGAAGCCGGCCCAGAAGGTCGCCATGATCGCGACCAGGATGGCGGCCAGCGCCAGCCCGTTGGGTTTGCCGATGCCGAAGATATCGGGCACGAAGCCGTTGGCCATCGCCTGGAAAGCCGGAGGGAAGGGGCCGATGTTCTGCCCGCTCAGAAGCCACATCGTGGCGCCGCGGAACACCATCATGCCGGCCAGGGTCACGATGAAAGACGGGATGCGCCAATAGGCCACCCAATAGCCCTGCATGGCGCCGATCAGACCGCCGACCACCAGGGTCGCCGGGATCACCACGTAAAAGGGCAGGCCAAGGTTGATCGTCATCCAGGCCGAGGCCGCCCCGGTGAAGGCCGCAACCGAGCCGACCGACAGGTCGATATGGCCCGAGACGATGACCAGAAGCATCCCCAGCGCCAGAATGATCACATGGCCGTTCTGCAGGAAGATGTTGGTGATGTTGGCCGAGTTCAGGAAATCCTTCCCGTCCATCTTCAGCATGACGGTGAAGAACACCACGATGGCGACCAGCGCCAGCAGCATGCCGTTCTCGCGCAGGTGGCCGCCCAGAATGGCGCCCGTGCCCTTGCCCTCTTTTGTTGCAGCCATCATGCCACCATTCCCCCGCTTTGCGCTTCGCTCTCGCCATGGCCCTTCAGGATCAGGCTCATGATCTTTTCCTGGTTGGCTTCCTCGCGGGACAATTCGCCCACAAGCTCGCCCTCGGACATCACGTAGATCCGGTCGCACATGCCCAGAAGCTCGGGCATTTCCGACGAGATCATCACCACGCCGCGCCCCTGCGCGGCCAGTTCGTTCATGATGCCGTAAATTTCAAACTTGGCCCCCACGTCGATGCCGCGTGTCGGCTCGTCGAGGATCAGCACCTGCGGATCGGCGAACAGCCATTTCGACAGCACGACCTTCTGCTGGTTGCCGCCCGACAGGTTCACCACCTTCTGGTTCACATCCGGAGTGCGGATCGCCAGCGCCTTGCGGTAATCCTCGGCCACCTTCTGCTCGCGCGGGTGGTTCAGGATGCCGTTCTTCGAGATGCCGAAGAGGTTGGCCAGGCTGATGTTGCGCAGGATCGGCTCTTCCAGGATCAGGCCCAGCGTCTTGCGGTCTTCCGTCACATAGGCCAGCCCGGCCTTGATCGCCTTCGAGACGGTCGAAGTATCGGCGACCTTGCCGCCGATCGTGACTTGGCCCGAGATGTTGCGGCCATAACTGCGCCCGAAGATCGACATGGCAAGCTCGGTCCGGCCCGAGCCCATCAGGCCCGCGATGCCCACGATCTCGCCCTTGCGGACGGTGAAGTTCGCCTTCTTGATCATCTGGCGCTGCAGCTGCTCGGGATGCCAGACTGACCAGTCCTTGACCTCCATCAGCGTGTCGCCGATCTTCGGCGTGCGTTCGGGATAGCGGTGCGCCATGTCGCGGCCCACCATGTCGCGGATGATCCGCGCTTCGGAGATGTCGTCGGCATTCAGCGTCGAGACGGTCGCCCCGTCGCGGATCACCGTGATGCTGTCGGCCACGCGCGAGATCTCGTTCAGCTTGTGGCTGATGATGATCTGGGTAACCCCTTGATTTTGCAGTTCCAGCATCAGGTCGAGCAGCTTCTGGCTGTCGTTTTCCTGCAAGGCGGCGGTGGGTTCGTCCAGGATCAGAAGCCGCACATCCTTGGCCAGGGCCTTGGCGATCTCGATCAACTGTTGCTTGCCCACACCCAGCTTTTCAATCTTGGTGCCCGGCGGTTCGTCAAGGCCGACCTTCTTCAGAAGCGCCTCGGTCTTCTGGAAGGCGAGGGGCCAGTTGATCACGCCATTGGTCGCGATCTCGTTGCCCAGAAACAGGTTTTCGGCAATCGACAGAAGCGGCACCAGCGCCAGCTCCTGGTGGATGATGATGATGCCCTTCTCCTCGCTGTCGCGGATCGAACGGTTCTCCAGCAATTTGCCGTCGTAAAAGATTTCACCGCCATAGGAGCCCACGGGATAGACCCCGGACAGCACCTTCATCAGCGTTGATTTGCCCGCGCCGTTCTCGCCGCAGATCGCGTGGATCTCGCCGGCCTTGACGGTCAGATTGACGTGATCCAGGGCGCGCACGCCGGGGAAAACCTTGCTGATCCCGCGCATTTCGAGAAGTGTCGACATTCATTCCCCCGCATGAGGCCCCGATGAAGGGCAACATGGCCGCCGCCCGAAACAGGGCTGCGGCCATGATCCGTCTTTCAGTCTAGCAGATTACTTCAGCTGGTCAGCGGTATAATAACCCGAACCGACGAGGACGGCCTCGTAGTTCGACTTGTCAACCGGAACCGGCTTCAGAAGGTAGGACGGCACGACCTTGACGCCGTTGTCATAGGTCTTGGTGTCGTTGACTTCCGGGGTGCCGCCCGACAGGACGGTGTCAACCATGGCCACGGTGACCTTGGCCAGTTCGCGGGTGTCCTTGAAGATCGAGGAATACTGCTCGCCCGCGATGATCGACTTGATCGACGGGATTTCGCAGTCCTGACCGGTGACGATCGGCATCTTCAGATCGCCCGAGCCGTAGCCCACGCCCTTGACCGACGACAGGATGCCGATCGACAGGCCGTCGTAGGGCGACAGCGCCGCATGCAGCTTCTTGTCGCCGTAGTTGGAGGACAACAGGTTGTCCATCCGGGCTTGCGCAACCGAACCGTCCCAACGCAGCGTGCCGCAGACCTTCATGTCCATCTGACCCGACGGCACGGCGATCTCGCCGGCGTCGATCATCGGCTTCAGGACCGACATGGCGCCGTCGAAGAAGAAGAAGGCGTTGTTGTCGTCCGGCGAACCGCCGAACAGTTCGACGTTCCACGGCTTCACGTCCGGGAAACGCTCTTTCAGGCCGTTGACCAGCGAGGTCGCCTGCAGCACGCCAACCTGGAAGTTGTCGAAGGTGGTGTAGTAGTCAACGTCGCCCGACTGACGGATCAGACGGTCATAGGCCACGACCTTGATCCCGGCGGCTTTGGCGTTGGCCAGCGCGTTCGACAGGGTGGTGCCGTCGATCGCGGCGATGATCAGGGCTTTGACGCCCGAGGTGATCATGTTCTCGATCTGGCTCAGCTGGGTCGGGATATCGTCTTCGGCATATTGCAGGTCCGCGTCGTAACCGGCGGCCTTGAATTGAGCGACCATCGATTCGCCGTCATGGATCCAGCGGGTCGAGGATTTCGTCGGCATCGCGATACCGATCGTGCCCTTGCTGGCGCCGAAAGCCGGCATGCCAATGATCGTCGTGGCCGAAGTCGCGCCAACCAGCGCCAGAAGCGCACGTCTAGAAATATTCATGAGTAGTCCTCCCAGGCCGCAACCCTCTTGCGGCGAAAACCTTACGAAACGGCGGTTTTTCCGTCGTCTTCGTCTGGCGACAGTTGCAACGCCACAGTATATCAGTCAAATGATGTTTTAGAATGAAAACATGGCGAATTGGTTATGTCGCAAGTCCATCGCTCGGATTCTCTGCTGCGCAAGGGGCTGAAGTTCAGCCACCTGCGGCTTTTGGCGGCGCTGGCGGAATCCGAACAGCTGACCCGGGCGGCCAGCCTGATCGGCATCTCGCAACCCGCCGCCTCGCGCCTCGTGGCCGAGATCGAGGGCATCATCGGCGCCGCCGTCCATGAACGCACCGGCCGCGGGGTTGGCCTGACGGCGATGGGCCGGGCCCTGGCCCTGCGGGCGCAGCGCGTCCGGCTGGAGCTCGACGATGCCGCCCGCGACCTGGCCGAGATCGCGATGGGCGGGGTCGGCCATGTCCGCATCGGCGCCGTGACCGGCCCGGCGCTCGACCGCGTGCTGCCCGCCCTGCAGGATGAGGCCTTCCATCACCCCAACGTCACGGTGGAGGTTGTGGTCTCGCCCTCCGATGTGCTTTGCGACCAGCTGCTGGCCGGGCGTCTGGATTTCGCCGTCGGCCGCCTGCCGGAAGGCCCGCGGACCGAGGCGCTGACCTTCGTGCCGATCGACGTGGAGCCGGTGGCCCTGATGGTGCGGCGCGACCATCCTCTGCTCGCGCAGAACACCGTCCTGCAGGCGAGCGAGACCCTGGCCTATGAATGGGTGATGCCCGGCCCGGAATCGCTCCTGACCCGCAGCGTGCAGGCGCGGCTGCACAGTCTCGGCCTGCCCAAGCCGACCCAGCGGCTCTGGACCGCCTCGTTCCTCCTGACGCTCGCCATGCTGCACAAGTCCGACGGCATCGCCGCGATGTCGCGCGCCTCGGCCGCGCAGTTCGCCACGGGCGAGGGCGCGGCCTTCGCGCTTCTGCCCATCGACCTTGGCATCGAGGTCGAACCCTTCGGCCTGATCACAAGGGAGAAGGTCTCGCTGACCGCCGCCTCGCAGCGCCTGGCCGACCTGATCCTGAAAGTGCCGGACTAGCGCGCGAAACGGTCCGGGGAAAGCTGGGCCACAAGGCCCGCCTCCAGCTCCGGTGTCCGCCCCAGCACCAGATCGGCGACAAGCTGGCTGGCGGCGGGCGAGGTCTGAAAGCCGTAACCGCCTTGCCCCGCCAGCCAGATGAAGGACGGCTCCACCACGTCCGGCCCGATCACCAGCACCCGGTCCGGGGCAAAGGTCCTGAGGCCCGCCCAGGAGCTGAGAAGCCGTGTGACAGGCTCCGTCACCATCTCCTCATAGCGCGCCAGACCCTCGGCCAGCACCATGTCATCGGCCCAGGCGTCATGCGGGTCCATTGGATGCTCCTCGGCGGGCGAGACGATCAGCGCCCCGGCGTCGGGCTTGGCATACCAGCTTTCGCCGCAGCCGAAGATCATCGGCCAGTTCGAGACGTCATGCCCCCCCGGCGCCGGAATCCGCGCCATCGAGCGGCGGTTGGGCTGAAAGCCCAAGGGCGCCATCCCGGCCAGCTTCGCCACCTCATCGACCCAGGCCCCTGCCGCGTTGATGAGCAGCCGTGCCGTAGTCTCCTGCCCGCCCGCCGTCACCCGCCAGCCGCCCGCGATCTTGGCAATCGCGGTGACCTTGGCCCCGGTGCGGATCTCCGCGCCATGCGACCGCGCGGTGCGGGCAAAGCCCTGCAGCAACAGGTCGGTGTCAATGTCCCAGGCATGGTCGGCCAGCGCCGCAAAAGCCACCCGCTCGGGGTTCAGGATCGGCACCAGCGCTCTGGCCTCGGCCACCGAAATCGCGGCAACGCCCAGATCCGCAATTTCGCGAGCGAAGTCCTCGGCCTGATCGGCCCGGCCCAGCACCATCAACCCGCGCGGCGCCAGAACCCCCGGCAGGCCGCGCAGGTAATCGCCCGAGGCCATCGACAGGCCCACCACCGGCGCCAGCCCATAGCGCGGCTCATAAAGCGCTGCCGAACGCCCCGAGGCATGATGCGCCAGCGCCGCCTCGGCCTCCAGCAGCACGACCTTGCCCGCGGGCGCCAGCCGCGCCGCTGCCGAAACCCCGGCAATGCCGCCGCCGATGATCAGGAATTCCGCGTCCATGTTGATCCCCATTTTCGCCAAGTCCTTCCACGCTTTGCCCGCGGACACAAGCGGGGGGCGGTGGCAGGGAAGATGGGCAGATTGCCCATCCTACCGCCCGACCGGTCGCCCCCCGATCCGGCGCCCCCCCCGTTGCGCTTTGCCCAAATACTCCCGCCGGAGGCGCAGGCCGCCCAAAGGCGCCGCCCTGTCCGGTAGGATGGGCAATATGCCCATCTTCCCAAACCAAAAAGGCCCGCACGGGGCGGGCCTTTCGGGCTATTCTCGAACCGTCTTACGAGGCGCTTTCGACGCCCTTGACGAACCAGTCGATCACCGCAAGGTCGGCCAGCGCCATCACCTCGCCCTCCTTCACGCGCAGCTTGCCGTCTTGGTCGTAGATCGGGCCGGTGAAGATGTCGTAGGTCCCGGCCTTGTAGCCCGCCTGCACGTCGTCGGCGAGCTTCGCCACATCGGCCGGCACATCCTTGGAATAGGGCGCGATGACCACGGTGCCTTCCTTGAAGCCATCCCAGGTGTCGGCCGATTTCCACGACCCGTCGAGGATCGCCTTGGCGCGCTCGACGTAATAGGGGCCCCAGATGTCCTCGATCGCGGTCAGATGGGCGTTCGGCGCGAAGGAGGACATGTCCGCCCCCTGACCAAAGCCATGCAGGCCCTTCTGCTCCAGAATCTGCAGCGGGCCGGGGCTGTCGGTGTGGGTGGTGACGATGTCACAGCCCAGGTTGATCAGCGTCTCGGTCGCGGCGGCTTCCTTCGGCGGGTCGAACCAGCTGTCGATCATGACAAGCTTCACGGTCGCCTTCGGGTTCTGCTTTTGCGCCGCCAGGCAGAAGGAGTTCACGCCCAAGACCACTTCCGGCACCTTGTAGGAGCCGAGGTAGCCCAGCACGCCATCCTTCGACAGCTTGCCCGCGATGGTGCCCAGAACCGCCCGGCCCTCGTGGAATTTCGAGTTGTAGGTCGCCACATTGTCGGCCCGCTTGTAGCCGGTGCAATGTTCGAACTTCACATCCGGGAACTCGCCCGCGACCTGCAGGGTCTGGTCCATGTAGCCGAAAGAGGTGGTGAAGATCAGCTTGCAGCCCTGCTGGGCGAGGTCACGCATCACCGGGATCGCCGAGGCGTCTTCGGCGACATTCTCGACATAGATCGTCTCGACCTGATCGCCCAGCTCGCTTTCGACCTGCTCGCGGCCCTTGTTATGCGCCCAGGTCCAGCCGTAGTCGCCGATCGGCCCGAGGAAGACGAAGCCGATCTTCACCTTGTCGGCGGCCAGCGCGGGCTTGGCGAGGGTGGAAAGGGCGGCAACGCCGGCCCCTTTCATCAGCGTGCGCCGAGAGATTTTGGTCATCAGACTCTCCTGTTGGTTTCTTATTAGGATGATGGAAGGAACGGTTTGCCAAGGCAAGCGGGCGCATTGGCCCCCGCCGTGCCGCGAGACGAGATGAAAGACAGGGCAACCACGGTCATGGCATAGGGCATAGCGGCCCAGAACTGACTGGGCAAGAACGAGAATCCTGCGGCTTTGGCGTAAAGCTCCAAGGCCATCAGGATGCCGAAGAAATAGGCGCCTGCCAAGAGCCGCCCGGTGCGCCAGCCGGCAAAGACCACCAGCGCCAGCGCGATCCAGCCGCGCCCGGCCGTCATCTTCTCGGCCCACATCGGGGTAATCACCATGCTGAAATAGCAGCCGCCGATCCCCGCCATGGCGCCGCCGAAGGCGATGGCGGCATAGCGCACCCGGATCACCGAATAGCCGATGGAATGGGCCGAAAGGTCGTTTTCCCCCACCGCGCGCAGGATCAGCCCGGCGCGGGTGGATTTGAGGAACCAGGCCGTCAGCGGCACCATGATCAGGGCGAAATAGACGATGGGTGAATAGCCGAAGAACAGCTGCCAGACCGGGTCTTTCGCCAGGCTCGCCGGAAAGATCGACAGGAAGGGCACCACGATCCGCCCGGTGAAGCTCAAGCCCAGAAGCGAGGAAAGGCCTGTGCCAAAGATCGTCAGCGCCAGCCCGGTCGCGACCTGGTTTGAGTTTAGCTGCAAGACCAGCACCGCAAACAGCATGCTCGCCAGCGCCCCGCCTGCGGCAGCGCCCAGGACCCCCATCCACGGGTTGAAGGTCATCACCGTCACCGCAAAGCCGGAAATGGCGCCCACCAGCATCATCCCCTCGACCCCGAGGTTGAGGACGCCGGATTTCTCCACCACCAGTTCCCCCAATCCCGCCAGCAGGATCGGCGTGGTCAGGCCGACCACGGTGATGATGGCCGGAATGCCGTAAGTTACGAAGAATGCGAGGATTTCGCCAAAGGACATCTCAGACCCCCGCCTTGGTTGCATGTTTGGCCGAAGGCACCAGCTTGACCCGGTAGCGCACCAGAATGTCGCTCGCCAGAATGAAGAACAGCATCATCGCCTGGAAAATCCCCGCCGTGGAGTTCGGGATATGAACCGAGGTCTGCGCCATCTGCCCGCCGACGTAAGTCACCGCCAGAACCGTCCCGGCCAGCAGGCATCCCAGGGGGTTCAACCGGCCAAGGAAGGCCACGATGATCGCGGTAAAACCATAGCCCGAGGCGAAGCCAAGGTCGATCTTGTGCAAGACGCCGGCAAACTCCAGCCCGCCCGCCAGCCCCGCCATGGCGCCGCTCAACGTCAGCGTCGCCCAGATCGTCCGCTTGGCATCAAACCCGCCATGCCGCGCCGCGATAGGGGAGGAGCCTACGACCCGGACCTGATAGCCGAACTCCGACCGCGCCATGATCACCCAGAAGACGAAGGGCAGGATGAGTGCCACCAGCACGCCCAGATGCACGGTCGAACCGGGCCAGACCGGTAGGCTCTGGCTGTCGGCCAGGGGCGCCGTCGCCGGGAAGTTGCGGCCGTTGGGGTCTTTCCACGGGCCGCCGACCAGATAGCCCAGCACCTGCAACGCGACATAGGTCAGCATCAGGCTCGACAGGATCTCGTTCACGTTGAACCTTGTGCGCAAAAGCGCCGGGATCGCCGCCCAGACCCCGCCGCCGATCACCCCGGCGAGGATCATCAGCAGCACGACGAAGAACCCGCCGGTCTGTCCAAAGGCGATGCCGACCCCCGCCGCACACAGCGCGCCGATGACATACTGCCCCTCGGCCCCGATGTTCCAGACCTGCGCCCGGTTGCCGATCGCCAGCCCCAGCGCGATGATGATCAGGGGCGCGGCCTTCAAGGCCACATCCTGCCATTTGTAGCTGTTGAGCAGGGGCGACAGGAAGATATCCACCACCGCCCGGAAGCCATGGATGCCGATCAGGTCAAAGACCACGATCCCGATCAGCATGGTCAGCACGACCGAGGCGACCGGCGTGATCACCAGCATCGCCATCGAAGGCTCGCGGCGTTTTTCCAGCTTAATGCGCATGGGCGAGGTCTCCGGTTGCGGTTTCGCCGTGGATGCCGCCCATCAACAGGCCGATCTCGTCAATCTTCGCATCGGACACCTTCATCGGCTTGGACAGACGCCCGCCGTTGATCACGGCCAAGGTGTCGCAAAGGCTGAGCAATTCATCCAGATCCTGACTGATCACCACGATGGCCGATCCGGTCGCGGCAAGGTCCACCAGGGCCTGATGGATGGCCGAGGCCGCGCCCGCATCCACGCCCCAGGTCGGCTGGCTGACCACCAGAACCTGCGGCTTTTGCAGGATCTCGCGGCCCATGATGTATTTCTGCAAATTCCCGCCCGACAGGCTTTCGGCCATGGCCCCCGGCCCGGTGGCCTTGACGGCAAAGGCCTCGATCACCTCGCCGGCATAGGTCCGCGCCGCCCTGGGGTCGATCAGCCCGGCCCGCACCATGCCCAGACGGTCCCGCGCGGTCAGGATCGCATTGTCGGCAAGGCTGAAGACGGGCACCGCGGCATGGCCATTGCGCTCCTCGGGCACCGAGGCGACGCCCTTGGCCCGCCGGTCACGCGCCTTCATCTGGCCCAGTTCGGCGCCATCGACGCTGACGCAATCGGCCTTCACATTGGGCTCCTCGCCCGACAGGGCCAGCAAAAGCGCGTTCTGCCCATTGCCAGCAACGCCGGCGATGCCGAAAATCTCCCCGGCGCGGACGGTAAAGCTGATGTCCTTCAACGCCGTGCCGAAAGGCCCGTCGGCGGGCATCGACAAGGCCTTGACCACCAGCTTGGCCGGACCAAAGGCGCGCCCGTCGCCACGCTGAATGTCCTTCAGACTGCCGCCGATCATCTTTTCCGCCATCGAGCGGCTGGTTTCCACCTTCGGATCGCAGGTATCGACCAGCTTGCCACCCCGCAGGATGGTCGCCGTGTCGCACAGGGCTTTGATCTCATGCAGTTTGTGGCTGATATAAAGGATCGAACACCCCTCCGCCGCCAGCTTGCGCAGGACCACGAACAGCTGTTCCACCTCCTGCGGGGTCAGGACCGAGGTCGGCTCGTCCATGATCAGAAGCTTGGGGTTCAGCAGCAGCGCGCGGACGATCTCGATCCGCTGGCGTTCGCCCACCGACAGGGTGGAGACGATGCGGTGCGGCTCCAGCTTCAGCCCGTACTGGCCCATCACGGCGAGAATCTTGCTTTCCAGCTCCCGCGCCGGGATCTTGGCATCCATGCCAAGGGCGATGTTCTCCAAGACCGTCATCGCCTCGAACAGGCTGAAATGCTGGAAGACCATGCCGATGCCAAGCTTGCGGGCGGCCTTGGGGTTGGCGACCGTCAGCGGCTGGCCATCCCAGCGGATCTCGCCCTCATCGGGCTGCATGATGCCGTAGATCATCTTGACGAGGGTGGATTTGCCCGCCCCATTCTCGCCCAACAGGGCATGGATCTCGCCCGGTTTGACCGAGAAGCTGACATGGTCATTGGCCAGAACCCCGGGAAACCGCTTGGTGATGCCGGTCAGCTGAAGGCGGGCGTCAGGGCTTTGCATCGGCACTCCGTGGGTCAGGGCAGGTCGTGAAGGCCCGAAGGCGCAGGACTTGGGCAGGGTCGGAACGGGTCAGGGATTGAAAAGTGATGACCAAAGCCGACGTTCTTGTATATGTAGCCGGAATTTGAAGCAGCTTCATGAAAGCGGTACAAGTCGGCACGGCCCGGCGCCGCCCTTCCGCCGCTGTCCCGCCAAAGCCATGCTTTTCCCAAGAAAATCCCCCGAAAGCCGCTGGTTCAGCCGTCTTTTGCGGCTGTTTTCTGCGGCAAGGGTAGACCGGAACCCCGCCGCGAAACAAGGTCTTCCCGCGGACGCCTCGTGATATCTGCCCAAGTTGAGGGCAATTGCCCGAAATCCGGGCGCCCGCAGTTTGGCGCCACGGATCGCCGGACTTGCCAGAGGCGGCAAAGGCGGCAAATCTTGCCAAAACCCCGAAGGGAGACACCCATGCCCGCAGCCGAACTTGACCACGAAGCCTTCCTGCGCCGCGCCATCGCCGAATCCGCCAAGGCGCGGGAGGCGGGCAACCATCCTTTCGCCTCGATCCTCGTCGGGCCGGATGGAACCGTGCTGATGACCCAGCACAATGCCTATATGCCTGACCATGACATGACCGGCCATGCCGAACGCGTGCTGATGACCCGCGCCTCGACCACGCTGCCGATGGAACTGCTGAAGGAGTGCACGATCTACACCTCCGCCGAGCCCTGCGCGATGTGCGCCGGGGCGATCTACTGGACCGGGCTGAAGCGCGTGGTCTTCGGCCTGACCGAGAAGGATCTGAAAGCCATCACCGGCGACCACCCCGAAAACCCGACCCTGGACCTGCCCTGCCACGTCGTCTTTGCCGCCGGCCAGCGCCAGGTCGAGGTGATCGGCCCGATGCTCGAGGCCGAAGCCGCCGCGGTCCACGAAGGCGCCTGGGATTAGGCAAGATGGGCAATATTGCCCATCCTGCGGTTGCATGCCAAGCTTGATGGATGATTGTCCCGTTTCTTCTTCTGGTGATTTCCCTCGCAGGCCTGCTGTGCGCATGGGCCGGCTACCTGCCGCCGGACCGGATCTGGCTCTCGGCGCTTGGCATCCTGGGCAGCCTCTTTGTTCTGCTGGTCCGCGCCCGGTCGCGGCGCCCGGTGCCGGCCCCGTCCAAGGCCCGCTGGATCATGGTCGACGGCTCCAACGTGATGCACTGGAAGGACGGCACGCCGCAGATCGCCACGCTGCGCGAGGTGCTGGACCGGCTCGCCGCCCTCGGCTTCACCCCCGGCGTAGTGTTCGACGCCAATGCCGGCCACAAGCTGGTCGGCCGTTACCTGCATGACCATGCCCTGGGCCAGCTGCTGGGCCTGCCCGAGGAGCGCGTCCTTGTGGCCGACAAAGGCACCCCGGCAGACCCCCTTCTCCTCGCCTCGGCCCGCGATGCGGCGGCGATGATCGTCACCAACGACCGCTACCGCGACTGGGCCGAGACCCATCCCGAAGTCGCCACCCCCGGCCACTTGATCAGGGGCGGTTATCGGGATGGCCAGCTCTGGCTCGATCTGGAGCGGGGGGCGCGGTAGTCAGGCGCAAAACCCGCCGCCGCATCCAGCTTTTCCGGTCTGCCGTCCAGATACAATGGCCCGATCCTTGGGGCGCTGCGGGCGATAATCTTGCCGCAGCGGATGGCGGCGGGTTTGATGGGATTGAGGCACAGCGCCTGGGCCGGGACGCGCGCAGGCTTTCTACCCAACCGTTGGGCAGGACGCCTTGTAGTCCGCTTGCGCCACAGAAAGGCCCTCTGCGCTGTAGTGGCCTGCGAGCATGTGATACATTGCAGGCGCAAGCTGGGCAGGATCCTGATCCACCCCGATTTCCTGGTGAACAAAGTCGGCCCAGGCATATCTCTCAGCCGGGCATGGCATGCAGTCGCCCCGTTTCAAAGCCTGCTGAAGAACGGCTGTCACGTAGGCCAGGGTCGCGTGGCTTTTGTCCCTATCCATGCCACCCCGCCCAACAAACGCACTTGGGATGTCGATGGGTTTGCAGTGTTCATCCGACTGTGGCGAAGCCACGCCGGCTTGCGCAAGCGTTGAAAAGGCCAGTAGAGAAGCGGTCAACAGAGCTGTGCGGGTGGCCATGGCAATCCCTCCAAAGACAGTTCAGCCGATGCGGGGGGCGGGCGTCGCGCATCTTCGGCTCACTCAATAAACGATATCAAATCAATATCTTGCCCGTCGATCTTCATATCATTTCCCTTCTCCCTCTCCGCGATTCGTCAAATCATGGTTAACGCAGCCTTTTTGCCCCGCGCGTAGAGACGGAAGGAAGACCGAAGCAAGACGCAAAGCAGACCGAGGTTTTGCGTCCAGGGCAAAGGATTAACCCAACGCCCGCAAGGACTTGGGTCCCTCAATACTCCGGCGCAAAGCCCGTTGCGGCGTCGACGGCCCCCGGTCTTCCCTCCAGAAACAACTGCCCGATCCTTGGGGCGGTGCGGGCGATGATCTTGCCACGACGGATCACCGCGAGTTTCACCGCTTTCAGGCGCAAAGCCTCGGCCGGGTCGCGGGCCTGCAACAGGACGAGGTCGGCGTGGCAGCCCGGGGTCAGGCCATAGCCCTCCAGCCCCATGGTCTTGGCGGAGTTGGTGGTAATCGCCTGAAAAATCGCGGATTTCTCGTCCAGACCGGCCATTTGCGCGACATGGATCGCCATATGCCCGACCTCCAGCATGTCGCCCGAGCCCATCGAATACCAGGGGTCCATCACGCAATCATGCCCGAAGGAGACGTTGATCCCCGCCGCCATCAGCTCCTTCACCCGGGTCATGCCGCGCCGCTTGGGATAGGTGTCGTGGCGGCCCTGCAGCATGATGTTTATTAACGGATTGGGGATAACGTTCATCTCAGCCTCGGCGATCAGGGGGATCAGCTTGGAGACATAGTAATTGTCCATCGAATGCATCGAGGTCAGGTGCGAACCTGCGACGCGGCCCTGCAGGCCAAAGCGGACGGTCTGCGCGGCCAGGGTTTCGACATGGCGGCTCATCGGGTCGTCGGTCTCGTCGCAATGCATGTCCACCGGCAGGCCGCGGTCGGCAGCGATCCGGCACAGCGCCTCGACCGAGGCGCGGCCGTCTTCCATCGTGCGCTCGAAATGCGGGATGCCGCCGACGATGTCGACGCCCATATCCAGCGCCCGGTTCAGGGAGGCGACGCCCTCTTTGGCGCGGTAATAGCCGTCCTGCGGGAAGGCCACGAGTTGCAAATCAAGGTAGGGGGCGACCAGGCGTTTGACCTCCAGCATCGCCTCGACCGTGACCAGACGCGGGTCGGAGGTGTCGACGTGGGTTCGGACGGCCAGCAGGCCCTGCGTGACGGCGAGGTCGCAGTATTTCAGGGCGCGGGAGACGAGGGCCTCGACGGTGAGAGAGGGGCGCAGTTCGCCCCAAAGCGCGATACCTTCCAGAAGCGTGCCGGAGCGGTTCATCCGGGGCAGGCCAAGCGACAGGGTCGCGTCCATGTGGAAGTGGGGGTCGATGAAGGGCGGGGTGACGAGGCGGCCGGTGGCGTCGATTTCCGTGGCCGCTTCGGCGTCGATCCTTGGGGCGACCTCGGCGATTTTGCTGCCTTGGATGGCGATGTCTTGGGCTTTGCGTCCGTCGGGCAGATTGGCTTGGCGCAGGATCAGGTCGAACATGTTTGGCCCCTTGGGTTTGGCCTGACTTTGCGGGGATGGCTGGGCCGCGTCAAGCCGGGATTGCACGCATGCAAGGTCTGGTAGTACGTTGATATTGCTATGTTTTTCTGAAATCCTTCATCTTTTGTTACCCCGCGGGTGCGCCTTGCACAGCTCAGCGGGCCCGCGCCGCGACCTCGGGCCTTGCAGCCTTCAAGAAGGCGGTGGCGACGCCGAGGGCGATGGCTTGGGGATGTTTGCCAAGGGCGGGGTCGCCGATCGGGCAGGTGATGCGGGCGATCTCGGCGGGGCTATGACCCAAAGCGGTCAGGCGCGTGCGGAAGCGGGCCCATTTGGTGGCGCTGCCGATCAGGCCACATCGGGAAAAGCCATGATTTAGAAGGCGATGGCAGAGTTCGAGGTCGAGCGTGTGGGAAAAGGTCAAGATCAGATGCTCGGCATCTACGGGGGCGAGGGCCACGGCGAGGGCCGGATCGGGGGCGGGAAGGGTGGTGACGCCGGGCGGCAGCGCCTCGGGGAAGCGGTCGGGGGCGATGTCGATCCAGGTGATCGACAGGTCGGGCAGCGGGGCCATGACGGCGGCAATCGCGCGCCCGACATGGCCTGCGCCCCAGAGCCAGAGTTGGCGGGTCGGGGTCGCGAAAGGCTCGACCAGCCAGCCTTGCAGGAGTTGGGTTTGCGGCAGGATGCCTTGGGCGCGCGCCCGGTCCAGCAGGCGCTTGACCGCGAGGGGCATGGGGGAGCCGTCGAGGCTGCGGGCGAAAATGGGGCCCTGGGGGAGGGTTGCGGCCTCAAACACCTCGGTCACGAGGGTCACCGCGCCGCCGCAGCATTGGCCGAGCGCGGGGCCGAGGGGGATGCGGGTGGTTGTGGTTGTGGTGGCCTTGCGGGCGGCGAGCGTGGCCTGATGCTCCAAAGCGCCGCCGCCGATGGTGCCGGATTGTCCATCCGCCCAGACCAGCATGGCCGTCCCCGTCTCTCGCGGGGCGGAGCCGTCGTGAGCGGCGATCACCACGCGGGCCACCTTGCCATGGGCGTGGACGGCTTCGGTCAGGGCGGCGAGGTCAAGCATCGCGCAGCCTTGTAACGGCGGCCAGCACCCGCTCTGCCGTGGCAGGGGCGTCGAGGGCGGGATAGGCGGTGCCGCAGGCGGAAATGGCGTGGGAGAGGGCCATCAGGGCCGAGATTCCGAGGTTGAAGGGCGGCTCGCCCACGGCCTTGGACTTGCCCACGGTGTCCTCGATATTCGGGTCGGTCCAGAGGGTGACGTTGAAGATGTCGGGCCGGTCCGAGACGGCGGGGATCTTGTAGGTGCTGGGCGCATGGGTGGTCAGCTGGCCCTTGGCATCCCAGACCAGTTCCTCGGTGGTGAGCCAGCCGGCGCCTTGTACATAGGCGCCCTCGATCTGGCCGATATCCAGAGCGGGGTTCAGGGAATTGCCGGTGTCGTGCAGGATATCGACGCGCAGGATGCGGTTTTCGCCGGTCAGCGTGTCGATGACGACCTCGGTGATCGCGGCGCCATAGGCGAAGTAGAGGAAGGGGCGGCCCTGGCCCTTGATACGGTCCCAGGTGATCTTGGGCGTCGCGTAAAAGCCTGTGGAACTTAGGGAAATCCGCGCCTGATAGGCCCAGTTGACGGCGCGGGCGAAGTCGTAGGATTCAGCCCCGACACGGATCATGCCATCCTGGAAGCGGACGGTTTCGGGTTTGACCTGATGCTTTTCGGCGAGGAAGGCGGCGATGCGGTCGCGGATGGTGATGGCGGCGTTTTCGGCCGCCTTGCCGTTGAGATCGCTGCCGGAACTGGCGGCGGTGGCCGAGGTGTTGGGCACTTTGGCGGTGTCGGCGGCGGTGATTTTCACCTGGGCGGCGGTCAGGCCGAAGACCTGGGCGGTCACCTGGGCCACCTTCTGGTTCAGGCCCTGTCCCATCTCGGTGCCGCCGTGGTTCACGATGACCGAGCCGTCCTGATAGACATGGACCAGCGCCCCGGCCTGGTTGAGCCAGGTCAGGGTGAAGGAGATGCCGAATTTGACCGGGCTGACGCCGATGCCCTTTTTCAGGATCGGCGAGGCGGCGTTGAAGGCAGCAATGGCGGCCTTGCGCTGGGTGTAGTCGGCGGATTTCGTGAGGTTTGTCAGGATCTTGTCGGTGATGGAATCCTCCACCTCCATCCCGTAGGGGGTGGTTTGCGGCTTTGCGCCCATGGGGGCGTAGAGGTTGCGCTGCATGACCTCCACCGGGTCGAGGCCGAGGGTATGGGCGAGGTGGTCGATGACCCGCTCGATGCCGATCACACCTTGCGGGCCGCCGAAGCCGCGGTAGGCGGTGGCGGATTGGGTGTTGGTCTTCAGACGGTGGGATTCGATGCGGATGTTCGGGATCCAGTAGCAATTGTCGGCGTGCAGCATGGCGCGGTCGGCCACGGCGAGCGACAGGTCCTGGCTCCAGCCGCAGCGAAAGAGGTGCTGGAAGTCGACCGCGATGAGGCGGCCATTGGCATCGGCGCCGGCCTTGTAGCGGATTTTCAGGTCGTGGCGCTTGCCGGTGATCACCATGTCATCGTCGCGGTCGTAGCGCATCTTGCAGGGCTTGCCGGTGGCATGGGCGGCCAGCGCACAGGCGACGGCGAGGGCGTTGCCCTGGGATTCCTTGCCGCCGAAACCGCCGCCCATCCGGCGCATCTCGACCCGGACGGCGGACATCGGCAGGTGCAGGGCATGGGCGACTTTGTGTTGTATTTCCGTGGGATGCTGGGTGGAGGAGATGACATGCATGCCATCCTCCTGCGGGATGGCAGCGGCGACCTGGCCTTCAAGGTAGAAATGTTCCTGCCCGCCGACCTCGAAGCTGCCTTCGACCACGGTGTGGGCTTGTGCCATGGCGGAGAGGTCGCCGCGGGTCCAGAGGATCGGGCCCTGTTCAAAGCGGGAGTTGGCGGCGAGGGCCTCTTCGACGGTCAGGAGGGCGGGGAGGTCCTTGTAGGTGATCTTGGCGAGGCGGGCGGCTTTGCGGGCTTGCAGGTGGGTTTCGGCCACGACGAGGAAGATGGCCTGGCCGGCGTAATGGACGTGGCCCAGGGCGAGGAAGGGCTCGTCATGGGTGGAGGGGGAGGTGTCGGGCATGTCGGGAAAGTCGGCGGCCGAGAAGACGGCGACGACGCCGGGGGCTGCGCGGACCGGGGTGAGGTCGAGGCTGGTGATTTCGGCATGGGCATGGGTCGACAGGCCGAAGGCGAGGTGGAGCGCGCCCTGGGGCAGGGGAACGTCATCGACGTAGCGGGCCTGACCGGTGACGTGGAGGGGGGCGGAGTCATGCGGGAGGGCGGCACCGATGGTCATGGCTGCACCTCCAGCACGTTGACGGGGGTTCCGGCGAGGTCGTGGAAATAGCGGGTGAGCAGGTTCTGTGCGGTCTGCAGGCGGTAGGCGGCAGAGGCGCGCATGTCACTCAGGGGTTGGAAGTCGGTGGCGAAGGCGGGGAGGGCTTTGGTGACGGTGTCGAGCGTCCAAGGTTGGCCGGTGAGGGCGGCCTCGACCGCGGCGGCGCGTTTGGGGATGCCGGCCATGCCGCCGAAGGCGATGCGGGCCTCGGTCACCGTGCCACCTGCGAGGGTCAGGTTGAAGCAGCCGCAGACAGCGGAGATGTCCTGATCGAAGCGTTTGGAGATCTTGTAGCAGCGCAAATTCGGGGCGTTTTCGGGGATCGAGATCCCGGCGACGAATTCCGAGGGGCGGCGGTCTTGCTTGCGGTAGTCGAGGAAGAAGTTTTCCAGGGGGATCGAGCGCATCTCGTCGCCGCGGCGCAAATGGAGCGTGCAGCCGAGCGCGATCAGCGCGGGCGGGCCGTCGCCGATGGGCGAGCCATTGGCGATGTTGCCGCCGATGGTGGCGGCGTTCCTCACCTGGGTGGAGGCGTAGCGGCGCAGCATCTCGGCGAAGGAGGGGTGGAGGGGGAGGAGCGCCTTGCGCAGGGTCTCGATCGTGACACCGGCGCCGATGTGGCGCTGGCCGCCTTGACGCTCGATATGGGCCAGGTCCTCGATGGCGCCGAGGAAGGCCACGGGCGAGAGGTGGCGCAGCTGCTTGGTGACCCAGAGGCCGACATCGGTGGCGCCAGCGATCAGGGTGGCTTCGGGGTTCTGCAGATACCAGTCGGCGAGGGCGTCACTGGTTGTGGGGCGGAAGACGGGGGGGCTGCTCGCCCCCGCCGTTGGAGCAGAGCCGGGGGGGCTACTCGCCCCCGCCGTTGGAGCAGAGCCGGGGGGGCTACTCGCCCCCCCGGGGCCCCCCTCGCCAAGGGGACTTTCCGTCCCCTTGGGAACCCCGGAGGATATTTGGGCCAAAATGAAAGGCTTGTCGGTTTGGAGCCAGCTGGGGATGGCGGCGGTCTCGGCGGCTTTGGCGGCGCGGATGATCGGGGCATAGCCGGTGCAGCGGCAGAGGTTGCCGGCCAGGGTCGTGTCGTGGTCGGTGTCGGCGTTCAGATGCGCGGTGGCCATCGAGACGACGAAGCCGGGGGTGCAGAAGCCGCATTGGCTGCCGTGGTGGGTGACCATCGCCTCTTGCACGGGGTGGGGTTCGCCTTTCGGGCCGGTCAGACCCTCGACCGTGCGGACGGCTTTGCCTTCAAGCTGCGGCAGGAAGAGGATGCAGGCGTTCAGGGCGCGGGAGCCGGTCTCATCCGTCACCATGACGGTGCAGGCGCCGCAGTCGCCCTCGTTGCAGCCTTCCTTGGTGCCTTTCAGGCCTGCGGTTTCGCGCAGGTGATCGAGCAGGGTCTGGGTCGGGTCCACGTCGGAGAGGTGGACGGGGGCTCCGTTCAAGAGAAACGCGATCTGAGCCATGATATGTCCTGCCGCTTTCCGTGCAATCCTTCAGGCCCCCCGATGCGGCGGAAAGGGGCCGGGCTTTGCGGGTGATTGAAGGACAGGCGGGGGGCCATGTCCAGCGGAACCTTTCACGCGGGCGCGAAAGCTCTTTCCGGCTTTGGGGGAGAATGGCGGGAAATTGGGCAAAGGCGCGGGCAGCGGTTTTCATTCGGGCCCCGGCTGGCTAGATTGCGGCGATGAGCAAGCCCCGATTCATCCACCTGCGCGTCCATACCGAACACTCCCTTCTGGAAGGGGCGGTTCCGGTCAAGAAGCTGATCAAGCTGGCCAAGGCGGCGGAGATGCCGGCGGTCGCCGTCACGGACACCAACAACATGTTCGCGGCGCTGGAGTTTTCCGTCAGCGCCCTGGGCGAAGGGGTGCAGCCGATCGTGGGCTGTCAGGTCTCGGTCACCTATGAGGTGGCGGCCCCAGGCGAGAAGGTGAAGGGGCCGGCGCCGGTGGTTCTTCTGGCGCAGAGCGAGGCGGGCTACCTCAACCTTATGAAGCTGAACTCCTGCCTTTACATCGACAAGGGCGGGGCCCTACCGCAGGTGACTTTGGAGGATCTGGACCGCCATGCCGAAGGGCTGATCTGCCTGACCGGGGGGGCGGACGGGCCCTTGGGGCGCATGGTTCTGGCAGGCCACCTGCCGAAGGCGCGGGCTTTGCTGGAGCGCTGGGCTGCGGCCTATCCGGGGCGCTTGTATGTCGAGTTGCAGCGCCATCCGGGGGAAGGTGGCGCCTTGCCGGAAGGGGAGGCCGCATCCGAGGCGGCGATGGTCGATCTGGCCTATGATCTGGGCCTGCCGCTGGTTGCCACCAACGACGTCTATTTCCCGAAGTCGGACATGTATCTGGCGCATGACGCGATGATCTGCATCGCCGAGGGGGCCTATGTTGACCAGACGCAGCCGCGCCGCCGCCTGACCGCCCAGCATTACTTCAAGTCGGAAGCCGAGATGGCGACCCTCTTCGCCGACCTGCCGGAAGCGCTTGAGAACACGGTGGAAATTGCGCAGCGCTGCGCCTTTGCCACCTACAAGCGCAAGCCGATCCTGCCGAAATTCGCCGATGACGAGGTGCAGGAACTGCGCCGTCAGGCCAATGAGGGGCTGCAGGCGCGGCTGGCGATCATTCCCCATGCTGTGACGCCGGAGGAATATCAGGCGCGTCTGGATTTCGAGCTGAACATCATCGAGAAGATGGGGTTTCCGGGCTATTTCCTGATCGTGGCCGATTTCATCAAATGGGCCAAGGATCATGGGATTCCGGTGGGGCCGGGGCGGGGCTCGGGGGCCGGGTCCTTGGTCGCCTATGCGCTGACCATCACCGACCTTGACCCTTTGCGCTATGCCCTGCTGTTCGAGCGCTTCCTGAACCCGGAACGGGTGTCGATGCCCGACTTCGACATCGACTTCTGCATGGATCGCCGGGAAGAGGTGATCCGCTATGTGCAGGAGAAATACGGACGCGAGAAGGTGGCGCAGATCATCACCTTCGGGGCCTTGCTGTCCAAGGCGGCGGTGCGCGACGTGGGCCGGGTTCTGCAGATGTCCTATGGGCAGGTCGACCGGCTGTCGAAGATGATCCCGGTCGAGGGGGTCAAGCCGGTTTCGATCACCAAGGCCCTGGCCGACGAACCCCGCCTGCGCGAGGCGGCCAAGGAGGAGGTCGTGGGGCGCTTGCTGGGCTTTGCCGAGCAGATCGAGGGGCTGTACCGCAACGCCTCCACCCACGCCGCGGGGGTGGTGATTGGCGACCGGCCCTTGGACGAATTGGTGCCCCTGTATCAGGACCCAAGGTCGGACATGCCGGCCACCCAGTTCAACATGAAATGGGTCGAAGCGGCCGGGCTGGTGAAGTTCGACTTCCTGGGTCTGAAGACGCTGACGGTGATCCAGAACTGCATGGAGCTTCTGGGCCTGCGCGGGATTTCCTTTGATATCAACCTGATCCCGCTGGATGATAAACCATCTTATGAACTTTACGCCTCGGCCAAGACGGTGGCGGTGTTCCAGGTGGAAAGCTCGGGCATGATGGATGCGCTGCGGCGCATGAAGCCGACCTGCATCGAGGATATCGTGGCTTTGGTGGCCCTGTATCGCCCCGGCCCGATGGAGAATATCCCGACCTATTGCGAGGTGAAGAACGGGCTGAAGGATCTGGAATCGATCCATCCGACGATCGACCATATCCTGAAGGAGACTCAGGGCATCATCGTTTATCAGGAACAGGTGATGCAGATCGCCCAGGTGATGGGCGGCTATTCCCTCGGTGGGGCCGACCTTCTGCGCCGGGCGATGGGGAAAAAGATCGCTGAGGAAATGGCGAAAGAGCGGCCCAAGTTCATCGAGGGCGCCTTCAAGACCCATGGCGTGCCGAAGGAGAAGGCCGGTGAGGTCTTTGACCTTCTGGAGAAATTCGCCAATTACGGTTTCAACAAGAGCCACGCGGCGGCCTATGCGGTGGTGAGCTATCAGACCGCTTACCTCAAGGCCAATTACCCGGTCGAATTCATGGCCGCCGTGATGAACTGCGACTTGCACCTGACCGACAAGCTGGCGGTCTACAAGCGCGAGGTCAACAAGCTGGGGATCGTCACGGTGGCGCCCTCGGTCAACACCTCGCTGGCCAAGTTCACCGTGCGGGACGGCAAGGTGATCTATGCGCTGGGTGCCTTGAAGGGCGTCGGGGTCGAGGCGATGCAGCTGATCGTGGCGGCGCGCGGCGCCAAGCCCTTCGCGACGCTGTTCGATTTCGCCCGAAGGGTGGACATGAAGCGCGTGGGCAAGCGCCCGCTGGAAATGCTCGCCCGCGCCGGGGCTTTCGACGAGCTGGACCAGAACCGCGCCCGGGTGTTCGAAGCATTGGATCCGCTGGTCGCCTATTCGGCGGCGATCCATGAGGCAAAGGCCTCCAACCAGGTCTCGCTGTTCGGCGACAGTGGCAGCGACATCCCCGAGCCGCGCCTGCCCTTCCGCGACGACTGGCTGCCGGTGGAGCGGCTGGGGCAGGAGCATCAGGCGATCGGCTTCTACCTGTCGGGCCACCCGCTGGACGATTACATGTCGGCGCTGAAGCGCAAGGATGTGAAGACGCTAACCGAGATCACGGCGCTGGCCGAACGGGGGCCTTTGGTGGCCAAGATCGCAGGCTCGGTCTCGGCCAAGCAGGAGCGCAAGTCGGCCAAGGGCAACCGTTTTGCCTTTGTCAGCCTGTCGGACCCGACCGGGCTTTACGAGGTGACGGTGTTCTCCGACACGCTGGAAGCGGCGCGCGACAACCTTGAACCCGGGATGAACGTGGTCCTGACGGTCGAGGCCAATCTGGAAGGCGACACGCTGAAACTTCTGGCCCGCGCCGCCCAGCCGATCGACCAGGTGGCCGCCGATGCCGGGGCGCAGGCGATCCGCGTCCACCTGAACCGGGTGGAGGCGATCCCCTCGCTGGCCGCGCTTCTGGCCAAGGTCGAGGGGCGCAACAAGGCGCAGATCACGCTGTGCGTGCCAGATGACCAGGGCCGCGAGATTGATCTCACGCTGCCAGAACCCTATCCCCTGACCCCGCAGATCCGCGGTGCCATCAAGGCGATGAGCGGCGTGGTCATGGTGGAAGAGGTCTGACGGTTTCCCCGGGCTGCGACCCACTTTGCGATCATATTTGTCATTGCAATCCGATGGTTGAGAAAAACCTCCTCCGGGTCAAGTCCGCTTGAAAATGAACCGCTTCGGGCGCAAAATATGCGGACTTGCTCACGTCACACGAACTTAGGGGAGGAACACATGGTTATTGTAAATCGTCGGTCTGCCCTTGCATTCGGTTCTGTTGGTCTGGCAACCGCTGCGGCATCGCCGCTTGTTCTGCTTTCCGCGCCGGCTTGGGCCGATTTTGCCCCGACATACGGGCCCACCGATGGGGTCGAGGTCAGCCCGGGCGTACGCTGGGTGCAACTGGGTGAAGTGGAATCCCAAATCGACGCCTATTCCAAAGTCATGTTCGGCGATGCCATCTATCAACCGGGGGCGATTGACCCGATCGATCAGCCGGTGATGGAAACCGACATGTTCTGCTACATCCTGCAGAGCGACTTCGAGATCACGAAGAAGGGTCTGGCGCCCTATATGGTCAAGCAGGGTCAGGCCTACACCTGCGGCAAGGGCAAAACCGACCGTGGCCACAACGTCGGTGCCGGGGTCGGCATCATGCGGGTTTCGATGCTGATGCCTGCCTAGGCCCACCCGTTCCGAAGCCGGAGGGCGGAAGACCCTCCGGCGACCTCACCAATGCGGCGGGCGCACATTGGCCTCCGGGGCGCCGCCGCCGGAGGCTTCGCGCTCGGCCTCACGCTCGGCCAGAAGGCCCACGAGCCGGGTCAGGCGGTCGATCTCGCGGCCCTGGGCTGTCACCATGTCGGACAGATCCTCCACCGCGCGGATCAGATGTGCCGCCTTTTCCTCCAATGCCTCAAACCGGTCCATCTTCTTGCCCCTTCATTCAGACCCAAATATCCCGCGGGGGTCCGGGGGTGTGAAACCCCCGGCTGCCTGCCAAAGGCGCCCCCGCGGTCCTTGAAGCGCGCCCGCCCCTCCGCTATGGAACCCCCAACCAGAGAAGGGGCTACCCATGGCACAGGACAAACCCGCCCGCCGCCCGCGCGCCGAAACGCCGAAGGGCTTTCGCGACTATTTCGGCGCGGAAGTCACCGAACGCAAGCAGATGCTCGACAAGGTGGCAGAGGTTTATCATCGCTATGGCTTTGACCCGCTGGAAACCAGCGCTGTCGAGACGGTCGAGGCGCTGGGCAAGTTCCTGCCCGACGTGGACCGCCCGAACGAGGGCGTCTTTGGCTGGCAGGATGAGGATGCCGATTGGCTGGCGCTCCGCTATGACCTGACCGCCCCTCTGGCACGGGTCGCGGCGCAGTATCGCAACGATCTGCCCTCGCCTTACCGCCGCTATGCGATGGGGCCGGTCTGGCGCAATGAAAAGCCGGGTCCGGGGCGGTTCCGCCAGTTCTATCAATGCGACGCCGACACCGTTGGCGCGCCCTCGGTGGCTGCCGATGCCGAGATTTGTGCGATGCTGTCCGATGCCTTGGAGGCCGTGGGGATCGACCGGGGCGATTACGTCGTCAAGGTCAACAACCGCAAGGTTCTGAATGGCGTGATGGAGGTGGCCGGCGTGCTCGACCCCTCCGACCCGACGCGGTTCTATGAGGAGCGCGGCATCGTCCTGCGCGCCATCGACAAGATTGACCGGCTCGGCGATGCAGGCGTGCGCGCGCTTCTGGGCGAGGGGCGCAAGGACGAGAGCGGCGATTTCACCAAGGGCGCGGGGCTGTCGGCGGAGCAGGCCGAGGTCGTGATGGGCTTCACCTCGGCCCGGCGCGACAGTGGCGCCGCCACCGTGGCGCGGCTGCGCGAGCTGATCGGGGCTTCGGCGCTTGGCGCGGAAGGCGTGGCGGAGCTGGAGACGATCGCCGAACTGCTGGACCGGCAGGGCTATGGCGCGGACCGGATCCTGCTGGATCCGGGCGTCGTGCGGGGCTTGGGCTATTACACCGGGCCGGTGTTCGAGGCCGAGCTGACCTTTGAAATCTTCGACGAGAAAGGGCGCAAGCGCTCCTTCGGTTCGGTCGCGGGCGGCGGGCGCTATGACGATCTGGTCAAGCGCTTTACCGGGCAGACGGTGCCGGCCACGGGCGTCTCGATCGGGGTGGACCGGCTTTTGGCTGCTCTGCACGCCAAGGGTCGGGTCTCGGTCGACACGGCGGGGCCGGTGGTGGTCACCGTGATGGACCGCGAGCGGATGGCCGATTACATGGGGATGGTGGGCGAGCTGCGTCAGGCGGGGATCCGGGCGGAGGTTTACCTCGGCAACCCGAAGAACTTCGGCAACCAGTTGAAATATGCCGACAAGCGCCAGTCGCCCATCGCGGTGATCCAGGGCGGCAACGAGGCGGAGAAGGGTGTGGTCATCCTGAAGGACCTGATCCTTGGCGCCCAGATCGCCCAGAACGCCACGCTGGAGGAATGGAAGGACCGCCCCGCCCAGGTCGAGGTGCCGCGCGGCGATCTGGTCGCGGCGGTGCGGCGGATGCTGGCGCAATGACGGTCCGGACCGAACCCGCGAAGGCGGCGGTCCGCGCCGAGGCGGAGCGGATCTTCGCGGCCTTTCAGGCGGCGGGCGCGGTGCCGGTCGAGGCCGATATCCTGCTGCCGGCGGGCACGCTCCTCGACCTTTACGGCGAAGATATCCGCGCGCGGGCCTACGTCACCACCGACCCTTTGCGTGGCGAGATGATGTTGCGCCCCGACTTCACCGTGCCGGTCGTGCAGGCCCATATGGCCGACGGGGCGGAGCCCGCGCGCTACTGCTACCGGGGCGAGGTCTTCCGCAAGCAGGATCACCTCGGCAACCGCGCCAGCGAGTATATCCAGGTCGGCTTCGAGGTCTTTGACCGCGAGGCGCCGGAAGCGGCGGATGCCGAGGTTTTCGCCCTGTTCCGCGATGCCCTGGCCGGGCTGCCGCTGCGGGCGGTGACCGGGGATATCGGCATCCTGATGGCCGCCGTGCGCGGCCTTGACACGACCGCGCGGCGCAAGGCCGCCCTTCTGCGTCATATCTGGCGGCCGCAGCGTTTCCGCGCCCTGCTCGACCGCTTTTCGGGCCGGGCGGCCATGCCCGCGGCGCGCAGCGCCTTGCTGGAACGGTTGGCGGCGGGCTCGCCTGCGGCATTGATCGCCAGTGCGGGGCCGATGATCGGCTTGCGCAGCGCCGAGGAAATCGCGGCGCGGGCCGAGGCCCTGCTGGAGGATGCCGGTGCCGCGCCGATCTCGGCGCTGGAGGCGGCGATGCTTTATGACCTTTTGCAACTGCAGGCCCCGGCTGGCGCGGCCCTGACCCATTTGCGCGGCATCTCGGCCCATCTGCCCGCCATCGTGCCGGCGGTGGACCGCTTTGCAACCCGGCTGGAGGCTTTGGCCGGGCATGGGGTCGAGGTCAAGACCCTCGCCTTCGAGGCGAGCCATGGCCGCACCGCGATGGAATACTACGACGGCTTCGTCTTCAGCTTTGTGGCCGGATCGCTCGGGGGTGAGGATGTCGTGGCCTCGGGCGGGCGATACGATGCCTTGACGGCGGTCTTGGGGCAGGGGCGGTCGATCCCGGCGGTGGGCGGCATCGTGCGACCTCACCTTGTGGCGGCTTTGCGGGGAGAGGTCTGATGGTTAAGATCGGGGTGCCATCCAAAGGCCGGTTGATGGAGAAGACCTTCGAATGGTTCGGGGCGCGGGGCCTCAAAATGGCCAAGACCGGGTCGGAGCGCGAATATGCCGGCGTCGTCGAAGGCGTGGACGGGGTGGAACTGGTCATGCTCTCGGCCGGCGAGATCCCGAGGGAACTGGCGGCGGGGCGGATCGATCTGGGCGTGACGGGCACCGACCTTGTGCGCGACAAGCTGGCGGATTGGGACCGGCAGGTGTCGGAAGTGGCGGCCCTGGGCTTTGGCCATGCTGACCTCATCATCGCGGTGCCGGTGGCCTGGATCGATGTCGACACGCTGGACGATCTGGACGCTGCGGCGGCGGCGTTCCGGGCGAAGCACGGCTTCCGGCTGCGGATTGCGACGAAATACCACCGTCTGGTGCGCGATTACCTGACGGCAGAGGGCGTGGCGGATTATCAGCTGGTCGACAGCCAGGGGGCCACCGAAGGCACGGTCAAGAACCTGACGGCGGAGGCGATTGCCGATATCACCTCCTCGGGGGAGACCTTGCGGGCCAATCACCTGAAGGTGCTGAGCGATGCGGTGATCCTGCAAAGCCAGGCGATGCTCTACCGCTCGGCTGCGGCGCAGGGGGCGGAGGTTTCGGCGGTTTTGGGCAAGATCGGCTTCTGACGGCTTGCTTGGCCGGCGGCCGGGGGCTGTCTGCCCCCGGACCCCCGAGGATATTTATGGACCAATGAAGGGGGCGGGGGTCAGCCCTTGCGGCTGGCCATTGCGACGCCGGTGGCAGCGAGCGCCATGCCGAGCCAGCCCAGGGGGGGCATGACCTCGCCCAGCAGGGGCCAGGCGAAGAGGGCGGAGAGCGGCGGGACGAGGTAGAAGAGGGCGGAGACGCGGCTGACCTCGCCCACGCGGATCATCGCGAGGAGCAGGCTGAGCGCCAGAAGCGAATTGCCGAAGATCAGATAGGCCATGACCCAGATGAACTGCGGGTCCCAGTCGATCTGCAGATTCTCGGTGAACAGGGCCAGGGGCACGGCGAAAAGCGCGCCCACGCCGTACTGGATCAGGTTGGCGGTGACCGGATGGTGGCTGACGCCGAATTTCTTCTCATACAGCGTGCCGCCGGTGATGCCGAGCAGGGCGAGGACCGTGCAGGCCAGGCCAAACGGGCTTTCGGCGGCGATTTTCGAGCGGGCGAGGATCACCACGGCGGCCCCGGCGAGGCCCAGGGCGAGGCCGATCCAGCCTTTGCGCGAGACGGTTTCCCCCACCAGATAGGGCGCAGTCAGGGCCACGAGGATCGGCTGCAGGCAGACGATGATCGAGACCGCGCCCGCCGAGACTCCGCTTTTGAAGGCGACATAGCAAAGCGCGAAATAGACGATCTGGATCAGGAAGCCCACGACGGCGATGTCCCAGGCCGCGCGCCAGGTTTTCGGCAGCGGGGGGCGCAGGATCAGGGCGATCGGGATCAGGAGCACCACCAGCAAGACATAGCGCAGGGCGAGGATCGTCAGCGGCTGGGCATGTTGCAGGCCCAGTTTGGCGATGCCAAAGCCCGCCGACCACAGAAGCAGGAAGATGAACGGGGCGGCGACGAGCCAGAGGGGGCGTTTCATCCCGCCTGTCTGCCAGCCCCGCTCGCCAGGTTCAAGTCAGCGCAGGCCGATTTCAGCCAGCGCCAGGGCCAGGGCCGGGGGCAGCACGTCGTCCAGCGCCCGCCCCTTGGGCAGATCGGGCGGGCAATCCTCGGCGGGGAAATAGCGCCAGCCCTGGAAGGGGCGGCGCGGCGCGGCCTCGGTGCGGATCACCTCGGGGTCGAGGAGGATGCCGCAGCGCAGGATGCCGTCGGCGCCCTCGACCCTCTCCAGCCCGACGATGGCCTGGCGGGCGAGGATGACGCCCTTGATCACCCAGTAGAGCGAGCCGCCGGGGACGATCTCGTCCTCGCGTTTCGGCCACATGCGGGTGACGTGGCGGCGCACCCCGCCGGGGCGGGTCGAGGGGTTGGCATGATGCCAGGCGATGAGGTCTTCGACCGAGTCGCAGCCGACGCAGAGTTTCAGGATGTTGAGTGCCATGGCCCTATCATAGGGCCGATCCGCGCGGCCTCAAGGCTTGGCGGAGAAGGTGGCAGCCAGCCGAAACAGAATGTGATATCGTCTTGCCGAGGCCGCGCCGGGGGCGTATCTGGTGTATTCCTCTGACCCTCCCCACCATACATCGATAAGGTTCCGCCATGTCCTCATTTTCCGCCCCCATCGCCGAGCAGATCTGGGACATGAAATACCGCCTGAAAGAGGCCGATGGCAGCGCCGTCGATGCTTCGGTCGAGGACACCTGGCGCCGGATTGCAAGGGCTTTGGCCGTGGTCGAAAAGGACCCGGCGGTCTGGGAAGAGCGGTTTTATGGCGCTTTGGAAGGGTTCAAGTTCCTGCCCGCCGGCCGGATCACCGCCGGGGCGGGCACGGGCCGGGCGGTCACCCTGTTCAACTGCTTTGTGATGGGCACGATTCCCGATACGATGGCGGGGATTTTCGACGCGCTGAAAGAGGCCGCGCTGACCATGCAGCAGGGCGGCGGGATCGGCTATGACTTCTCCACCATCCGGCCGCGCGGCGCCGAGGTGAAGGGCGTGGCGGCGGATGCCTCGGGGCCCTTGAGCTTCATGGATGTCTGGGATGCGATGTGCCGGACCATCATGTCGGCAGGCTCGCGCCGCGGGGCGATGATGGCCACGATGCGCTGCGACCACCCGGATGTGGAGGCCTTCATCGAGGCCAAGAAGGATCCGGCCCGGCTGCGGATGTTCAACCTGTCGGTGCTGATCACCGATCCCTTCATGGCGGCGGTCAAGGCCGACCAGCCCTGGGAATTGCAGTTCGAGGGCAAGGTCTACAAGACCCTGCCGGCGCGCGATCTGTGGAACAAGATCATGCGCAACACCTATGATTTTGCCGAGCCGGGCGTGATCTTCATCGACCGGATCAACAAGGCCAACAACCTGTCCTATGTCGAACAGATCGCCGCCACCAACCCCTGCGGCGAGCAGCCCCTGCCGCCCTATGGCGCCTGCCTTCTGGGCAGCATCAACCTGCCGACGCTGGTGTCGGGGGCCTTTACCGCCAAGGCGAAGCTGGATGTGACGGCGCTGGACGATCTGGTGCGGATGGCGATCCGGATGATGGACAACACGGTCGATGCCAGCCGCTTCCCCTTGCCGCAGCAGGAGGCCGAGGCGCAGGCGAAACGGCGGATCGGGCTGGGGGTCACCGGGCTCGCGGATGCCTTGCTGATGGTGGGCCTGCGCTACGGCTCGGCCGAGGCGGCCAAGCAGACCGAGGTCTGGATGCATGCGATCGCGCGGGCGTCTTATCTGGCCTCGGTTGACTTGGCACAGGAAAAGGGTGCTTTCCCGCTGTTCGACGCGGAGCCCTATCTGTCGAGCGGCAACATGATGGCGATGGATGCGGATGTGCGCGATCTGGTGGCCAAGCATGGCATCCGCAACGCGCTGCTGACCTCGGTCGCACCTACGGGCACGATCAGCCTTTATGCGGGCAATGTCTCCTCAGGGATCGAGCCGGTCTTTGCCTATGCCTATACCCGCAAGGTCCTGCAGAAGGACGGCAGCCGCACGGAAGAGGAGGTCGTCGATTACGCCGTCCGCCTGTGGCGCGAGCTGCACGGCGATGCGCCTTTGCCGGATTACTTCGTGAATGCGCAGACGCTGCCTCCGCTGGACCACGTCCGGATGCAGGCGGCGGCGCAGAAGTGGATCGATTCCAGCATCTCCAAGACCATCAACTGCCCGGAAGACATCAGCTTTGAAGCGTTTCAGGAGGTCTATATGGCCGCCTGGGATCAGGGTTGCAAAGGTTGCACCACCTATCGGCCCAATGCGGTGACGGGTTCGGTCCTGACGGTCAGCGAAAGCTCGGACAAGACCCCGGCCGAGGCGCCGCAGACCACCAAGGGTGCCGAGGTGGTCTATTTGTCGGACCCGCTCGACCGGCCCTCGGCGCTGGAGGGCAATACCTACAAGGTCAAGTGGCCGGGCAGCGAACATGCGCTGTACATCACGGTCAATGACATCGTGATCGCGGGGCATCGCCGGCCCTTCGAGGTCTTCATCAACTCCAAGAACATGGAGCATTTCGCCTGGACCGTCGCCTTGACGCGGATGATCTCGGCGGTGTTCCGGCGCGGCGGGGATATCTCCTTCGTCGTCGAAGAGCTGAAGGCGGTGTTTGATCCGCGCGGCGGGGCCTGGATGGAGGGGCGGTATATTCCGTCCATCCTCGCGGCGATCGGCGGGGTGATCGAGCGGCACCTGATCACCATCGGCTTCATCGCGGGCGAGGGACTGGGGCTGAAGTCCGACCCCAAGGCCGAGGTCATGGTGATGGGACAGGCGCCGCGCGGGCCGGCCTGCCCGAGCTGCGGCTCTTACGCCTTGCAGATGAAGGAAGGCTGCATGACCTGCAACGACTGCGGCCACAGCAAATGCGGCTGACGGCGGCGTGAATCCATGCATCGCCCGGCAGAACTGCCGGGCGACATGAGAAATTCTTGGAAAACCGGGTGGGCCTGCGCTAGGTAAGGGTGATGGATCGCGCGCAGAGCACAGAGGCCAGTTCAGACTGGCACGACAGGGCGGAGGATTTGATCGCCTGCCCGCAATGCGATGTGCTGCATCTGCGCGTGGCGGTCCCGAACGGGCAGCGCGCCCGGTGCCGACGCTGCCGGACCGTGCTGATGGCGCCGCGCGGCTATACCTATCTGCGCGCAGTCGCCTTGTCGGTCACGGTGGTGATCCTGATGGTCAGCGCGATCTTCTCGCCCTTCCTCACCATCTCGGCGGCGGGGAGTTCGCGGACCACTTCGGTCTACGAGGTGCCGCTGGCCTTTTCGCACGGCATCCTTTTGCCGCTGGCCTTTGTGGTGCTGGCGATGGTGGTGCTGTTCCCGGTCATGCGGGCCTCGGCGCTGATCTATGCGATCTGGCCCCTGGCCCATGACCGCCGCGCCTTTTCCCATGCCGCCGATGCGCTGCGGCTGGCCAACCGCCTGCAGCCCTGGTCGATGGCCGAGATCTTCGTCTTCGGCACCTCGGTGGCGCTGGTCAAGGTGGCGGGCCTTGCGACCGTGGGGCTTGGCCCTGCCTTCTGGTCCTTTTGCGGGCTGGTGCTGCTGATTACCGTCAATGACAATTCCCTTTGCAAATGGACCTTATGGCAAGCCCTGGAAGACCAGACGAATTCCTGACCGCAGAACAGGCGGGGCTGATCGGCTGCCGGACCTGCGGGCGGGTCTGGCCGCAGGGCACCCATGTCTGCGGGCGCTGCGGGGCGGGGCTGGTGGACCGGCGCGAGGGGCGCAGCCTGCAGCATGTCTGGGCCTGGCTTATTGCCGGGCTGATCGCCTATGTGCCGGCCAACCTGTACCCGATGCTGAACACCTCCACCCTCCTGGACCAGAGCCACAGCACGATCCTCGGCGGGGTGGTCGAGCTGACCAAGCATGGCAACTACGGCATCGCCCTCATCGTCTTTGTCGCCAGCGTGCTGATTCCGATCGGCAAGTTCATCGCCATCGCCTGGCTCGCGATCAGCATCGTCAATCCGCGCGTCATAGGCACGCACCGCCACCTGCATCTGTTGCACGTTGTCGAATTCATTGGCCGCTGGTCGATGGTGGACGTCTTTGTTGTGGCCATCCTCTCCGCGCTGGTGCAACTGGGAGTCGTGGCCTCTATTCACCCCGGTCCGGCAGCCGTGTCCTTCTGCCTGTCGGTCGCCTTCACAATGGTGTCAGCGCAGAGTTTCGATCCGCGCCTGATCTGGAACAGCAGGAAACCCCGCAGCCTTGACTGACAAGCTCTCTCCCGAACCGCTCGCCCTGGGGCCCGCAAAGCGGCCGTTCTGGACCCGGATCTCGCTGGTCTGGCTGGTTCCGGTGCTGGCGCTGATCGTCTCGCTTGGCGTGGCCTGGCGCACCTTCGAGGACCGTGGCACCCTGATTGAGGTGGTCTTCCCTGACGCCTCGGGGCTGGAGGTCGGCAAGACCGTGCTGAAATTCCGCGAGGTCGATGTCGGCAAGGTCGAAAAGATCGGCTTCAACGCCGATCTGAGCCAGGTCGTCGTCTCGATCCGCGTCGACAAGGACGTGGCGCCTTTCGTCGATGCCGACAGCAGCTTCTGGCTGGTGCGGCCGGAACTGACGACCAGCGGCATCTCGCGGCTGGACACGGTGCTGTCGGGCGTCTTCATCGAGGGGCTGTGGGATGCCACGCCGGGCGTTCTGACCACGCGCTTTGCCGCGCTGAAGGACGCCCCCCTGGCCCGCACGCCGGGCGAGGGCACCTGGATCACGCTGTTCAGCGAAGATGGCGGCTCGCTCGCCGAGGGGGCGCCGGTGATCTACCGGGGCATCAAGGTCGGCCAGCTGCGCAATCTGCGCCTGAACGAGGCTTCGGCCGGGGTGCAGGTCGATGCTTTCATCAAATCGCCCTATGACGAGCGGCTGACCTCCACCTCGGTATTCTGGGACACCTCGGGCTTTTCGGTCTCGTTCGGGTCGGAGGGCCTGAAGCTGAATGTGCGCAGCGTCGCCTCGCTGATCCAGGGCGGGGTCGAATTCTCCACGCTGGTCTCCGGCGGCAAGCCGGTCGAGGCGTCGCACCAGTACCGGCTGTTCAGCGACGAGGCTTCGGCCCGCTCCAGCGTGTTCAACGATGCGGTCTCGGCCCCGGTCAATCTGGCGCTGCTGCTGGACGGCTCGATCCGCAACATCGCGGTGGGCACCGCCGTCACCTATCGCGGCCTGCCGGTTGGCGAGGTCGAGGGCCTGCATGTGCGGGCCGACCAGACCCCGGGCGGGGTGCAGGTCTACCGCCAGGAGGTCGATTTCAAGATCAACGGCGAGAAGATGGGCCTGCCGGATGGCGTGACGCCGAAAGAGGTCATGGACTTCATGAAGACCCAGGTCGAGCAGGGCCTCAGGGCGCGTCTGGTCAGCACCGGCCTTTTCGGTGGCAAGCTCGAGATCGAGCTGACCGTGCTGCCCGATGCCAAGCCCGACAAGATCCTGTTTGCTGATGGCGAAATTCCGGTCATGCCCAACATCGAGCCCAAGGTGGCCGATTTCAGCCAGGTCACTGGCGACATCCTGAACCGGGTCCAGAAACTGCCGGTCGAGGATCTGATGCAATCGGCGATCCGCGTGCTGGATTCGGCCAATCTGTTCATCGCCAAGGACGGCACCCAGAAGGCACCCGAACAGCTGACCGCGCTTCTGGGCGATCTGCGCGGCTTTGTCGGGTCGGAGGATGTGCAGGCGGTGCCGGGCGCGCTGCGTGGCGGGCTCGACAATGCGCAGTCCATTCTGGGCGATCTGAAGAAGGCCGATGTCGCCGGGCAGCTGACCACCACGGTCGACACGCTCAAGACCGCGGCCAGCGCCTTCACCGAGGCGACCAAGGGCGTGCCGGCGCTGGTCGATCAGGCCAAGGCCTTCGCGGCCAAGCTGAACGAGCTGCCGATGCAGGACCTGGCCGCTTCGAGCAAATCCACGGTCGAGGCGATCGGCAGCTTCATGCGGGCGGACGGGATGCAGCAGGTTCCGGCCTCGCTCGGCGCGGCGCTGACCTCGTTTGGCCAGACGCTGGACGATCTGCGCAAGGGCGGGGCGGTGACCAACCTCAATGCCGCGCTCGAGTCCGCGCGCCATGCCGCCGAGACCGTGGCCAAGTCCACCGACCAGCTGCCCGAGGTGATCGACCAGCTGAAGGCGGCCGCGGCCAATGTGAACCGTCTGGCCGCAGGCTATGGCGCAAACTCGGATGTCGGGAAGCTGGTGCAGACCATGCTGCGCGAGATCCAGCGGACCGCGGCGGCGGTCGGATCGACCGCCAAGACCATCGAACGCAACCCGCAATCCTTCCTCTTTGGCCGATAGGGCATGACATGACCGGATACCGCTTCGCCCTCCTGATCCCCGCGGCCTGTGCCCTGGCCCTTGCCACCGCCTGCGCCAAACCGGAGAAGACCGGGCATTACCTGATCGACGGCCCGACGCTGTCGCGGCATCTGCCCGACCGGCTGGGCCGCGTCATGATCAAGGATGTCGTGCTGCCGCAATATGCCTCGGGACAGGAGATCGCCTATCAGACGCCGGACGGCGCCCTGCGCAGCCGGCCCGACCAGATCTGGGCCGATGATCCGGTCCATGCCGTCACGGGGTTCCTGGCGAACCAGATCACCGCCGTCAGTGGTGCGACGGCGATTGCCGAACCCTGGCCCTTCAACGACCCGCCCCAACGCCAGGTCGAGGTCCGCATCGCGCGGATGTTGGCCGGATCCGATGGCATCTTCCATCTGTCGGGGCGCTATTTCGTGACCTCTGACCAGGGCTCGGATCTTGTGCGCAACTTCGACATCAGCCTCGCCATCGGCGCGCCGGGGCCGGGGGCGATTGCGGCGGCGCAGTCGCAGGCCCTGCAGAAGCTGGCCGAGAAGATCGCCGCCGTCTCGAACTGAGGGCGCAGGACATGAAAAAGGCCCCCGGTGCGGAACCGGGGGCCTTTTCCTTTTGAAAGAGGGGCTTACCAGATGCCGGTGTTGCCCATGCTGAGCCAGGGCTCTTGCGGTTCCAGGCTGCCGTTCATCTGCAAAAGCTCGATCGAGACATTGTCGGGGCTGCGCACAAAGGCCATGTGGCCGTCGCGCGGCGGGCGGTTGATCGTAACCCCTGCGGCCTGCAGCTTGGCGCAGATCTCGTAGATGTTCTCGAACTCATAGGCCAGGTGGCCGAAATGCCGGCTGTCGGAGGGCAGGCCTTTGTCGCCATCCCAGTTGTAGGTCAGTTCGACCGGCGCCTCGGGCTGGCCGGGCGGGGCCATGAAGACCAGGGTGAAGCGGCCCTTCTCGTTCTCATAGCGGCGGATCTCTTCCAGACCCAGAAGCTTGTAGAAGGCGATGGATTTCTCAAGGTCCAGCACGCGGACCATGGTGTGCAGATAGCGCAGTTTCATCGGATTTCCTTTTGCCGTGCGACCGCGGAGGCCGCGGGGTTGCATGGCGGGCAACCTAGCAGCAAAGCCCCGGAAAACCAGATCAGAAGCGCGATTTGACCGAAAGGCTGAGGCCCACCGTCTGGCTGTCGTACAGCGAGATATTGCTGTCGTTGCGCGAGAAATCCAGCGACAGGACCGGGGCGAAGCCCAGATAGCTGATCTTGGCGACCTGCGCCGACAAGCTCGCCGCCCATCGCAGATCCTGCCGCCCGGTCGCGGTATAGGGCGAGGCTGCGTAATCCGCCCCGCGCAGCGACAGGCTGCCCCCGAGGTCCAGCCCGAGGATCGGCGCCTTGGCTTGCCAGCCAAGTGCCAACGTCGCCTCGGCATGGTCGATCCCGATGTCATCCGAGACGATCCGCGCCACGCTGACGCTGCCCTGCCAGCTGTCGCCCTTGGGCCCCTGCTTGGAGAGGACCGCCCCCAACGCTGCCTCGGTCGAGGAGGACAGCGCCAGATCCAGCCGGTTCTGTCGGGTCACCTCGAAGGAGAAGCTGCCGCGCCCGCCCGCCACCGGACGCTCCAGCGTGAGCTCGCCGGCAAGGCTGTTGGACAGATCCGCCCCGCCATACCAGGTGTGGCCGGCGGTCAGGCCGGCCGTGGTCAGGCCGATGGGCAGGGCGAATTCGCGCTCCACTCCGGCCTCGATATGGCTGAGGGCGTAATCGCCGTTCCGCGCCATCGGCGCCTTGGCCCGCGCCGCATCGGACAGAAGCACGCTTTGCTGGCTGAAGGCAAAGTTCAGCGCGGTGACCCCCGCGGTGGTGTCGGACAGGCGGTATTTGCCCTGCATCCCGAAACCGAGCGACAGGCCCGACAGCGCCTGCGCATCGCCCGACAGGACAAAGGGGATGCCCTGATATTCGAACAGCGGATCGCGCGCCCCGCCGTTCACATTGTCCGAGGGCCGGACCGAGAGATCGAATTGCAGGTTCAGCGGGTTCTGGCCGCGCACATAATCGAAATCCTGCAGGGCCTGCTGGCGGGCGGCGGAATTGGGCGCATCCTGCACGGCACGGCGCAGCCAGAACTGCGCCCTTGTCCGGTGACCCTGCAGCGACAGCGCCTGGGCGACGGCGCTGGCGGCGGTATAGCGTTCACCTTCGGTATCGGCCTTGGCCCAGGCCTGCCGGGCGGCGGCCTCGCTGTCGGGCAGGCGCTGCAACATGCGCAGGGCCTGCGCCTTCAGGGCATAGGCCGAGCTGTCATCGGGGTCGCGCGCCAGCAGGGCCTCGGCAATGCCCAGGCCTTGTTCGGCATAGCCGCGCGCCAGGGCCTCGATGCCAAAGGCCCGCATCTGGTCGACGGTCAGGACGGCGGGCTTGGCTTGCGCGGGCAGGGTCACGGGAAGCCCCGCGCCCAGGCCCGTCAGCACCGCCGCAACCGCGGCCCACCGCAGCAAGCGGTTCACTTGCGGTACAGGATGAAGCCACCGGTTTCGCGGCCCTGATCGCCATTGATCGTCGAGTTGACGACCAGCACGCCCACGACCTCGTCCTTGCCCCCCGTGGTGGCATCGCCCGACAGCACGCCATAATAGGTGCCGGTTTCAAAGTCGACCGGCTTGCCGCCGGAGTCGACCGTGCTGTTCAGCGTGCCCGTCATCTCGCCGTTGTTGTCCATCACCCCCGGGCCGACCTTGAACTGCAAGACCGGCAGGGCCACCATATCGACATCCGGCTTCTTGTCGGCATTGATCGCGGAGACCACGCTGGCGGTGATGTCGGTGCCATTCAGGTCAAAGATCTTGCGGTCCGAAACCGTGCCCCGGATCACCGCGCCATTGGCGTTGTTCGACTCGGCCGAGGACGAGGACCCGAAGTTGATCGCCATCTCCATCTTGCCCGTGGTGTAATTCAGCGTGGGCGAAGTGTCGGAATCGCGCAGGCCCGCGTAATCGCCGGCGTAATAGGCCTCGCCCGATTTCGGCAGGGTCACGCCATTGCCCTCGGCCCGCTTGTAGATGAAGCCGCCAAAGCCATAGTTCACATAGGCCCCGGTCCGCACGATGGCAAAGCTGTTGCCCGTCTTGGACTCGCCATAAAGCGCCCGGTACGAGAACTGGTTGATCGGCGTGCCGGTCACATCGTCCTTGTAGATCTTCGGGCCCGCAAAGACCTTGGCCGGCCCGAGGGTCGGCTTCTTGGTATCGGGTTTGTAGACATTGTTGCCGTCGAAGGCGATGTTCTCGACGGTGAAGGTCTTGGCCACCGGATCATAGGTGAAGCCCTGGGCATAGCCGTTGCCCGTCACTTTCGCCCCGCCCGGACCCTCGTTCTCCTTCTCGGTGCGGGTGATCTCGGAGCTCGCGCTTGGCTTGGTGGTGCCCGGCAAGGTCGCTATCGACGCATCCGAGGAGGAATCGCCACCCGAAGAGCCGCTGTCCGACTGAAACGGCTTGCCGCTGCATCCCGCCAGCACCAGGGCGGCCAGGATCGAGGTTTTAAGAGCCGACATACTGCCTCACATGTTTTTTCTGATTTTGACGCCACTTTGCCGGATATGTCGGAAAAGGTCAAAATTCCCCGTGGCTTGGCCCGAAAATCACCGCCGCGTGATGCCGCGTTGCACCACCACACCCATTGTGGTTCCTAAGCCCGCCTCCACCAGATAGAGTGGGGTCCGACTCATGTTTTGCTTAACCCTACCGAAAGGCCGCCCGCCATGCCGCTGACCCCTGACCAGCTTGCCGAAATCGAGGCCGCCCGCGCCACCCCGCGCCTGACCTACCGCGCGGTCAGCGAGGGGATGGAGGCGCATCTTTACAAGGCCAATCCGGTGCTGGACCACGGCCTTGTCCGCGTCATCGACTACATGGGCGACGATGCGGCCATCGTGCAGGCGGCCCGGGTCTCCTATGGCGCGGGCACCAAGCATGTCTCCAACGACGAGGGGCTGATCCGCTACCTGATGCGGCACTGGCATTCGACCCCTTTCGAGATGTGCGAGATCAAGCTGCACGTCAAACTGCCGGTCTTCGTCGCCCGCCAGTGGATCCGCCACCGCACCGCCAACGTCAACGAATACTCGGCGCGCTATTCGATCCTGGATCGGGAGTTCTACATCCCCCAGCCCGAACAGCTGGCCGCGCAAAGCACGGTCAACAACCAGGGCCGCGGCGCCGTGCTGGAAGGGGCGGAAGCGGCCCGCGTCCTCGACATGCTCAAACGCGACGCGGCGACCAGCTATGACCATTACGAGGCGATGCTGAGCCAGGAGGGCCAGCAGGGCCTCGCCCGCGAATTGGCGCGGATGAACCTGCCGATGAACATCTATACCCAATGGTACTGGAAGGTGGACCTGCACAACCTGTTCCACTTCCTGCGCCTGCGCGCCGACGCCCACGCCCAATACGAGATCCGAGTCTATGCCGACGAGATCTGCCGCCTGGTGAAAGACTGGGTGCCCTTGGCCTATGCCGCGTTCGAGGACTACCGGATGGGCGGGGTGACCTTGAGCGGGAAGGCGGTTGAGGTGTTGAAGCGGAGGCTGGCTGGGGAAGCGGTGGATCAGGTTGCCAGCGGCATGAGCAAGGGCGAGTGGCGGGAGTTTGTGGAGGTTTGGGGTGGGTGAAGCTAAAAATCGAAAATTGAACGACCGCACGTATGGCCGCATTCCGAAAGGGGGCTATGGTGTAGTTCTTACGCCAAATGTCTCACTTGGGCCCGGTAACATCGTTAATTCTGAAATTATTGATCCCTTGACGTTGCGTCGGTCGCTCCTTTTGTCGGATAAAATCTGTATTCCTAAGAACAACGCGTTTCGTTTGCCGGATACACCCGAGGATGAGTTTCTGAAAGCAGCAGGAATTCTTGATACTCCAGTTGTGCCTCATCCGGGCGGACCGCTTGATCGGATTTTCCGCGAAGTTCAAACGGCTGCATTTGAACTCAAGGACGGCTTATTTCCTGGGCGCTGGGCGATGGCAGACTTTGAGACAATAGATGAACTTCCGGAGCGGGGAGCGGTGTTTACCCCGGGCAGAGGCTGCCTAATCACATTGCAACGCGCCATTCCTGTTCCTGTAGGCGAAACTTCCCTCGAAGATGTTTTACATTTCAAAGAAAAACACCGTGATGAAATCGTTGAACTTCAGATTGAGCTCAACTCGATATACGATAGAATTCTGAATTCGGCGGATTCGGATATGGCGCTTTCAACCGCTCTCACGTCCATTGGATCCAAGTGCGATGCAGCAATTCGCGTCGCTGCTGAAGCTCCGATCAAGTTTCGCCTATCCGATGTTGGGCTTGGTTTTGCCATCCCGATATCAACAATATTCGCCATCGCCAATGGCGGACTTCTATCTCAAATTATTGCGGGAGGCGTGCATTTACCCGGTATGAACTCCATTGCCAGCAGTCTGCTCCCCCTAATTTCGGTTCAAGCTGGATTTGGTTTGAAAAGGCGTAACTGGGGGGATAGCCCATTTCGGGTTATCGGCAAAGCTCACGGTGAACTTGGATTTCGGTAGCCGCCGTAGGGTGCGTGATTTCACGCACCTCACCTGCGATGATGCATTAAATCACCCACTCTACCGTTTCTCCCCCGATTTGTCCCGCGACAAATCGGGCCGCGCCTGCCTGCCCTCGGGCAGGCGCGATACCGCGCCCACCCCAGGCAGGCGCGTCCCGATTAAGCGGGCCTCGCGCCAAGCCCAACCCCTCTTGGTCTGCGGCTTTCAGCCTTCGACCAAGGGGCCGGGTGGCCTTCCACTGGAAGGCCACCTGATCGGCCCCTCGGCGCTGGTTCTGTGGGTGGGGCGCTCAGGGGATCGCAAGGAATAACCCCGCCACTCGGGCGGGGTTCGGGTTCCTGGATCAGTTCCCGGTCTCGACCCGGATCTTGCGCACCTGATCGGCGGTCAGGTAGCCGGTGACCCTCAGGCCCTCGTCGCCCTGCCAGCGGGCGATGGCGCTGCGGGAGTTCTGGCCGAAGACGCCATCCGCGCCATAGGTGTTGTAGCCAAGGCGCGTCAGGCGGCGCTGCAGGTCGATCTTCTCATAGGTGGTCAGGCTCAACAGGCTCTCTTGCAGCGCGGCATTGTCGCCGGCGCCGGGCTGCGGGTTGGGTTGGACCACGGTGCCGGCCTGTTGCGCGATCAGGTTGACCTGCGCGCCGGTGAGATAGCTGGTGCCGCTCATCCGGTTGGCCACCTGCCATTTGGCAATCGCGCCGCGGGTCTTCGACCCCCAGAGCCCGTCCGGCGTGCCGGTGGGATAGCCGATCTTGTTCAGCTGGGCCTGGATATTGACCCGCTGGGTGCGCGACAGGCCAAGCGAGGCCTCGATTTGGGCGGCGGAATAGGCGCCGCCGGTGCCATTGTTACCGCCGGTGGGCGGCGGGGTCACCACGGTGCCCTGCAGCAGGCTGTTGGCCTGGGCCAGCGTCAGATAGGCGGTCGCGGTCTGGCGGTTGCGCGCCTGCCAGTTGGCAATCGCGGTGCGGGTGTTGTAGCCCCAGACTCCATCGGCGCCATGGGTGTCAAAGCCGAGCGAGGTCAGCCGGCGCTGGATCGTGACCTTCTGCGCGTAGCTGAGGCCAAGGGACGCCTCCTCCTGTGCGGCCGACAGGCTGCCGCCGCCGGTGACCGGGGGCTGGGTGCCCGTGCCGGGGGTGACGGTGGCGCCGAGCCGGGCCAGCGCGTTCAGCGCGTTGCCGCGGTAGATGCCGTTCGGGAACTGGGCGAGATAGCTGCGGTAGGCGCTGACGGTGTTGGCGTTCTGCGCCGCGACATAGGCGCGTTTGTCGAGCTCCTGAGTGAGCAGGCTTTGCGCCACGCCATTGACCACGTCGCCAAGGTTGCTTTGGGCGTGAAGGGGGGCTGCGAGGGAGAGGCTGGAGGCCAGCATCAAGGGCAGGGCAAAGTTCCGCATCGGAGACACCTTTCGAAGGAAACGGCCATCGTGGCCATCCGGAGTACGGAAGCACAACGCGCGAGACGGCGTTTGGTTGCGTCGATTGTGCGATCGCTGTCACGAAAGGGTGGCGGGGCTGCTTGACAGCCGCAGGCAAAGCGTTACGCCTGCCGCAGATGCTGCCGGCCGCGCCGGAAAACACCGAGAGGGAGCCTCACGCCATGATCGTTTACGGAATCTCCACCTGCGACACGACCAAGAAGGCGCTGAAGGCGCTGGAGCGGGCCGGCAAGGATGTGACCTTCCGCGACGTGCGCGCGACCCCGCTGAGCGAGGCCGAGATCGCGGCGATTGTGCAGGAGTTCGGCGACCGGGCCGTGAACAAGCAGTCCACGACCTATCGCGGCTTTTCGGCCTTCTTGCGCGAAAGCGAACCAGAAGCGCAGATCGCGGCCCAACCCACCGTGATGAAGCGCCCCATCATTCAGGACGGGGCCACCTGGTTCCTTGGTTGGGACGCTGATACGGAAGCGAGAACAACGGCTTAAAGCAGCCGCAGGTCGCCCGCCGATTGCTTGCCGTCACGGCCTGACTGCAGCTCGAACCCGATCTTCTGATTCTCGTTCAGCCCTTTCATTCCGGCGCGTTCCACCGCCGAAATATGCACGAACACGTCCTTGCCGCCGTCATCGGGCGCAATGAAACCATAGCCTTTGGTCGCGTTAAACCACTTCACGGTGCCCGTCGGCATGCCGCTTCTCCCATCTTAACCCTCCCGGGGCGATATTGCGCCGGGCCGTGCGGCCAGATCTTTCACGGTCTTCACGAAGGGAGCCGGGCAGAAAACTGTCGTCACTGGGGTCGATGATGCCAAAGGTAAAACGAAAATCAAGCGTGAACCTTGAAAACAAGGCGCTTTTGGGCAGTTTAAGGACGTTTTTGGCACGAGGCGGCCGCCAATCACGGGCGGCGGGGGCGCGGGAGCGGCCCTTCCGAGGCGAAACGAGGCCTGTCGCCTGCTGATTCCACGGGCGCGCGGGGCGAAAACGCAGCCGCAATCGTGGCAGAAAAAAGCCCCGCCCGGGCGGTTCACCGGGGCGGGGCGCTGTCTTGACCGGCCTCAGGAGGCGGGGGGCAGGGCGGCAAACCCGAGGTCGGAGAGCGCCGCATCCAGGCTCATCTGCTCGGTCCGGCTTTCGCCGAGACGGCGGACCGAGACGCTGCGCTCCTCCACCTCTTTCATGCCGATGGCGAGAAGGACCGGCACCTTGCCCAGCGAATGTTCGCGGACCTTGTAGTTGATCTTCTCGTTGCGCACATCGGCTTCCGCCCGCACGCCGGCCTTGCGCAGGGCATTCACGACCTCATGCACATAGGGATCGGCGTCCGAGACGATCGAGGCCACGACGACCTGGCGCGGGGCCAGCCAGAAGGGCAGCTTGCCGGCGTAGTTCTCGATCAGGATGCCGATGAAGCGCTCGAAAGACCCCAGAATCGCACGGTGCAGCATATAGGGCCGATGCTTGGCGCCATCCTCGCCGACATATTCCGCGCCAAGGCGGGTCGGCAGGTTGGGGTCGACCTGGAAGGTGCCGCACTGCCATTCGCGGCCAATCGCATCGGTCAGCTTGAAGTCAAGCTTCGGGCCATAGAAGGCGCCGTCACCGGGGTTGATCTGGTAGGGCAGGCCGAGCTTCTCGATGGCATTGGTCAAGGCGCCCTCGACCTTGTCCCAGGTCTCGTCCGAGCCGATGCGGACATCGGGGCGGGTCGAAAGCTTGATGTCGAACTTCGGGAAGCCGAGGTCTTTGTAGACGCTGGACAGAAGCGCGATGAAGCTGGCGCATTCGCTTTCGATCTGGTCTTCGGTGCAGAAGATATGCGCGTCGTCCTGCGTGAAGCCGCGCACCCGCATCAGGCCATGCATCGAGCCAGACGACTCGTAGCGGTGGCAAGAGCCGAACTCGGCCAGGCGCAAGGGCAGGTCGCGGTAAGACTTGATGCCCTGATTGAAGATCTGCACATGGCAGGGGCAGTTCATCGGCTTCAGCGCGTTGATCCGCTTTTCCTTGGCGCCGTCCTCGTCCACTTCGACGATGAACATGTTCTCGCGGTAGGCTTCCCAATGGCCGGACTTCTCCCACAGGATGCGGTCCACCACTTGCGGCGTGCGGATTTCCTTGTAGCCCGCCGTGCGCAGGCGACCGCGCATGTAATCCTCCAGCGTGCGCCAGATTTGCCAGCCGTTCGGGTGCCAGAAGACCATGCCGGGGGCTTCGTCCTGCAGATGGAACAGCTCCATCTCGCGGCCAAGCTTGCGGTGGTCGCGCTTGGCGGCCTCTTCCAGCATGGTGAGGTGGGCTTTCAGGTCGTCGCGGTTCTTGAAGGCGAGGCCGTAGATGCGCTGCAGCATGGGCCGCGTCGCATCGCCCAGCCAATAGGCCCCGGCGACATGGGTCAGCTTGAAGGCATCGGCGGGCACCTGGCCCGTATGCTGCAGGTGTGGGCCGCGGCAAAGGTCCTGCCAATGGCCGTGCCAGTACATCCTGAGGTCTTCGCCCTCGGGGATGCGGTTGATCAGCTCGATCTTGAAGGGCTCGCCGCGTTCCTCGTAATAGGCCAGCGCCCGGGCGCGCGGCCAGACCTCGGTGCGGACCGGGTCGCGGGCGTTGATGATCTGCTTCATCTTGGCCTCGATCTGGCCAAGGTCGTCGGCCGAGAAGGGCTCGGCGCGGTCGAAGTCGTAGAACCAGCCATAGTCGCGGACCGGGCCGATGGTGACTTTGACGTCGGGCCAGATCTCCTGCACGGCGCGGGCCATGATATGGGCGCAGTCGTGGCGGATCAGCTCCAGCGCCTGGGCATCGTCGGCCATGGTGTGGATCGCGATGGCGGAATCCTTCATGATCGGCCATTGCAGGTCGTAATGCTGGCCATCGACAGTGGCGCTGATCGCCTTCTTGGCGAGGCCGGGGGCGATGGAGGCTGCAACCTCGGCAGCGGTCACACCGGCGGAATACTCGCGGCGCGCACCATCGGGAAATGTCAGGGAAATCTGTGACGTATGGGGCATCTGGCCCTCTCCTCGTCGTTTTGGCGCCTACGAAGCGCCCGGTTGCGGGTTGGTCCGGGCGTTCTGCCGGGAAGGCGGGCGGTTGTCAATCGCGGCGGGGGTCGTAGGATGGGCAATCTGCCCATCTATCCGGAAAGTGACCGATGACCCAACCTGACCATCTGCAGACGCCCGAGGGCCGCGACCTCGCCTATCACCAGAGCGTGGGGCAGGGGCCGGGGATCGTCTTTCTCGGCGGCTACCGATCCGATATGGGCGGCACCAAGGCGATGGCGCTGGAGGCATGGGCCAAGGCCGAGGGCCGCGCCTTCCTGCGCTTTGACTATTCCGGTCATGGCCAATCGGGCGGCGATTTCAATGATCTGGGGATTGGCGACTGGTTTGCCGATGCGAGAGCCGCCCTTGCCCTGACGCAAGGCCCTCAGGTTCTGGTCGGCTCGTCGATGGGGGGCTGGATTGCGCTGCTCCTCGCCCGCGCCTTGCCAGAACGGGTGGCGGGTCTGGTCGGCATCGCCGCCGCTCCGGATTTCACCGAGGACAGCGTGCTGCCCAGCCTGACGGCGGCGGAACAGGTCCAGATGGCCACACGCGGGTTGATCGAGCGGCCCTCGGCCTATTCGGGCGAACCCTATGTTTTTACGGCGAAGTTGATAGAGCAAGGGCGCGCGCATCTGGTGTTGCGCACGCCCCTTGATCTGCCGCTTCCGGTGCGGTTCCTGCAAGGCTCCGCCGATGAGGATGTCCCGCCTTCGGTCGCGATCCGGCTTTTCAACCATGCGCGGGGCGGGGATATCCGGCTGACCCTGATGCAGGGCGCCGACCATCGCTTCTCCTCCCCCGAGGCGCTGCGCCTGATCGAGCGCAGCGTCGCAGAGGTCTCTGCCTAGCCCTTGTTGGCTTGACGGATCGGGGTGACATTGCCCGGGTTGGGCGCCGCCGCCGGGGTCGCAGCGGGTGCCTGCGCCGCAGGCGCAGTCGTTTGCGGGGCGGTTTGCGGTGCCGCCGGGGGCACCGGAGCCGGCGCGCTTTGCGCCACGGCCGGAGCCGGAGCAGAGGTCGTCACGACCGGGGCAGGGGCCGCCGGGGTAGGGGCCGCCGGCGTTGCAGCCGCCGGCGCTGCAGTGGTCGGGGTTGCCGCAACCGGGGCCGGTGTCGTCGCGGCCGGGGTTGCGGGTTTGTCCGCGACGGGCGCAGGCTTGGCCACAACCGGCGCTGCCGTGACGGCGGGCTTTGCTGCTTCGACGGGTTTGGCCTCAAGCGGCTTGGCCTCGACCGGTTTGACTTCAACCGGTTTGACTGCAGCCGGTTTCGCTTCCACTGCTTTCGCTGCAGCCGGCTTCACTTCAGCCGGCTTCACCTCAACCGGCTTTGCGGCCGGCTTCTCTGCAGCGGGTTTGGGCGCGGCGGCTTTCTTCACGACCGGCTTGGCTGCGGCCTGGGCTGCGACGGCGAGTTTCTGTTCGGGCTTCTCGGCGGGCTTTTCGACAAGCACCTCGGCAGGCTTGGCGGCGGGTTTCTCAAGGCTCGACGACTTGACGAAAACCGCGTGCTGTTCGGCGCTGGCCGGGGCGGGGGCGGCGAGCTTGGCCGGAGCGGGCTTTGCCGCGCCGGAATGTTTGTCGATGAAGCCCAGAACCAGCGGGCGGATGTTCAGGCGCCAGCTTTGGCCGGCGAAGATGCCGTAGTGGCCGGCGCCGGGCTCCAGATGCTGGGCCTTCATCGCTTCGGGCAGGCCGGGCAGCATGTTCAGCGCGGCCACGCATTGGCCGGGGGCCGAGATATCGTCCTTCTCGCCCTCGACCGTCATCACGGCGACGCGCTTGATCGCGCCCAGATCGACCTGCTTGCCGGCCACGACGAATTCGTTCTTGGCAATCTCGCGGTTCTTGAAGATCCGCGACACGGTCGAAAGATAGAACTCCGCCGTCATGTCCATGACCGAGAGGTATTCGTCATAGAAGCGGTTGTGGGCGTCCTGATCCGAAGCCTCGCCATGCACCACGCGCATGATCTGGTCGGAAAACGCCTTGGAATGGCGTTCGGCATTCATCGAGATGAAGCCCGCCAGCTGCAACAGGCCCGGATAGACCAGACGCCCGGCGCCCTTGTATTTGAAGCCGACGCGCTGGATCGCCATTTCCTCAAGCTGCCCCATCGTCACGCGGCGGCCAAAATCGGTCACATCGGTCGCGGCGGCATCGGGGTCGATCGGGCCGCCGATCAGGATCAGGCTGCGCGGCTGCGCTTCGGGGTCCTGCCCGGCCAGATAGGCGGTGGCGGCCAGCGCCAGGGGTGCGGGCTGACAGACGGCGATCACATGGGTATCCGGCCCGAGGTGGCGCATGAACTCCACGAGATAGAGCGTGTAATCCTCGATATCGAACTTGCCGGCGCTGGCGGGAATGTCGCGCGCATTGTGCCAGTCGGTCACATAGACCTCGGCATCGGGCAAGAGGCTGGTCACGGTGGAGCGCAGCAGCGTGGCATAGTGGCCCGACATCGGCGCCACGACCAGAAGCTTGCGCTTCATCGGCGCGCGCCGGCGGACCTTGAAATGGATCAGGTCGCCGAAGGGCTTGGCGATTTCGACCGCCACATCGACCAGGTGGTCCTGGCCGGTGGGCCCGACGATCGAGCGGATGCCCCAATCGGGCTTCACGCTCATCCGGCCAAAGCTGCGCTCGGCGACTTCTCCCCAGGCGGCCGTGAGGCTGAGCATCGGGTTAACCGAGAGGGCAAACGCCGGGTAGGAGGCAATTGCCCTTGCGCTGGCGCCCGCCCACTCCGTGGTGTTGCGAAAGCTTTCCATCCAGTCGTATGTGGCCATATACTTCATCTGGCGTCCTTATGTGGTTGGCGTCCCGGCCCTATGGTCGCGATGCGGGGAGGGGGCGGAAAATGCTGCACAGCAGCGAGAATAGGGGCGAAAAGGCATCATGACAACTGACGAGATTGACGCACAAGCAAAGTTGACGCGGTTGACCGAAAATCTTGCCCGGGTGGAGGCTCTTTCGGCAAGGTTGATGCAGGCGATGGCGGCGCGCAAGCCGCATGACAAGGCGCTGGATGGGCCCAATCAGGAGCTGTATGTGAAGGCTGCCGCCGCCTATTTGGCCGGAATGATGCAGAATCCTGCCCGGATGATGGAACAGCAGGTCGGCTACTGGGGCAAGACGCTGAAGAATTATGTCGAGGCCCAGCAGGCCCTGATCAAGGGCGAGACGCCGGCCGCGGATCCCGCGCCAAAGGACCGCCGTTTTGCCAATCCGGTCTGGGATACCAATCCCGCCTTCCACTATCTGAAGCAACAATACCTGTTGAACGTCGAATCAGTGCAGAGCGCCATGTCGGACATGGACACGCTGTCGCCCGACGAACGCAAGCGGGTGGAATTCTTCACCCGCCAGCTGGTCGACATGATGGCGCCGACCAACTTCCTCGGCACCAATCCCGATGCGCTGGAAAAGGCCGTGGCGACCGATGGCGAAAGCCTGGTGCAGGGGCTGGAGAACCTCGTGCGCGACATCGAGGCGAGCAATGGCAACCTGCAGGTCACCCTCGCCGACCCCGAGGCCTTCACCATCGGCGTCAATATCGCGACCACGCCCGGCGCGGTGGTGTTTCGCAACCACATGTTCGAGCTGATCCAGTACACGCCGGTGACCGAGACGGTCTACAAGACGCCGCTGCTGATCTTCCCGCCCTGGATCAACAAATACTACGTCATGGACATGAAGCCCGCCAACAGCCTGATTCGCTGGGTGGTGGAACAGGGCTTCACGCTCTTCGTCGTCTCCTGGGTCAACCCGGATGCGGCCTATGCCGACATCACGATGGACGACTACATCCGCGACGGCTTCCTCACCGCCATGGCCGAGACGCGCCGCGCCACCGGCGAGAAGCAGATCAACTGTGTGGGCTATTGCATTGCCGGCACCACGCTGGGCCTGACCCTGTCGCATCTGCACCGGGCGGGCGACAAGACGGTCAAGAGTGCGACCTTCTTCACCACGCTCACCGATTTCTCCGACCCGGGCGAGGTCGGGGTCTTTCTGGCCAATGACTTCGTCGACGGGATCGAGAGGCAGTCCAGTTCCGACGGCATCCTCTCCAAATCCTTCATGGGGCGGACCTTCAGCTTCCTGCGTTCCAACGACCTGATCTTCCAGCCGGCGATCAAGAGCTACATGCTGGGCGAGCAGGCGCCGGCCTTCGATCTGCTGTTCTGGAACGGCGACGGCACCAACCTGCCGGCCAAGATGGCAGTCGAATATCTGCGCGGGCTGTGTCAGGGCGACGGCTTTGCCAAGGGCACCTTCAAGGTCTTCGGCAAGGAGGTCAGCCTCTCCGAGGTGACGGTGCCGCTTTGCGCCGTGGCCTGCGAGACCGACCACATCGCGCATTGGAAGGGCAGCTTCAACGGCGTCCGCCAGATGGGCAGCCCCGACAAGACCTTCATCCTGTCGCAGTCGGGCCATGTCGCGGGCATCATCAACCCGCCCTCCAAGGGCAAATACGGCCATTACACCAATGCGGGCGCGATGGGCACGGCCGAGGACTGGTACAAGGGCGCCACCTTCACCCAGGGCAGCTGGTGGCCGCGCTGGCGCGACTGGCTGGCCGAAAGGTCCGGTCCGCAGATCCCCGCACGCGAGCCCGGCGACGGTCCGTTGCCGGTGCTGTGCCCGGCGCCGGGCACCTATGTCCGGGGAGAGGCCGCGGCCTGACCGCGCCCGGATCACCGCACGAGCTGACAGTCGCGAATACAAGCTATGCGCGACTGTCATCGCTGCGTCGCAGAATTTTTACTTGAAATGCTGCACTGCAGCATGTATATATCCTCCACAGGAAACGGGATTGGACCCGCTTCATAAGGAGAATATGAAATGACCAAGGCCCCTGATTTCACCAAAGTGATGCAAGACATGATGGCGTCCTTCCCGGTTGACGCCTCTGCCTTCCAGAACGCCTTCAAAACCCAAGCCGCCTTCAGCGAGAAGCTGACCAAGGTCGCGCTGGAAGCTGCTGAAAAGTCGACCGAAATCTCGTCCAAATGGGCGAAGGACGCGCTGGCCAAGCTGACCGTCGTCTCCAAGGCCAAGACCGAGCCGGCCGACTACACCAAAGCCGCCACCGATTTCGCTTCGGCCGCTGCCGAAATGGCGTCCGAGCACATGGCTGCCTTCGCTGAAGTCGCCAAGAAGGTCCAGATGGACACCGTCGAGCTGCTGCTGGCCGCTGGCAAGGACGCTTCGGTCGAAGCGACCGCTGCCGTGAAGAAAGCCACCGAAGAAGTGACCGCCGTGGCCAAGAAAGCCGCGACCGCTGCCACCGCCGCGAAATAATCGCGACAGGCTTTAAAGATAGCGTTGAAGAGGGGCGGGCTGCAAAGCCTGCCCTTTCTTTTGTTCTGCACCTCGCCTAAGCTTCTCTGCACCGCAATACATTCGGGGGAGTTTCATATGGCCGAGACCGCTAAACCGTTGTTGATCAAGCGCTATGCCAGCCGCCGTCTCTACAACACCGAAACTTCGGACTATGTGACCCTGGAAGATATCGCGGGCTTCATCCGCTCGGGCCGCGAAGTGCAGATCATCGACCTCAAATCCGGCGACGACCTGACCCGGCAATATCTGCTGCAGATTGTGGCCGAACACGAATCGAAGGGTGATACGGTCCTGCCGACCAACGTTCTGACTGATCTGGTGCGCTCCTACACCTCCAACATCCAGTCGGTGGTGCCGCAGTTCCTCGCCGCCAGCTTCGAGATGCTGCGCGAGGGCCAGTCCAAGATGGTCGAAAACCTGACCGCCATCCCCAATCCCCTGACCGCGATGCCGGGCTTTGATGCGATGCGCAAGCAGCAGGAAGCCTTCATGAAGACGATGATGGGCGGTCTGCCCTGGGCCAGCGGCGGCACGACGCCCGAGGCCGAATCACCAACCGAGTCGCCCGAGGATCTGGCCGAGATCAAGCGCCAGCTGGCCGAGTTGCAGAAGAAACTGTCCAAGCTCTGACGGTTGGTCGCAGCCCGTCCGAGCCCCTTTTGAAGCGGAGAGCGAATGCCCGATCCTCAGGGACGCGTGACCCTTTGGGGGATCGAATGCTTTCTGGCCGTGGCCGAAGAGGGTGCGATTTCCGCCGCCGCCCGCCGGCTGGAGGTCAGCCCCTCTGCCATCAGCCAGCAGATCACCGGGCTTGAAGCCGCCTTGGGGGCGATTCTGCTGGACCGCTCGGCCCGCCCGATGGGCCTGACCCCCGGTGGCCAGATGTTCCGCCGCCACGCCCAGACCATCCTGAACGCCGAGGCCGAGGCCCGCGCCGACCTCGCCGTGGCCGATCTTTCCGGACTGACCACCCTGCGCCTCGGCATGATCGAGGATTTCGACGCCGAGGTGACGCCCGCCTTGCTGACCACCCTGGCGCATGACCTGCGGGGCTGCCGCTTTCTTCTGGAAACCGGCCCCAGCCACCGCCTGCTCGACCAATTGGAAGCGCGGGCGCTGGATGTGGTGGTGGCTGCCGATCAGGGCACCGAGGGCGGCGCCGAAGGCTGGCGCGAGGTGCATCCCCTGATGTCCGAACCCTTCGTCGCCGTCCTGCCCAGGGGCCGCAACCCCGAGGCCGGTCTCGCCGACCTGCCGCTGATCCAGTACACCGCACGCCACCTGATGGGCCGCCAGATCGCGGCGCATCTGGCGCGGCAAAACCTGCGCCCGGCGCATCGCTTCGAACTCGACAGCTATCACGCGATCCTGGCCATGGTGGCCGGGGGGGAGGGCTGGACGATCCTGACCCCCTTGGCCCTGCACCATGTCGCCCGCTTCCGGGCGTCGATCACCGTCTCGCCCTTGCCCTTCGCCCCGCTCGAACGCAGCCTGTCGCTTTCGGCGCGGGCCGGGGTGCTGCGCGACATCCCGGGGCAGGTGGCGGCGCGTTTGCGCGGGTTGGTGGATGACCGGGTGATCAAACCGGCGCTGGCCGATTGGCCCTGGATGGCCGGCAGCCTGCGCCTGCTTTAGTCGGTAGGATGGGCAATCTGCCCATCTTCGGGTTCAGCCCTTCACGTCCAGCGCAGCGGCGGTGAGTGCGGCGGCGATGAAATCCAGTTCGGCCTCGGTCAGGCGCGTCGGAAGGCGCACGTCGCAGGCGCGCATCAGCATGGCGCGGGTCTGCGGCAGTTCGGGCGCCTCGCCGAGGAACTGCCAGTTCCAGAAGGCGCGGGCGTTGTCCTCCGACAGGCCAAAGACCTGTACCGAAACGCCGCGCCGCTTCGCCTCGGTCTGGAAGCGCCGGGCTTCGGCATCGCTCCAGTCGCCTTTCAGGTTGAACTGGATCGAATCAGGGGCGCGCTCTTCGGGCGCCAGAGCCTCGGGAACCGCCAACCAGGGGCTCTCGTTCAGCCGTGCGGCCACCCGGTCATGGCCGATGCGACCTTTGGCCACACGGCCCGCCACTTCGGGCAGTTGCGGCCGGATCACTGCGGCCGAGAGGTTCTGCATCCGCATGTTGTAGAGCGGCAGCCGGTTTTGCCAGAGCATGTAGCTGTTCTGCAGGCCCGGGTGCTTCTTCCAGTTATGCTCGTAAGCGCCCGACATGATCACCGCGCGGGCTGCCAACTCCGGGTCGTCGGTGATCAGCATCCCGCCTTCGCCGGAGTTCACCATCTTGTAGGACTGAAAGCTGAAACAGCCGATCTTGCCAATCGTGCCGATCTTGCGCCCGTGCCATTCGGTGCCGAGCGAATGCGCCGCATCCTCGACCACCGGGATCCCCGCCGCATCGCAAAGCGCCAGGATCGCATCCATGTCCGAGGTATGGCCGCGCATATGGCTGATCAGCACTGCATCGGCGCCCGGCAGTTTGGCAGCGAAATCCGCCATGTCGACGCGGTAGTTGCTGCCCACTTCGACCAGCACCGGCACGCAATCGGCATGGATCACCGCCGAGGGGACGGCGGCGAAGGTGAAAGCCGGGATCAGCACTTTCGCGCCGCGCGGCAGGTCCAGCGCCTTCAAGGACAGAAACAGCGCCGCCGAACAGGAGGACACCGCCAACGCATAACGCGCGCCCATCAGCTCGGCAAATTCCGCTTCGAGCAGCGCCACCGGCGCACCCTCGGGTGCTGTGTAGCGGAAGAGGTCGCCCGAGATCAGCAGCCTCTCGATTTCGGCCAATGCCCCGGGCGGGATCGGTTCGGCATCGTAGACATTGGGGGCGAGGGCTTGTCCGTCGGGGGCCATGGTTGCAGCTTTCCTGAAACTCTTCTTCAGGAAAGATTAAACTGCGCCAAGGTGACACGCCAGTGACATTTCGGCGCCATCGGCGAATTCCGCCGATGAAACCGGTTGATCCCGGGTCAGACCCCCAACCTGTCGCGCATCGAATACCAGGTCATCGCAAGCAGCAGCATCGGCCAGCGCAGGGCCGCCCCGCCCGGGAAGGCCGTTTGCGGCACCGAGGCCATGAGGTCAAAGCGCTCGGCCCGTCCGGCGACGGTCTCGGCCATGATCTTGCCGGCCAGTGTTGCCATCGCCACGCCGTGCCCCGAATAGCCCGAGGCCGACAGGATATTCTGGCCCGGGCGGGCAAAGCAGGGCATCCGGTTCATGGTGATCGCCAGCGTCCCGCCCCAGGCATAGTCGATCCGGGTGTCCTTCAGCTGGGGATAGATGCTCAGCATCGGCTTGCGCACGGTGCGCAGGATGTCGGGGAAGCGGTAGCCATAGCTTTCGCCGCCGCCAAACAGCAGGCGGTTGTCCTCGGACAGGCGCCAGTAGTTCACCACGAACTTGGTATCGGCCACCGCCACCGGACGCGAAAGGATCTCGGCGGCGCGGGAGCCCAAGGGCTCGGTCGCGAGGATGAAATTGTTGATCGGCATCACGCGGGCGGCCACTTTCGGCTCCAGCCCGCCGAGATAGCCGTTGCAGGCCAGGATGACATGGCTGGCCCGGACCTGACCCTGCGCCGTGCGCACCAGAGGCTTGGCCCCCGGTTCGATCGCCACCACTTCCGCGCGTTCATGCAGGACGGCCCCGGCAGCGCGCGCCGCTGCGGCCAGCCCCAGCGCATAGTTCAGGGGATGCACATGGCCGGCGTCGGTGTCCAGAACCCCGCCCTTGAAGGCCTTGGAGCCGATCAGCCCTTCGATCGCCTTGCCTTCAAAGCGTTCGAGGTGGCTGTAGCCGTAGTCGCGCTCCAGCTTGTCGGCATAGGCCATGGTGTCGCGCACTTCGCCTTCGCGCCAGCAGGCGGTGGCCACGCCGGAGTGGAAGGTGACGGGCATCGCATGGGTCTTGATCAGCGACTTGACCAGATCCTTGGCCTCTTCGGAGAGGGCCCAAAGCCGGTGCGCCGCCTCGGCGCCGACCTCGGCCTCCAGCCAGTCCTGGTCCTGACGCTGCCCCGAGCCCACTTGCCCGCCGTTGCGGCCAGAGGCGCCGAAGCCGATCCGCTGCGCCTCCAGCAGCACGACCCGATAACCCTTTTGCGCCAGATGCAGCGCCGCTGACAGGCCGGTATAACCGCCGCCGACGATGCAGACATCGGCCTGAACCTCGCCTTGCAGCGCGGGCAGGGCGGCGAAAGGTGTCGCCGTCGCAGCATAAAACGACGGGGGATATTCCCCCGCCTTGTCGTTCACATGCAGCAGGTTCATACGTTCAACAACAGATGCTGACGCTCCCAAGGGCTGATGACCTGCAGGAACTCTTTGTATTCATTGCGTTTGACGGAATCGTAGACCTTGCAGAAAGCCTCGCCCAGCACTTCTTTCAGCGCCGCATCCTCGTCCAGCAAATCAAGCGCGTCGCCAAGGTTGGTCGGGATGTCGTCGCTGTCGATATAGGCCGAGGCCTTGAACTCCGGTCGCGGCTGCTTCTTCTCCATCAGGCCGAGATAGCCGCAGGCCAGCGTCGCCGCGATGCCGAGATAGGGGTTGCAATCCATCCCCGGCAGGCGGTTTTCCACCCGGCGCCCCGAGGGGCTGCTGATCGGAATCCGCAACCCGGTGGTGCGGTTGTCGCGGCCCCATTCCAGGTTGATCGGGGCGGCAAAGTCCGGGACGTAGCGGCGGTAGCTGTTCACATAGGGTGCCAGAACGGCAATCGCGCCGGTCAGGTGGTTCTGCATGCCCGCGATGAAGTGGAAGAAGGCTTCGGTCTCCTCCCCCTTCTTTTCCGAGAAGATGTTCTTGCCGCTTTTGGTGTCCACGACCGAAGTGTGGATATGCATGGCCGAACCCGGCTCTCCGGCGATCGGTTTGGCCATGAAGGTGGCAAAGCAGTCGTGGCGGAGTGCTGCTTCGCGGATCAGGCGCTTGAAGAAGAAGACGTCATCAGCCAGGCGCACCGGATCGCCGTGTTCGAGGTTGAGCTCGATCTGGCCGGCGCCGCCCTCTTGCAGGATACCGTCAATCTCCAGACCCTGCGCCTCGGCATAGTCGTAGATGTCGTCGATGACCTTGCCATATTCATCGATGGCCGACAGTGAATAGGCCTGCTTGCCCGCCGCCTTGCGGCCCGAGCGGCCCATCGGCGCCTCGACTGGCATGTTGGGGTCGATGTTGCGGGCGGTCAGGAAGAACTCCATCTCCGGCGCCACAACCGGGGTCCAGCCCTGATCGTTGTAAAGCTTCACGATCCGCTTGAGAACATTGCGCGGGCTGAAGGGGATCGGGTTGCCGTCCTGGTCCATCGCGTCATGGATGACCTGCAGCGTCACATCTGCCGTCCAGGGCGCGGCGGTCGCTGTGGAATAGTCGGGGACCATATACATGTCCGGCTCGGTGAAAGCATCGAAAGGGTTGTCGGCCCATTCGCCGGTGATGGTCTGCAGGAAGATCGAGTTCGGCAGGAAGTAATTGGTCTGCTTGCCGAATTTCGCGGCGGGCATGGCCTTGCCCCGGGCCACACCGGCAATGTCGCCGATCACGCATTCCACTTCATCAACACGGCGGCTGCCAATATATTCTTTTGCTGCCTCAGGCAGTTGGTCGGTCCATTTGGACATAGGTCACACTTGTTGTGGCGGCGCAGGCTTCAGGCCCGCGCCATGGTGAAAAACTCGGCAATCTGGTCGGCCATGGTCTTGTCATTAAGGGGCAGGGTCAGCCGCCCGGTGGCCTCGGCCATCAGGTCATCGGGCACCAGGCCCTTGCCGCGCGTCTTGATCAGGCCGTCGATGAATTCGGGCTGGAATTCGGGATGGGCCTGCACGGTGAAGGCCCGGTCGCTGTAAAGAAGGGCGGCGTTCTCGCAAAATTCGTTGCTGGCGACGACCTGGGCATCGTCGGGCACCACGGTCACCTGATCGCGGTGCCAGGCGTTCAGCCGCAGTTTCTGGCCGCCGAAGTCATAGTCGGTCGCCCCTACGGCCCAGCCCCCGGCATAGCGTTCAACCTTGCCGCCCATGGCTTGCGCCACGATCTGGTGGCCAAAGCAGATGCCGACAATCGGCACATGCGCCCAGTAGGCGTCGCGGATGAAATTCTCCAGCGGCGGGATCCAGGGGTGATCCTCGTAAGCGCCGTGGCGCGAGCCGGTGATCAGCCAGCCCTCGCAATCCAGCACCGAGGCCGGAAACTCGCCCTCGACCACGCGGTAGGTTTCAAAGGTGAAGCCGTGGCCCGCCAGAAGCCGGGCGAACATGTCGGGGTAATCGCCCATCTCCGCCGAGAGGACTTCGGGCGCAAGGCCGGTTTGCAGGATGCCGATTTTCATGATGGGTCCGGTTGCTGATGCGCAAGCCTAACGCAGCGCCCCCCCATATGGTCAAGGGGGGCGTGCCGTGATTTGATCAAACAGTGTCGAGGTAAAGCTCGACCTTCTCGGAATCCGACAGCTCGTCGAGGTAGTGCAGTTCCTGCCGCTTGGTCGAGATCAGGTTCTTGATCAGTTCGGGATGGATGAAGCGCGAGACGATCGGGCTTTGCTCCAGCGCGTCGATGGCGACCTCCCAGGTCTCGGCGATCTGCGGCAGGCCTTCGACGGCATAGGCATTGCCGACGATCGGGCTCGGCGGTTCCATCTCGCCCTCGATCCCGTCCAGGGCCGCACCCAGAATGGCGGCGAGCATCAGATAGGGGTTCACGTCGCCCCCCGCCACGCGGTGTTCGATCCGCCGCGCGCCGGGGTTGCCGGCCGGGATGCGGATCGCGGCGGTGCGGTTCTCGTAGCCCCAGCAGACGGCGGTGGGGGCATGTTTGCCCGGCACCAGACGTTCATAGCTGTTCTGGTGCGGCGCGAAGATCAGCGAGGAATCCCGCATCGCATTCAGACAGCCGGCCACGGCCTGTTTCAGCATCGCTGTGCCCTTGGGCCCGCCGGAGTCGAACACATTGCGCCCCGCCTCGTCGATCAGGCTGAAGTGGGTGTGCAGACCCGAGCCGGAATATTCCGGATAGGGCTTGGCCATGAAGCTGGCGGCAAAGCCGTGGCGCCGGGCGAGGCCCTTGACCAGCAGCTTGAAGAGCCAGGCATCGTCGGCGGCGCGCAGGGCGTCGTCGCAGTGCATCAGGTTGACTTCGAACTGGCCCAGACCGGTTTCCGAAGTCGAGGTATCGGCCGGAATGTCCATCGCTTCACAGGCGTCATAGAGGTCGGTGAAGAAAGTGTCGAACACGTCCAAAGCCCGGATCGACAGCGTCTCGGCTGCTTTCCGGCGCTTGCCCGAACGCGGCGAGGGCGGCACCTGCAGCGATTTGCCCGAGTCGTCGATCAGGAAGAACTCCAGCTCCATCGCGCAAACCGGGGTCAGGCCCCGCGCCTTGAAGCGGTTGACCACGGCCGACAGCGCATGGCGCGGGTCGCCTTCGTAAGGCGTGCCGTTTTCGCGGAACATCCAGATCGGCAGCAAAGCCGTCGGCGCCTCGAGCCAGGGCATCGGCATGAAGCCGCGCTCGGTCGGTTTCAGAACGCCATCCTGGTCGCCCTGTTCGAAGACGAGCGGAGAATCGTCAATATCCTCGCCCCAGATGTCGAGGTTCAGTACCGAGAAGGGGAAGCGCGTCCCGTCCTTCACGATCTTGTCCGCGAAGCGTGCGGGGACCCGTTTGCCCCGCGCCTGCCCGTTGAGGTCCGCCGCGGCCACGCGGATTGTCCGGACGTCCGGGTGTTTTCTAAGCCAGTCCTTCATCATGTCACATCGGAAGGGCAGCCCGCCGCCCACACTTGGCCGCCCGGTGAGGGGAGGTCCAGCAGGCGGGTCGGATCATGCCCTTGATCCATCCCTTTTTGTCGATCCCGGCAGAGGTCGGCATGACTTCCGCGCAATTTGATCAAATGTGAGGATAGGGGGCGCGGACGATTCCGGCAAGGAAAATCGGCATATTGTTCGGAAGCGGGGGGCCAGCCCCCCGCACCCCCCGGGATATTTGGGTCTGAATGAAGGAATTTCAGGCGGTTTGTGGCGGCGTATAGCCGAGGTCTTCCGGGGTCGGCGGGGTGGGAACCGCCAGATAGGATTCGGGCGGAATCCGAACCAGACCACGCAGGCGCAGGGTGTCGCGGTCTTCTGGGGTGAGGGACGCGATGGCATCCGAGATGACGGTGAACATCAGTTCGGCATCGCGGCCAAGGCCGGTGATATAGGGCAGGCCGGGGGTCGGCTCGGTCTGGCCCACGACCTTGAGGCCTTTGGCGAAGGCCTCCCACTCGGCAATCATGCTCCAGGTCACCGCGTCGATGGCGGCGATTTCGGCCAGGCCCTCGGCCACGGCGCGGGCCGAGGCGAGGTGGCCGCCGGTCTTCAGATGCGGCAGAAGGCGCATGTCATGGGCGATCGCGTGGTTCTGCGGCGCGGCCCAGCCCGATTGCGAGAGGTCTTCATTGAAGGCGAGGCCCGCGCCGTGGAAATCGGGCAAGGTGTTGCGCGGGTCGCTGGTGCGGGCCACGAAGATCGAGCGGTAATGGCCGGGGGCGCAACCCGCCACCTCGTAATCCGGGGTGCCGATCAGGGTGACATTGCCATGCAGCTTGGCGCGGTAGGGGAAGCCGCAGGTCTGCGACAGGAGGAGATCGGGCGACTCCCACGCCTGCCAATAGGCCCCGGCGCCGCGGGTCAGGCCGTCGGGCGCGTCAAGGCCAGCCTTGCGCAAGCCATCGCGGATCAGCGCCCAAAGCCGGTCATTCGCCGGCTGGCATTCGGTGCGGTCATACATTCCAAGGGAGGCGATCATGGCATCTGCGCTTTCTGTCTGGCGAGGGCGGATTCGACGTCCGTCAGGCCGAGAAGGCCCGCGACCAGCCGCAAGAGCCGGTCTTCCTCGGCGTCGCGCTGGCCATCGGCGAGGGCCACCGACCAGAGCGCCTCGACCAGGGCCTTGCGGGCCTCGAGCGGCACCGCCTCTTTCAGAGCGCGGGTGAAGCGGACGGTGTCGGGGGCGAGCGTCTCCACCGTTTCGGCCTCGCACCGCAGGGCGAGGGCCGCCTCGGGCGTCATGGCGTAGCGAGTGGCCAGGATGCGGTCGATCCGGGCCAGTTCCGGCCCCGAGGCAAAGCCATCGGCCCGCGCCACACGCACGAGCAAGGCGGCCAGCGCCAGCTGTTCATCCGGCACAGGCAGGCGGGAGGGGGCGGGGCCGAAGAGGCGGTCAAGAAAGCTCATGACCCGAACATAGGCCGCACTTTACGCGCTGCCAATGGCGCGATCCAGGTTCTAGCGGCGGTGGGCTTCAAAAATCGCGTGAAGGCGGGCGGCTTCCTCGGCCATGCCATAGGGCGGGTTGACCACGAACATGCCCGAGCCCGCCATCCGGTGCCCTTCACGCATCGGCGGAAAGCGCACCTCTGACACCAGGGCGTCGGGAAAGTCGCGGGTCAGGGCGGCGAGCATCGGCACATGCGGGATATCCAGCAGGATCGGATACCAGAGGGCGATAATGCCGACATTCCAGCGCTTGACCACCTTGGCGATCAGCTTCGGGATCGCCTCGTAATCGGCCTTCACCTCGTAGGAGGGGTCGATCAGCATCAGGCCCCGGCGCGGGGTCGGGGGCGTCAGGGTCAGCGCCGCCTCCAGCCCGTCGATCTGGCGGATATGGGCGCCATAGGGGGCAAGATTGGCCTCCAGCGCGCGAAACTCCTGCGGGTGCAGCTCGCAGAGGTGCATCACATCGCCGGGCCGCAGCGAGAGGGCCGCGACCAGGGGCGAGCCGGGGTAGAAGCTCGGCCCATGGGCGGCGCGCACCTCGGCCAGACGGCGGCGGTAGGGGTGGCTCTCGGGCAGCCAGACCTCGGCCCTTGCGATGCCGCCTTCGGCCTCGCCGGTCTTGGCCGATTCCGGCGCCGTCAGGTCATAAAGCCCGCGCCCGGCGTGGGTCTCGATATAGGACAGCGGCTTGTCCTTCTGCGTCAGATATTCCAGCGCCCAGGCCAGCAGGGCGTGTTTCTGAACGTCGGCAAGGTTGCCCGCGTGATAGGCGTGTTGATAAGACAGCATGGCCCCGCCTAGCCCAACTGCGACCCTGCGTCCAGCGGGCATCTGAGGTCAGGGTTTCGGGTTGAAAGCGGCCTTGCGACGCCTTACCTACACAAAGCCGTTATCCAGGAGAACCCGATGGACATGATCACACCCGAAGCTTTGACAGCGTTGTTGGGGGTGATCGGCATCGATCTGGTACTGGCGGGGGACAATGCGATCGTGATCGGCATGGCCGCCGCCGGCCTGCCGCGAGAGCAGCGGACCAAGGCGATCATCATCGGCGTCCTCGCCGCCACGGTCTTGCGCATCGTCTTCGCCCTCGCCGCGACCCGGCTTCTGGCGATCACCGGCCTGTCGCTGGCCGGCGGCATCCTGTTGCTCTGGGTCTGCTGGAAGATGTGGCGCGAGCTGCGTCAGGGCCATGCCGCCGATGACGCCGCCGAAGCGCTTGCCGACGCCGACCTGAACGCCGACGGCGCGGTGGCCAAGGATGCGCCGCGCAAGAGCTTCGGTCAGGCCGCCTGGCAGATCGTGGTGGCCGACGTCTCGATGAGCCTTGATAACGTGCTGGCCGTGGCCGGGGCCGCGCGCGAGCATCCGGGGGTTCTGGTCTTTGGTCTGGCCCTGTCGGTCGCGCTGATGGGCCTGGCCGCCTCCTTCATCGCGGGGCTTTTGAACAAGCACCGCTGGATCGCCTTCGTCGGCCTCGCCATCATCCTTTATGTGGCGCTGCACATGATCTACGAGGGCATGCATCAGGTCATGCCCGCTGTCACCGGTTGATTGCACGGGTTTGCACGCGTGCAAGCCTGTTTAACCATCAGATTTCACAAGATTAAATCGGTAGCGTTAACCTTTCGGTAACGCCACCACGGCCTATTGCGCGCGCAGGCAGCCCTGGCCGTCCACCACTTCGAGCCCCTTGGCGCGGTAGTCGCGCAGGGCCACGCGGGCGGCGAGGTCGATCAGGCAGTCCATCTCATCCTCGCGGTCGGGGTTCGGCGTCTCGAGCACGGCGCGGACGCCGAATTGCGGCGTGCCATCGTCGGGGAAGGCGTAGCTTTCCAGTGAGAGCCCGACCGTGGCAGTGACCCTGTAGATCCAGAGCTTCTGCGCCCCGGCCCCCACCCAGCGCCCATTGTCGCCGCCCGTCTCGATATTGGCCACCAGATCCGCCCCCGGCCCGGACTTGGCCTGCATCCCCGAGGCCTTCAGCACCTTGGCCAGCGGCGGCACCAGATAGCGCCCATAGCCACTTGCATATTGGCTGGAGGAGAGCTGGATGATGTAGCTTTTGCCCGCAAGCGGGGCGGCCTGGGCGGGACAGGCGAGGAGGGCGAGGAGGACAAGGGCGCGCATGGGGGGAGTGTAGCATCAGACGAAGATTTGGCAAATCCGCCCCGCCGGGCTGCTATCCCGTGCTTTGGATCAGAGACCGGGGGCCGAAAAGGGGGCCTGCCAGTGGCAGGACCCCCGGCCCCTCGGCCGAAGGCGCAAGCCGCAGGCCGAAGGTCGGGTGGGGCTATCACGACCTGAGGGATGCGCCTGACTTGGCGGGCGCGAATGCGCCTGCCGGGGGCAGGCAGGCGCATCCCGACTTGGCGGGGCCAAGCCGGGGGAAGGATCCCACAGCTTCAGTTTGAACCGGGGCAGGCTTCCACAATCGGTTTACAGTTAAAGCCTATTCAGATTTAGCTATTTTTTCTTGCCAAGTATCGGCAAGAAATGTCGCCATTGTACCGGCAAGATTTACGGCTAGGGTTGCATGCCTTTGCGAAGGTCGGCTTCTAATGGGGCCGACGCTATGAGCGTCGCCAAGTTTGTTCCGAATGGAACCAATCGTTTCAACTACAGACTGGCAACTACCCAAAATTTGCTTGAAAGCCTGTTCAGTGTGCTGGTCCGGCGCCAAATTCAATAGCCCGCTTGTCTTCCGATATAGCTTTGTTAAGTCATCATCTTCAGAATATGCTTGATCACACGATATAATAATCGTCTTGCAAATATCTTCTAACAATGTCCTCGCGAGCGTTATTGCTCCATCGGGGTCGTTGTCTCGCCGGTTTAGTGCGCTTTGCCAACGGTCTGAGACGATCTTTGATCCCAATCGTGCAAGGGATTTGCTATTGATTTCGTCAGAGGGAGATGAACTCGTATTTTCTTTCAAGGATTGAACGAGTTCATCAGACTCGACCATTGAGTTGAGCCGTCCGGCAACGTCAAACAATTGACTATCAGGCACAGCATCCAGTCGCTTCTTGGCGTAACGGAATTTTCCGTTGAAAGCCTCTTGCTCACTACCGGCAGCTAAACCAATGGCTGAGCAAATAGACGGAACGCTGTAGGACTTTTCAGCTGCTATCACGTCCGCCAAAAGCTTTCTGAACGCTGCCGGATGCATAAGTTTTCCCCTCTAAACCAACCGCTCCTGCTCCTTCGCCGCCCGCACGAAATCGGCAAACAGCGGGTGCGGGGCGAAAGGCTTGCTTTTCAGCTCCGGGTGGAACTGGACGCCGATAAACCACGGGTGGTCCTTGACCTCGACGATCTCGGGCAGTTTGCCGTCCGGGCTCATGCCGGAGAAGATCAGGCCCTTGTCTTCCAGCTGGTCGCGGTAGCGCAGGTCGACTTCGTAGCGGTGGCGGTGGCGTTCCTCGATATTGACCGCGTTATAGACGGCGGAGACGTGGCTGCCGGGCTTGAGGTTGGCGGTATAGGCGCCAAGCCGCATCGTGCCGCCCTTGGCGTCCGAGGCCTTGCGGGTCACCATGTGGTTGCCCTGCACCCATTCCTTCAGGTGGTAGACGACGGGGGTGAAGCGTTTGCCGCCGACCTCGTGGTCGAACTCCTCCGACCCCGCATCATTGACGCCGACGAGGTGGCGCGAGGCCTCGATCACCGCCATCTGCATGCCGAGGCAGATGCCGAGGTAGGGGACCTTCTTTTCGCGGGCGAATTGGGCGGCCTTGATCATGCCTTCGGTGCCACGCTCGCCAAAGCCGCCGGGGACGAGGATGGCGTGGAAGTCTTCCAGATAGGCGGCGGGGTCTTCGCGTTCGAAGATCTCGGAATCCACCCATTCGGCCTTGACCTTGGTGCGGTTGGCCATGCCGCCATGGGTCAGCGCCTCGGCTATGGATTTGTAGGCGTCTTCCAGCTGGGTGTATTTGCCGACCACGGCGACGCGGACCTCGCCCTCGGCATGGGTCAGGCGGTCCATCACGTCTTCCCAGCGCGACAGGTTGGGTTTCGGCGCCGGGGAGATGCCGAAGGCGTCCAGCACGGCCTGGTCGAGGCCGGCGCGGTGATAGGCGAGGGGGGCCTCGTAGATCGTCTTCAGGTCATAGGCCGGGATCACATGCTCTTTGCGGACGTTGCAGAAGAGGGCGATCTTTTCCAGCTCGCGGTCCGGGATCGGGTGTTCGGAGCGGCAGACCAGGACATCGGGGGCGAGGCCGATCGACTGGAGTTCCTTGACCGAGTGCTGGGTGGGTTTGGTCTTCAGTTCGCCTGAGGCCGACAGGTAAGGCAGCAGCGTCAGGTGCATCAGGATCGACTGCCCGCGCGGGCGTTCGTGGATGAACTGGCGGATGGATTCGAAGAAGGGCAGGCCCTCGATATCGCCGACGGTGCCGCCGATCTCGCAGAGCATGAAATCGACCTCGTCCTGGCCGATGCGCAGGAAGTCCTTGATTTCATTGGTGACGTGCGGAATGACCTGGATGGTCTTGCCGAGGTAGTCGCCGCGGCGCTCCTTCTCCAGCACGTTGGAATAGATCCGGCCGGAGGAGATGCTGTCGGTCTGGCGCGCGGAGACCCCGGTGAAGCGTTCGTAATGGCCAAGGTCGAGGTCGGTTTCGGCGCCGTCGTCGGTGACGAAAACCTCGCCGTGTTCGAAGGGCGACATCGTGCCGGGGTCGACGTTGAGGTAGGGGTCAAGCTTGCGCAGGCGGACGGTGTAGCCGCGGGCTTGCAAGAGGGCGCCAAGGGCGGCCGAGGCGAGGCCCTTGCCGAGGGAGGACACAACGCCACCGGTGATGAAGATATAGCGTGCCATTGAGGCCCCCGTGTTAAACGCGATTCGGTATGGCGGAATCGCAGCACCACGGGAGTTGATGCATAGGGCATTTCCGCCCAATGCGCAACCGGACCGCTAGATGCTGTCGAACCTTACGTCAGGTCGTCAAAGGATAGTGGTCAGTTCGAGGCTTTCGGCGGGGTCGCCGGCGCGTCCGTGGTGACGGGCGGCAGGGCGGTCAGCGGGGCGGTGGTGCTCGGCGCGGGCAGCGTCGGTTCGGGCAGCGTGCCGCCGATCTGGTCGATCACCGAAGACGAGGCGCTGTCACGCGCGGCAAGCACGGTCAGCGTGATCGAGGTGGCGATGAAGAGGCCTGCGAAAATCCAGGTCACCTTGGCCAGCGCCGTGGCCGCCGAGCGGCCCGAGACGACGCCGCCGGTCGAGCCCATGCCGAGCCCGCCGCCTTCCGACCTTTGCAGAAGCACCACCCCGATCAGGAGCAGAGCCAGAATGAGGTGGATGGCGAGGATGACGTTTTCCATGCGGACAGGCCTTTCGGGGTGACGCGCCTATCTAGGCGGATGCGCGCAGGCCTGCAAGCCCTTCGGCACCCTCAACTCCCATTCCCGCGCTATTCGGGGCTGGTGCAGACGGCGGAGAGTTTGTTGCCGTCCGGATCGCGCACATAGCAGGAATAGAAATTCTCGGCATAGCGCAGGCCGGGGGCGCCCTCGTCGCTGCCGCCATGGGCCAGGGCTGCGGCGTGGAAGGCCTCCACCGCGGCGCGGGTCGTGGCGGTCAGGGCCAGCATCGTGCCATTGCCACGCGTCGCGGGCTGGCCGTCATAGGGGGCGGTGATGTAAAGGCCGGGGTCGGTATCGCCGGGCGCGCCATAGCCCGCCTCGGTCTTGCCCTCGGCCACCACGGTCAGGCCGAGCGTCGCCAGCGTCGGGTCATAGAAGGCCCGGGCGCGGGCGAGGTCATTGGTGCCGAAGGTGGCGTAGTAAAGCATGGCGGTCTCCCGGGGTTTCTGGCCAGAGTGTCAGGCCAGAGTGTCAGGCTGCACGAAATCTCACCATGACTGTGCGCCTGTGGAGGTTTGAAGCATAGGAGCCCGGTGTTAGCTATAGGCCATGGAACAGAATCCCTCTCAGCTTTGCAGAAAACTGACAGCCGATCTGGTGGCGCGTCTGCCGGAGTCTGTCCCCGACCCCGGTCCGATGGATGCGGAGCGGGCGGGGATGCGCGACAACTTCTGCGCCACCGCCGAAGCGCGCCGTATCCTCAGCGAATTGCCCGAGGATGGCAGGCTCTGGGTCTTTGCCTTCGGCTCGATCCTGTGGAAGCGTCGCTTCACCGTGGGCGAGGAGCGCCCGGCCGAGGTCGAGGGCTGGCAGCGCAAGTTCTGCCTTGGCCCCGACACCCGCTATCGCGGCAATCCGGAGGCGCCGGGGGTGATGCTCTCGCTCGACGTTGGCGGCCATTGCGGCGGCAAGGTGCTGGAAATGGTGGAAGAGGGGCGCGAGGCGGCGCTGATCAACCTCTTGGAAAACGAGCCGCCTCTGCCCACGGTCTGGCTGAACGCCCAGACGCCGGAGGGTCCGGTCCGCGCGATTGCCTTCGTGATGGAGCGCAACTTTCGCGGCTATCTTGGTGATCTCTGCGAGGATGAGGTGGCCGACCGGCTCGCCTCGGCGGTGGGGATGTGGGGCTCGATGGCGGCCTATCTGATGAACACGGTGCGGCATCTGGAAGAGATGGGCATCGAGGACAGCTACCTCATCCGGATGGAGCGGCTGGTGGCCGAAAGGCTGGCGGCCAGGGCAGGCTAGGCCCGCGTTGCTTTTGTCCGGCGTTTCCGTAAGCTTTCAAGGGCCGTGCCAGGGGGCGCGGCCTTTTGGATGACGGAGAGATTGATGGCAACGGCTTCCTTGGCGCGGGTGCGCTTTGCCGGCGTGATTCTGGGGCTTCTGGGTCTGGCGCTTCTGGCCGGGGGCTTTGCCTTCGTCTGCCTGGCGCTGCATTGGCCGATGCCGAACTGGGTTCCGGCGGAATACCGGGTGGTGCCGCAGGGCACGGCGCTGGCGCTTGACGCCCTGCGCGATACGCCGCTCGGCCTCGGCGCGGGCTTTCTGGTGGTGTTCGGCGGGCTGGCCTGTCTTAACGGGCTTTACATGATGACGCAGGGGCGGCGCTCCTGGCTTCTGGTCGTGCCGATGGTGGTGATGTTTGCGGTGGCTGTCGTGGTGGCGGTGCTGCTGCCGACCCCGCCCGGCTGAGGCCGCGGGCCGAGACAGGGCGCCACACCGTGCAGTTTCCTGTTTCGCCGCCCGTCCCCTGCGTCTATACGGTGCGCGGTTTACCTGCCGAAAGGGTCCAAGATGGCAAATGTGGTGGTTGTCGGCGCACAATGGGGCGACGAGGGCAAAGGCAAGATCGTGGACTGGCTGTCCGAACGCGCCGATGTGATCGCGCGCTTTCAGGGCGGGCATAACGCGGGCCATACTCTGGTCATCGACGGCAAGGTTTACAAGCTGAGCCTTCTGCCCTCGGGCATCGTGCGCGGCGGCAAGCTGAGCGTCATCGGCAATGGCGTGGTGGTCGATCCCTGGCACCTGGTGACCGAGATCGCCAAGCTGCGCGAGCAGGGGGTGGAGATTTCGCCCGAGAACCTGATGCTGGCCGAAAACGCCAGCCTGATCCTGCCGATCCATGGCGAGCTCGACCGCGCGCGCGAAGGCCAGACCGGGGTGGCCAAGATCGGCACGACGGGCCGTGGCATCGGCCCGGCCTATGAGGACAAGGTCGGCCGCCGGGCGATCCGTGTCGCCGACCTTGGCGATGAGGCGACCCTGGTGGCCCGGGTGGACCGTCTGATCGGCCACCACGACGCTTTGCGCCGGGGGCTCGGTGTCGATCCGGTCGACCGCGATGCCCTGCTGGCGGCCTTGCACGCCATCGCGCCGCAGGTCCTGCCCTATGCGCAGCCGGTCTGGAAGGTGATGAACGACGCCCGCCGCGCCGGCAAGCGCATCCTGTTCGAGGGCGCGCAGGGCGCTTTGCTGGATATTGACTTCGGCACCTATCCCTTTGTGACCTCGTCGAATGTCATCGCGGGGCAGGCGGCGACCGGGGTGGGTCTCGGGCCGACGGCGATTGATTTCGTCCTTGGCATCGTCAAGGCCTATACGACCCGCGTTGGCGAAGGCCCTTTCCCGGCCGAGCTGAAGGATGCCGATGGCGAGCGTCTGGGCGAGCGCGGCCATGAGTTCGGCACCGTGACGGGCCGCAAGCGCCGCTGCGGCTGGTTCGATGCGGTGCTGGTGCGTCAGACCTGTGCGACCTCCGGCGTTTCGGGGATCGCCCTGACCAAGCTGGATGTGCTGGACGGGTTCAAGACGCTGAAAATCTGCGTCGGCTACGAGCTTGATGGCAAGCGGCTCGACCATCTGCCGACCGCCGCCAACGCGCAGGCGCGCTGCACGCCGATCTACGAAGAGATGGAAGGCTGGGACGAAAATACCGCCGGCGCCCGCTCCTGGGCGCAGCTGCCGGGGGCGGCGATCAAATATGTCCGCCGCATCGAGGAACTGATCCAGTGCCCGGTGGCGCTCTTGTCCACCTCGCCCGAGCGCGACGACACGATCCTTGTCACCGATCCTTTCGCGGATTGACCCCATGGCCCTGTCCTACAAAACCCGGCGCAGGCTGGCGCTTCTGGTGCTCTGCGTCGGGTTGCCGGCCTATATCGTGCTGGCGGTGACGCTGGTTAGCCTGATCGAGCGGCCCTCAGCCCTGGTCGAACTGGCGATCTATGTCGGCCTCGGGTTCCTCTGGATGCTGCCGCTCAGGCGGTTGTTCCTGGGGATCGGCCAGGCCGACCCCGAGGCGCCGCAGGACGGGCGGAAATGACGACAGGCGGAAGGGCAACCTTCCGCCTGATTTCGTTTTGAACGGTTCCGCTCACCGCGCCGATCACTGCGCCTGGCGCCGCGCCTCGGTCAGGATCGGCGAGCTTTCGGCCATCACATATTGCCCGCGCTTTGTCTTGGTCAGGCGACCGTCGCGGAGCAGGCGGCCAAAGCCGCGCAGGCTGTCCTCGCGGACGGTTTCCGGGGCGTGGCCGGGCAGCGATTCGATCTGGCTGAACAGAAGCGGGCGGGTGAAGCTTTCCTGGCCGAGGACGAGGGTGCAATAGGCCCCGGCCGCCTCGATCAGATCCTGCATCGAGGTGGCGCCGAGGGCATCGGCAAACTCCTGGAAGCTTTGCTTGCCGGGGTCGGCGAAGACATTGGTCACATCCTCGGGGCGGCGGTCGTCGGCGTCGGCCATGCGCAGGGTGACGGCCTCGATCGTGGCGCGGTTGGCGGCGCTGGCGCCATGCATGCCAGAGGTCACCCGGCGCGGGCGCACGGGTTGCACGGCTTGCGGGCGGATGGCGGATTCGGGCGTGCGGTCGATGCGCTGCGAGGAGACCAGAACCAGCGGCGCCGGGCGTTCGCCCGAGGACGGGCGCACCACCTGGTTGAGGTCCTGACGGTAGGGGTCCATCCGCTCTGCATCGGGCTTGGTCGCGTTGGGATTGATCCGGCGTTCGGCGACGGTGGCCAGAACGGCGGCTTTCAGATGGGCGATGGCCGAGCGGCGGCGCTTGGTCTCGGGCACTTCAAATTCGGTATTTGCCTTTTCCAGCAAGCGGTTGACCGCCGCTTCGCCGGTCTCGACAGCCGGAAGGCGGTGCGGTTCGGCCTGCGGTTCGGCGTGCGGCGCGTCTTGCGGTGCCTCTGCGGCGAGGACCTCCTCTGCCGGCAGTTCCGCTGCCACGGGTTCCGCCATCTTCGGTTCGGCAACCTGATCTTCGGCAACCTGATCTTCGACAGTCTGGTCTTCGGCGGTCAGAACTTCAGAGGTCAGATCTTCGGCGGCCTGCAGTTCGGTCGCTTCCGCTGCAGTGGCGGGGGCCTCTGCCGGTGCGGCTTCGGTCGGGGCCAGTTCTGCCTGCAGGGCGGCGAGTTCGCTTGCCAGATCGGCTTCGGCTTCCGGGCTCAAGGGCGCCGCGTGCGGGGCCGCGTCCGCAGCGTCCGCGACGGGACGTGCGGCGTTGTCGGCGGGGGCAGGGGCGGTGGGCACGGTGTCCAGACGGCGGATCTTGATGACCCGCGCCCGGGCGCGCTGGATCCGCTCGGCCACGACGATCGACGGCAGAACCACCTCGGCCTCGGCACGGGTTTCGGCGGGGGCTTCGGCAAGAACTTCGGCGGGGACGGTTTGAGCGGGCGTTTCAGCCTCAACTGCCGCCGCGATCTCGGCGTCGATTTCGGCGTCAAGGTCTGCATCAAGCTGCGCAGCGGCGATCTCGGCCTCGATTTCGGCCATCGCCGCGGCGGTCACGATGGCTTCTGCCGGGGGTTCGACTGCTTCGGCGTCCGCCGCTTCGGATGCCACGACTTCGGATTGGCCGACTTCGAATTGGGCGACTTCGGATTGGGCGGCGTCCGGTGCGGCGGCTTCGACCGTCTCGGCCTCGGTCGCGGCAAATTCCGCTTCGGGGAAGCTGTTGGAAAGGGCCGCTGCGCCGATCTGGTCGTAATCCTCGATCAGGGCGCGGTCTTCGGCGGGGCTGTCCTCGGGCAGGATGTCGTCGAAACCGGCGTCGAAGTCGTCGGCCGCGGCAAGCTCTGCGGCGGGTTTGGTCTGGGCATCCGACAGGTCGACAGCCAGCTGGTCATCGCCGGAGCCGAAACCGGCCAGCGTCTCGCGGATCGAGGCGGTCAGCGAGTCGAGCGCCAGGGCTTCGGCCACAGCGGGTGCCGCGGTTTGCGGTGCTGCGGCGACGGTGACTTGCGGGGCGGGTTCGGGGGCAACGGCTTCGGCGGCAGCCGGCTCGACAGCAACGGAGGCGGCCTCTTTTGCGGCAAGGAGGCTGGCCTTGCGTGCCCGGCGCTGTTCCTTCAGGGCGGCTCTTTCCTGATCGGCGAGCGCCTTGGCGGCCCGGGCCTCATCGGCCCTTGCCTCGTCGGCGGCGGGCGCCGGTTCCTGATCCTCGGCATAGTCCTGCAGCGCGGCGGCGGGTGCGACAGGGGCCACGACAACGGCTTCGACTGCGGGCGCGCTGACCGGGGCGGGCTGCGGCCTTGCACTTTGCGCCTGGGCGGCGCGCAACCGCGACAGGCGGACGGCGGCGGATTCGATGGCGGGGGCAGCCTCGGCGGCGCTGGCCAGAACCGGCGCGGCGGGCAGGGGGGCTGCGGGCGGGGCCGCAACCGGAGCAGCTGCGGCGACAGGCGGGGCCGGGGGCTGGGCGGAGACCGGGGCAGAGGCGAAGGTGACCTTGGGGGCCACCCCCTCATCGGCGCGCAGGACAAGGCCGTTCTCGCCAATCTTGGCCTCGACCCGGCGCTGGATCTCGCGCTCGGCGATGCGGTGCAGCATGGCGGCGTCGGGGGTGGGCGGCTCGGCCCCGAAATAACGGTCCTCGGCGGCGAGGTCGCGGAAATACTCGGCAATCGCCTTCATCGTGTTGAAAGGATCGTCGAACCCCTCCAGCGTGCAGCTGAAGGTTCCGTAAGATACCGTAAGAATTTTACTCGCACCATTCATCGGATGCTCGCCTTCTGCCAAACTCGATGGGGCCTAGATGCCCGAATCCTTGTTCTATTCCGTGGACAAAACAGGGTGATTTGATGGATTGATTGTGTTCAAGGCCCCTCTTGATTGCCGTAATTCAAAGGACAATATCAGCATGCCAAAGGTTATTGTCCAATCAACACAGGGCGTGACTTTGGCGGGCGGCGGGCGGATTTCAGCCTCCTTGCTGGCGCAGGCGCGACTTTTTGCGCCGATTCTGGTGGCGGCGGACGGCGGCGCGGACCGTTTGCTGCGTCTGGGCGCAGAGCCGGAGGCGGTGATCGGCGATTTCGATTCGGTCTCGCCCGCGGCGCAGAAGCGGCTGGCCGGCAGGTTATACCCGATTCCCGAACAGGCGACGACGGATTTCGACAAGGCCCTGCGCTCGATTTCGGCGCCCTTCGTGCTGGGGCTTGGCTTTGCCGGGCAAAGGCTGGACCATGGGCTGGCGGTGCTGACCGGGCTGGTGAGCCATCCGGGCAAGCGCTGCCTGATCCTGAGCGGGTCAGACGTGACCTTCCTTGCGCCGCGCGATCTGAAGCTGACCCTGCCGGTCGGCTCACGCCTGTCGCTGTTCCCGATGGGGCCGGTGGAGGGCGAAAGCGAGGGGCTGCGCTGGCCCTTGCAGGGGCTGAAATTCACCCCTGCCGGGATCATCGGCACCTCGAACGAGGTGTCGCAGCCTCAGGTCCGGTTGCGGTTCAACGCGGACCTGATGCTGGTCATAATGCCTCGGGCAGGTTTGGCTGCGGCATTGGATGGGCTGCTGAGCGGTGCTCGTGCCGGATGATGTAAAGCCCGGCGCCCGAGATGAGGGCGATGCCGACCCAGGTCAGCGCATTGGGGAAGTCGCCGAAGATCGCATAGCCGAGGAAGACCGCCATCGGCAGCTCCAGGTAATGCAGCGGGGCGAGGGTGGCGGCGGGGGCGTATTTCATGGCCACGGTCATGCAGAGGTGGCTGACCGCAGCCCAGAAGCCGACGCCGAAGAGATAGGCCCAGTTGACCAGATCGGGCGAGACCGGGTCAAGCTCGGACACGCCCGAGCCGTTGAAGGCCCAGAGCAGCGGCAAGCAGACCAGCGACCCTGCGATCGAGGTGTGCAGTTGCATCGTCACCGGATGGACGCGGTTCGACATGGCCTGGGTCGCCATCTCGTAGAAGGAGAAGGACACCGCGCAGCCGAGGGGGAAGAGGGCGACGAGGCCATAATGGCTGAGCGACGGCTGGATCACGAAAAGCGCGCCGCCAAAGCCCACGATCGAGGCATAGACCCGGTTGCGCCCGACCGGGTTGCCGAAAATGATCTTGCCGAGGAACATCAGGATGAAGGGCATGACGAAGACGATGGCGATGGCATCGGCGATCGGCATGTACTGCACGGCGGCGACAAAGCAGTAGGTCGACAGGATCAGGCAGATGGCCCGCAGGGAAAGCAGGGTCAGATCGCGCCGCGATGCCCGCCAGTCGAGCCGCAGGGCCAGGATGATCGGCAACATGCAAAGCCCCTGGAACACAAAGCGAGCGGCGGTGATCTGGCCGACCGGGATCTGTGCCGTGGCCAGTTTGGAACAGGCATCCAGCAGGGGCGCGAAGATGCAGAAGGCCACCATCAGAAGGGCGCCGCGGAGGGTGTCATTTGCTTTCATTGCGCCCGCCTACAGGAGGGGCGGGGCAAGGGTCTAGCGCGATTCCGACCTGTCGCGCGGTGGTTTGGCTAGACGATCAGAAAATCGAAAGCGTCAAGATCGGGCGCCCCGGTCAGGGTGGCGATCAGGGTGGTCCTGCCCGCCGCGGTGCCATTTGCGTCGAAATAGAACTGCCCGGTGGTGGTGTTGTAGATGATGCGGGTGTCGAGTGTGCCGCCATCGGCCACCGCACCCGTGGCATTGGCGAGAAACCGGTCGGCAAAGGCGATGGCACCGTCCAGCGCGCCAAAGCGGCTTTGGTCCAGGCGGATCAGATCGCTGTCATGGGTGAAGTCGGCGATGACATCGCGGTCGACCGTCCGGGTCTGCAGCACGAAGGTATCCGCCCCCTGGCCGCCGGTCAGCCGGTCGATCCCCTGACCGCCGTCAAGCCTGTCGTCGCCGCCGCCGCCGCGCAGCGTGTTGGCGAATTCGTTCCCCGTGAGGGCCAGGCCGGTGGCGCCGGCATTGGCAAAGAGCCGTTCGATCCGCTGGAGCGCGGCAAGGCTGTAGTCGGTGCTGGCATAGACCGTGTCGAGGCCGCCATCGGGCACGATGTTGGCGTCACCCGGGTCGATCACCATGTCACCGGCCGAATCCACATAGTAGCGGTCATCGCCCAGACCGCCGGTCATCGTGTCATTGCCGCCGCGCCCGTCCAGGGTCGTCGTACCACCCGGCCCGCGGCCGCTGGTCAGGTGATCATCCTGTGCGCTGCCCAGAAGCATGTCGGTCGAACCGCTGCCGACCAGGCTCACGCCCTGGGTCGCGTCGCGCGCGTCCAGCACCTCGATCTCTGGCGGAGAGCCGATGAGATGGGTGAGGACGTTGAAGCTGATGGTCGTCAGGATCGTGTCCCTGCCGCCGTTCGGGTCTTCGTAGACCCGGTCCGCGCTGCTGCCGACATGGATCGTATCATTGCCCAGCCCGCCAAAGAACGTGTCCGCCCCGGTGCCACCGTCCAGCACATCCGCGCCGGCATTGCCGAAAAGCGCGTCATTGCCGCCACCGCCCAGGAGGGTGCATCCGCTTTCCGAGGCCGCCAGCGTGTCGTCCCCGGTGCCGCCGTCAAGCAGGTCCTTGCCCAGTTCATGTGCGGAGCCGCCGCTCAGGGCATCGTTGCCGCCGCCGCCATAGATCCTGTCCGCGCCCGCCCCGCCGACCAGATTGTCCTGACCGCCGTAGCCGTGGATCGTGTCATTGCCCTCGAGCCCCGAGATCGCATCGCGTCCGGCAAAGCCCTGCAGCAGGTCATTGCCCTGCAGCAGGACGTCCACGGTGCTGGCGCCGATGGGAAAGGCGAAAGCGGCGCTGGGGACAGACTGGATGGCGCTGATCGTGTCGATCAAGGTTCCGTCGACCATGCGGTTCAACGAGGTGATCTGCGTGGCGGCGCCGGTATAATTGCCAAAATCGTCGAAGACGAAAGCGCCGAAGATGTTCAGCGTGTAGCTCAGACCGAATGTCGGGGTGATCGTGTAGACGAGCTGCGTGGCCGAAGACAGTTCGCTGTGGAAGGCAATCCCGGCCCCGCTTGAAATGAAGAGGATCGGTGTCAGCCCGGTCGGCGGTGTCTCGGCCGGTTGGGTGATGTGGCCCGAGCTATGGGTATAAATGGCCATGGCCCTGCCATCCTGTCCGATGTGAAGCTGGCTTGCGATCCACGCAGTCTGATCAATTTCTAATCAGTCGCGGGCCGCTGCGTCAATCGTGACGCAGGGCTGCCGTCCTCACCCCCGCAATCAGCAGTTCGGGACGTTGACCGCAAGGCCGCCGAGCGAGGTTTCCTTGTACTTCTCATGCATATCCTTGCCGGTCTGGCGCATGGTCTCGATACAGACATCGAGGGAGACGAGGTGCTGGCCATCGCCGCGCAGCGAGAGGCTCGCCGCCGAGACGGCCTTTATGGCGCCGAGGCCGTTGCGCTCGATGCAGGGCACTTGCACCAGACCCTTGACCGGGTCGCAGGTCATGCCAAGGTGATGCTCCAGCGCGATTTCCGCCGCGTTTTCAACCTGTTCGACCGAGCCGCCCAGAACGGCGGCAAGGGCGGCTGCGGCCATCGCGGCGGCAGAGCCGACCTCGGCCTGACAGCCGCATTCCGCGCCGGAAATGCTGGCGTTGTGCTTGCAGAGCCCGCCGATGGCCGAAGCGGTCAGCAGGAATTCCGCGATTCGGGCGGTCGAGGCGCCCGGCACATGGTCAAGATAATAGCGCAGCACGGCGGGGAGGACACCTGCAGCCCCATTGGTCGGCGCCGTGACGACCTGACCCCCGGCGGCGTTTTCCTCGTTCACCGCCATGGCATAAAGGCTCATCCAGTCGTTGATGACATGGGGCGCGGTCATGTTCAGGCCACGTTCGGCGATCAGCGCGTCATGGATGCCCTTGGCACGGCGCCGGACTTTCAGACCGCCGGGCAGGATCCCTTCGCCCAGCATGCCGCGCGAGATGCAGTCGTTCATCACCTGCCACAGACGGGCGATGCCCTTGTCGATCTCGGCCTGCGAGCGGAATTTCAGCTCGTTGGCGAGCTTCATCTGCGCGATGGTCAGGCCGGACTTGGCGGCCATCTCCATCATTTCGGCGGCAGTTTCAAAGGGATAGGGCACATCGGCGCGGGCCTTGGCCTTCTTGCCGCCCGCCTCGGCCTGCTCGGCCGCGGTCAGGACGAAACCGCCGCCGATCGAATAATAGGTCTCTTCCAGGATGACGTCGCCCTGCGCATCGGTGGCCTTGATGATCATGCCATTGGCATGGCCGGGCAGCGAGGGGCCATAGTCGAAGGTCAGATCCTTCTTGGGATCAAAGCGCAGCTCGGGCAGGCCGGGCGGGGTCAGCCGGTGGGTGGCGCTGATCGCGGCCAGGGTTTCCTCGGCCTTGGCGGCGTCATAGGTCGCAGGCTCGAACCCCGCGAGGCCAAGGATCGTGGCGCGGTCGGTGGCATGTCCCACCCCGGTGAAGGCGAGCGAGCCGTGGAGCGAGGCCTTCAGCCCCGCCGCATGGAAGGGCGATTTGCGCAGGGTGTCGAGGAAGCGCGCCGCGGCCATCATCGGCCCCATCGTATGCGAGGAAGAGGGGCCGACGCCCACCTTGAACATGTCAAAGACGGAAAGAAACATCACGGCCCCCGGAAGTTGAGCCGCGACTATGACAGCCGCCGCCGCGCAGACCAGTCCAAAAACGACGCGTTTTGCCCTGAATGGCCCGGGTCCCGGTGCTGTGATGCGGCGGCGTTCAGCAAGTCTTAATCCTCCTGCGCGATGAAGGAGGCAGGAGGTTCAAGATGCCGCTCTGGTTCTGGCTGTTCCGTTTCATCGCCCCCTGTGCCGGATTGGCCGGCCTCTGGCGCGCGCCGGGTTTGGCGCGGCAGAAGCCTGCCTGGCGTGCGGGGGCCAGGCGCTCAGCCTTCCTTCGCCACCGCCTGGATCACCGAAGGCCGCGCCGCCATCATCGCGCGATGCGCCAGAACGCGGGGCAGGGCGCTGGTGTCGACGCCGTCGCCCTCGATCCAGGTCGCAAGCGTGTAAAGATAGGGATCGGCCACCGAATAATCGGCCCCCATCACGAAAGGGCCGCCTGTCGCGGCCAGCATCGCCTCGACCATGGCAAAGCCCGCCGTCACGGTCTGCGGCACTTTCTGCTTCAGGGCGAGGATGGCCGCCGGATCATCGGTCCAGCGGCTGCCCCGAGGGCCATGGGCATGCGCGACATGCAGGGTCGAGGCGAGGAAGCAGTTGAATTCCTGCATCTTGGCAAAGGCGAAAGCATCAGCCGGGGCAAGGTGCGCCTGCGGGAAGCTTTGCGCGATGTAGGTCAGGATCGCCGGCGTCTCGGTCAGGATGCCCCCCGGGGTGGCAAGCGCGGGCACCCGACCCTTGGGGTTGATCGCAAGATAGGTCGGGCTGGTCTGCTCGGCCTTGGAAAAGTCGATCCGGTGCAGATCATGCGGTGCGCCGGCGTCGATCAGGGCGATATGGCTGGCCAGCGCGCAGGTCCGCGGCGTGTAGTAAAGCGTCAGCATCTGTTGTCTCTCCGATGGGGGAAGGGGCGCGGTGCGGCGGGGCCTCAGGCGCCGATATGGGTGAAGATTGCCGGGCCGAGGGTCTCATTTCCGGCCACGGCAAGGGCTGCGGCTGTGGTTTCCAGCGCCTGCAGGATCGGCCGCAGCGCCGGAAGATCCTCGGCCGCAATGCGGGCCGGATGGCCGGGCGGGAAGTCCGAAAGCCAGCGGACCAGGACCGCCACATAATAACCGAGCGCCGAGGGCCGCGCCGAAAGCCAGTCCGGCGCCTCGGCGGCGACCATGGCATCGAGAAGTGCGAACTGCTCCTTCAGGGCCGCCCCGGCGCGTTCCACCACCTGCGCCGTGCAGGCCGGGCCGGCGATGCGGTCGGGGTAGAAGGCCTGCAGGATCGTCGGATGCAGGTTGGTCGAGGTGAAGAAGAACCATTTCAGAAATGCCGCCCGCGCCGCACTGTCGGGCGCCGGGGCCAGGCCGGGGTGGCGGTCGGCGAGGTAGAGCAGAATTGCCGCCGTCTCGAACATCGGTCCGTCCGGCGTCTCCATCGCCGGGATCTTGCCCAGGGGATGCAGCGCCCGGTAGGCCGGGCTGTCGAGCGCGCCGCCCGGCCGGTCGATCAGCACCTCCTCGAAGGCGGCGCCGGTCTCGCGCAGCACCAGGCTGACGATGGTCGAGGCCGAATCGGGCCAGTAATGCAGCTTGTAGAGGGCTTGGGTCATGGCGGCTCCTTGGATTGCGCGCAGGTTACGAGGGCGGGGCGCAAGAACAAGGTGCAAAACCGACATGGCGGCTCGTCCGCGGCGACCTTGGCCGGGTATTGCCGAAAGGCGCGAATTTCGCTGAAATGTTCCGGTTTTGTTTACGCGGTTTTAACCCGGGCAGCGCCAGGATCATCCCATCCGACACACCACCAGAATGGAGGTTCCCATGCGCCTGATCCCGATCGTTCTTGCTTTTGTGCTGCCCTTTGCCGCCCAGGCCGCGCCGCTTTTGCCCGAGGCTTTGATCCAGACCATCAAGGCCGATCCGGCCCGCTATCTTGAYCGCACCGCCAGCCTGATCGCGGCCTATGGTGCGGGCGATGGCATCACGGAAGATCAGGTCAACACCAGTCTGGCGCTGGTGCGGGCCAGGGCGCGGGCTGCGGCGATCGTGCCGCTGCTGATGGCCGATCTGGATGGCGACGGCGCGGTCACGCGTGCGGAGGTGACGGGGGCCGAGGCGACCCTGGCCAGCGCCGCGCGCGACCGGCTGGAAGCGGTCTTCGTCACGGCCGATGCCGATGGCGATGCGGTAGTTTCCGCCGCCGAACGCGCCGATCTCGGCGAGGTTGCGGCGCTGGCCGCGCTCACCCCCTCGGCGATGGCGCAGGCCAAGATATTGATGGGGTTTGATGCCGATGGCGACGGCAAAGTCACTTTGGCCGAGGTGCGCCAGGGTCTGGCGGGCCTCGGCCTCGTGTCCTGACCTGCGGCTCAGGTCAGCACGAAATCCCACAGGAGCTTGAGGTTCAGCGCCACGATCACCACCGCCACCAGCCAGGCGAGTGCCCCGAGCCAGCGCGGCGCCACCAGCTCGCCCATCTTGGCGCGCGAGGCGGTGAACATGACCAAAGGCACCACCGCGAAGGAGAGTTGCAGGCTCAGGACCACCTGGGTCAGGATCAAAAGCCGCCCGGTGCCCTCGGCGCCGTAAAAGATCGTCACCCCGGCGGCGGGCAGGATCGCGATGCCCCGGGTGATCAGCCGGCGCAGCCAGGGGGCGAGGCGGATCTGCAGGAAACCCTCCATCACCGCCTGTCCGGCCAGGGTGGCGGTGACGGTGGAGTTCAGCCCGCAAGCCAGCAGCGCCACGGCAAACAGCATCGGTGCGATGCCCGCGCCGAGCAGTGGCCCGAGAAGCTTGTGGGCGTCGCTGAGCTCGGCCACCTCGGTCTGGCCAGACGCATGGAAGGAGGCGGCGGCGAGGATCAGGATCGCGGCGTTGATCGACAGCGCGAACATCAGCGCCACGGTGGAATCGATGGTGGCAAAGCGCAGCGCCTCGCGCTTCTCCTCGATGCCATCGCCCCAGTTGCGGGTCTGGACGATGGCGGAGTGGAGATAGAGGTTGTGCGGCATCACCGTGGCGCCGAGAATACCGAGCGCCAGGTACAGCATTTCGGGGTTGTGCAAGATCTCGGTCGTCGGGGCAAAACCGTGCAGGACGGCGGCCCAGTCGGGGTTGGCCAGCACGATCTGGATGCCGAAACAGACGGCGATCAGGGCGAGAAGGGCCACCACGAAGCCTTCCAGCTTGCGGAAACCGCGGCGTTGCAGCCAGAGGATCAGGAAAACGTCGAGCGCGGTGATCAGGACGCCAAGCTCCAGCGGGATGCCGAACAGAAGGTTGAGGCCGATCGCGGTGCCGATTACCTCGGCCACGTCGGTGGCGATAATCGCGACCTCGGCGGCAAGCCACAGGGGGATGGTGACAAGGCGCGGGAAGGCGTCGCGGCAGGCCTGGGCCAGATCGCGGCCCGAGCCGATCGCCAGCCGGGCCGACAAGGATTGCAGCACGATGGCCATCAGGTTCGACAAGAGCGCCACGAACAGCAGCACATAGCCGAACTTCGACCCGCCGGCGAGCGAGGTCGCCCAGTTGCCCGGGTCCATGTAGCCCACGGCGACCATATAGCCCGGCCCGAGGAAGGCGAGGAAGCGCTTCCATGGCGTGGCCCCCAGCTTGATCGAACGGTGCACGTCCGACAGGGCGGCATCGCCGCGCGCGCTGCGCCAGCCGACCTTGCTGGCCGGGTCGAGCCGTCCGGAAGGGGGGATCTTGAGCGAAGGTTCGGGAATGTTCACGATGGGTCGCGCCTGTGAATGAGAATTATTCTCAATGTAGGTGACCCGCCTCACATGTCAAGCGTCGCAATAGGGCGGGGCGCCTGTGGTGGCGGTTTCCGCTCGCCCCCGGCGGAGGCTTTGCTATAAGCGACGCAGACCATAAGGAGCCTGCCATGCCCGCTGATCTTTCGCCCATCGACAAGGCCAAGTTTGTCGCCGCCAAACGCGCGGTGGACTATGTGCAGTCCGGCATGAAGGTCGGCCTCGGCACCGGATCGACCGCGGCCTGGATGGTGCGCTGTCTGGGCGAACGGGTGCGCGAGGAGGGGCTCAAGATCGTCGGCGTCCCGACCTCGACCCGCACGGCGGAGCTGGCGCGGCAACTCGGCATTCCGGTGACCTCGCTCGACGATGCCAAATGGCTGGACCTGACGATCGACGGCGCCGACGAGTTCGACCCGCAGCTGGCGCTGATCAAGGGCGGCGGGGCGGCGCTGTTGCAGGAAAAGATCGTGGCCACCGCCTCGGACCAGATGATCGTGATCGCGGATGCCGCCAAGGAGGTCGCCCAACTTGGCGCCTTCCCGCTGCCGGTCGAAGTGATCCCCTTCGGCTGGCAGACCACCAAGGCGCTGATCGAAGAGACTCTGGTCGCGCTGGACGTGATGAACCGCGAGGTTTCGCTCAGGATGAACGGCGACCGGCCGCTTCTGACCGACGAAAGCAACTATATCGTCGACCTGCATCTGAAGCGGATCGGCAACCCGCGCCAGCTGGCGCTGGTGCTGAACCAGATCCCCGGGGTGGTTGAAAACGGGCTTTTCATTGATATCTGTGATATCGTCGTGATCGGCCATCCCGATGGCCGGGTCACCGTGCGCGACATCAACGAAGGCACCGAGACCGACAGCCGGATCGAATTCGCGCCCTCGGACAATATCTTCAGCGATCTGGGAGACTGACGTGGCTTTTGACTACGACCTTTTCGTGATCGGCGGCGGCTCGGGCGGGGTGCGGGCGGCGCGGATCGCCTCGGCGGAGGGCGGCGCGAGGGTCGGTCTGGCCGAGGAAAGCCGGATGGGGGGCACCTGTGTCATCCGCGGCTGCGTGCCGAAAAAGCTGATGGTCAATGCCTCGTCCTTTCCGCAGGCGATGCGCGATGCGGTGGCCTATGGCTGGGAGATCGCGCCGGGGCCCTTCGACTGGCCCAAGTTCCGCGCGACGCTGGAATCCGAGCTGGACCGGCTGGAGGGCGCTTATCGCAACACGCTGAAATCGGCCGGGGTGATCGTGCATGACACCCGCGCCGTGGTGCTGGATGCCCATACCGTCCGGCTCGACAGCGGCGAGAGCGTCACCGCGAAACATATCCTGATCGCGACCGGCGGCTGGCCTTTCAAGCCCGAGATTCCGGGCGCCGATCTTGCGGTGACCTCGAACGAGATGTTCCACCTGCCGGCCCTGCCGCGGCGGATGCTGGTGGTGGGCGGTGGCTATATCGCCAGCGAATTCGCCTGCATCCTGAACGGCCTCCGCACCGAGGTCACGCAGGTTTACCGCGGCGACCAGATCCTGCGCGGCTTTGACGACGAGGCGCGCATCCATGTCGCCAATGCCATGCAGGCCAATGGCATCACGATCCGCACCGGCACCGATGTGACGCGGCTGGAGCGGACGGCGGAAGCGATCCGCGCCAGTCTGACCGACGGCAGCAGCGCCGAGTTCGACCTCGTGCTCTATGCCACCGGCCGCCGGCCCAATGCCAAGGGCCTCGGGCTGGAGGCGCTGGGCGTGCAGATGGGCCCTCTGGGCGAGATCATCGTGGACGAATGGAGCCAGACCTCGGTCCCCTCGATCTATGCGGTGGGCGATGTGACCAACCGGGTCAACCTGACCCCGGTCGCGATCCGCGAGGGCCATGCCTTTGCCGATACGGTGTTTCGCGGCGTGCCCGCCAAGGCCGATCACGCCATGGTGGCCTCGGCCGTCTTCACCCAGCCGGAACTGGGTTCTGTCGGCCTGACCGAAGAGCAGGGCAAGGCGCGCGGCGGGGTCGATGTCTATGCTGCGAGCTTCCGCCCGATGAAAAGCCTGTTTGCCGGGCGTCAGGACCGCGTGCTGATGAAGCTCATCGTGGATTGTGCGACCCGCCAGGTGCTGGGCTGCCATATCGTCGGGCCGGATGCCGGCGAGATGATCCAGATCGCGGCGATTGCCGTGAAGATGGGGGCGACCAAGGAGGACTTCGACCGCACGGTCGCGGTGCATCCGACCATCGCCGAAGAGCTGGTCACGATGCGCAAGCCGGCACGGCATCACCCGGCCCATTGATCCGGCCTATTGACCGGGGCGCCCGAACCTGTGACGCCGGGCGCATTAACCCGGGTAGATTGACCCGGGATGTCTTGATTTTCGATGGGCAATGCCCAGTTTACCCATGAACATCAGAGAGGATAACCGATGGCAGGTGGGAATGGCCCCTGGGGCGGCGGAAACGGTCCCGAGGACGAAAAAGGGCGTGGCGAGCGGCGCAAAGAGGAAGAGCGGCGCGGTCAGGGCCCCCAGATTCCCGAACTGGACGAGGTGCTGCGCAAGGGTCAGGAGCGTTTGCGCGTGATCATGGGCGGCGGTGGCAATGGCAACCGCGGCACCGGTGGTCCGTCGGGCGGCGATGGCAACTGGCTGTTCACCCGGCAGGGGCTTCTGGCCTCGGCGATCGGTCTGGGCCTCGTCTGGTCCTACATGTCCTTCTATACGGTGCAGTCGAACGAAACCTCGGTCGAGCTGTTCCTCGGCAAATACTCGCAGCAAAAGGGTCAGGGCCTGCATGTGGCGCCATGGCCTGTGGTGACGGCGGAAATCGTCAACACCAGCCAGCAGCGCACCACCGACATCGGCACCGGCGGCGAACTGGACAACGGGCTGATGCTGACCGGTGATCAGAACATCGTCGATCTGGAGTTTCAGGTGGTCTGGAACATCAACGATCCGGCCAAGTTCCTGTTCAACCTGAAGGACCCCGAGGACACGATCCGCGCCGTGGCGGAATCGGCCGCGCGTGACATCGTGGCGCGCAGCCAGCTGGCGCCGATCCTGAACAAGGACCGCGGCGAGGTCAAAGACGACCTCGAACGCGAGGTGCAGGCGACGCTTGATACCTATGACAGCGGGATTTCGGTCGTGCGCGTCAACCTTCTGAAATCGGACGTGCCGGCCGAAGTGGCCGACAGTTTCCGCGCGGTGCAGGCCGCCCAGCAGGAACGCGACCGCTTGCAGAAAGAGGCCAATGGCTATGCCAACAAGGTGACGGCGCAGGCGCGCGGTCAGGCCTCGCAAACCGGGCAGGAGGCGCAGGCCTATGCCGCCCAGGCCATCAACCAAGCCGAGGGTGACGCCAGCCGCTTCGTCTCGGTCTATGCCGAATATGCCAAGGCCCCCGAAGTCACCCGCAAGCGGCTGTATCTCGAAACGATGGAGCAGGTGCTGGGCGGCAGCAACAAGGTGATCATGGACAATTCCAGTGGTCAGGGCGCCGTGCCCTATCTGCCGCTGAACAGCCTGATCCCGGCCAAGCCGGCCACACCCGCCGCGACCGGAGGAAGCAACTGATGAAGATGGTCTATGTTCTTCCCGTTCTGGCCATCGTGGGGGCTGCGGCCCTGTCCTCGGTCTTCATCGTCGATGTGCGCGAAAAGGTGCTGGTCGTCCAGTTCGGCGAGGTCAAGCAGGTGGTCGACGAGCCCGGCCTCTATTTCAAGGTGCCCTTCATCCAGGAGGTCTTCCGTTACGATGACCGCATCCTGGGTCTGGTGACGGATTCGCAGGAAATCACCTTTGCCGACAACCGGCGTCTGGTGGTGGATGCCTTCGCCCGCTGGCGGATCGTCGATCTGCAGAAGTTCCGTCGTGCCGTGGGCATGGGCGGCATCGAGGCGGCGCGCGACAACCTGTCCAAGATCGTCAGCCCCGAGGTCAAGGACGTGCTGGGCAAGGTGCAGCTGCAGTCGGTGCTGTCGGATGACCGCGTCGGCCTGATGAACAAGATCCGCGACAATGCGCGTCTGAAGGCGGCCACCCTCGGCATCGACGTGATCGACGTGCGGCTGACGCGCACCGACCTGCCCAAGCAGAACCTTGATGCGACCTATTCGCGGATGCAGGCCGAACGGCAGCGCGATGCGACCGACGAGATCGCACGTGGTAACGAGGCGGCCCAGACCCTGCGCGCCGAGGCCGATCGCCAGGCGGTGGAAATCACCTCGGAGGCCAACAAGCAGGCCGAGATCATCCGCGGTCAGGCTGATGCCAAACGCTCGGCGATCTATGCCGAGGCTTACGGCAAGGACCCGGAGTTCTACGCCTTCACCCGCTCGCTTTCCGCCTATGCCACGGCCTTCAAGCCGGGCAACACGGCCTTTGTGATGGCGCCGCAGGGCGAGTTCTTCCAGTACCTCGGCTCCGATCAGGGCGTGGCCGCGACGCCGGGTTCGGCTTCCGTGATGCCGGGCACCTTGCCGAACACCGGGGCGACCGGCAACGGCAGCACGGTGGCTGGCGGGAGTGCGCCGAAACTGCCCTAAGGTCACGGCGGAAAACAGCGCACGGCGGTCTCACGCGGCTTTGACGTATTGCGAGCGGGATTGCATTGCAAAAAACCTCTTGCGGCGTTTGATGGTGCCCATATCACTCCCGGCCCCGCCTCGCGGTGGCCGGGACATCGAGAGGAGTTCGAACGTGTTAGCGACCACCAAGATTACCAGACTTGCCCCGGCGCGCCCGGCTGCGCCCAAGCGCCTGCTGATGGCGCTGGGCATGGGCCTTGCCCTGACGGTCAGTCCCCTGGCCGGGGCCAGCATGGCCCAGACCGCACCTGCCAGCTTTGCCGACCTTGTGCAGAAATTCTCCCCCGCCGTGGTCGACATCACCACCTCCTCGATCGTTGCCGCCAAGGGCGACGGCCAGATGCAGGTGCCGCCCGGCTCGCCCTTCGAGAAGTTCTTCAAGGACTTCAACGACCAGAACGGCGGCGGCGATCAGGCCCCCGATCAGCAGATGCAGCGCTCCGAGGCTCTGGGCTCGGGCTACATCATCTCCGCTGACGGTTATATCGTGACCAACAACCATGTCATCGACGGCGCCGATGACATCGAGGTCGAAACCTTTGGCCACAAGACCTTCAAGGCCAAGCTCGTCGGGCGCGATCTGAAAACCGACGTGGCGCTGCTGAAGGTCGACAGCAAGGACCCGCTGCCCTTCGTCTCTTTCGGCGACAGCGACAAGATGCGCGTCGGCGACTGGGTCGTCGCCATGGGCAACCCCTTGGGCCAGGGCTTCTCGGTTTCGGCCGGGATCGTCTCTGCTCTGGGGCGCGAGCTGAACGGCACCTATGACAACTTCTTCCAGACCGACGCCGCGATCAACAAGGGCAACTCGGGTGGCCCCTTGTTCAACGTGAACGGCGAAGTCATCGGGATGAACACCGCGATCCTGTCGCCCTCGGGCGGGTCGATCGGGATCGGCTTCTCGATGGCGTCGAACGTGGTGTCGAAGGTCGTCGACCAGCTGAAGCAATATGGCGAAACCCGCCGCGGCTGGCTGGGTGTGCGCATCCAGGACGTGAGCCAGGATGTCGCCGATGCGATGGGCCTGCCCGCCGCCAAGGGCGCCCTGGTGACCGATGTTCCGGATGGTCCGGGCAAGGATGCCGGCATCCTCTCGGGTGACGTGATCGTCAGCTTCAACGGCAAAGAGGTCAAGGATTCCAAGGAGCTGGTTCGCGTCGTGGCAGACTCTCCGATTGGCGAGACGGTTCCCGTCGTCGTGCTGCGGGACGGCAAGTCGCAGGATCTGAGCGTCAAGCTGGGTCGCCGCGAGGATGCCGAGGCGCAATCCGAACCGGCGGCGGATAAGTCCACCACGCCCGAAAAGCCGCAAACCGGCATCGTGCTGGGCCTGACCCTGCAACCCTTCACCGATGACATGGCCGCCGATCTGGGCATGAAAGAGGGCGACAAGGGTCTGGTCGTGATGAAGGTCGATGTCGCCTCGGAGGCCTATACCAAGGGGCTGCGCGAAGGGGACGTGATCTCCGAAGCCGGTCAGCAGAAGGTGGCGACGCTGAAGGACCTGAAGGCACAAGTGACCGAGGCCAAGGATGCCGGGCGCAAGTCGCTTCTGCTTCTGGTCCGCACCCAGGGCGATCCGCGCTTCGTGGCGCTGTCGCTGGAATAATCCGGCAAGCCAGACGACAAACAGGCGGCGGGGTCACACCCGCCGCTTTTTTCATGGCCTATTGCAGCGTGCTGCGGTCCACCGGCACCAGCCCCAGCGCCCGTGCGGCCGTCAGGGTCAGGACCGGCGTGTCGAGCCCGTGATCGGCCTGATAGCGCCGCACCGCGAGGCGCGTCGCGCCATCCATCACCCCGGTCAGGGCTGCGGTGAAATAGCCGCGCGCCTTCAGCGCCCGTTGCAGGGTGGCGATGGTGTCGGGGGTCAGGTCCTCGGGGCAGGGGGTGCGCAGCCACAGGGTCTGGCGGTCATGCACCATGCGCTGGTGGGCCACGCTGTCATAGCTTGCCGGCCGGGTGATCTTGCCCGCAGCGTCGCGCACTTCGGCCTGGGCGAGGACGGTTTGCGTCACCGTCTCGATCACCGCGGGGATCGTGTCATGATCCCAGCAGGCGCCGGCAGGCGTGGCGGGCGGCGGGCTGCCCTTGCCATAGGGCACGCCCTCGTGGCTCAGGTCTTCGGTGACGGGGGCCTGCACCGCGATCTGCGGCGCGCAGGCGCCGATCCACAGGCTGGCGGCCAGGGCCGGAAGCAGTTTGGGCGCCAAAGCCGCCCATGTCTCACGTCTCATCCTGCCGTGCCCCGCTTTTGTTGCGGGCAGCATAGGGGCAATCCGTGGCGTGGAAAAGCCTTGGCAAAGGGCCGCGAGACCGGCGTTCAGGGCTGGTCGCCGGCCCGCGCCAGATCGGTGTGGAAGGCGGGTGACAACAGCTCGTCCAGCAGGGGGGACATGTCCTCGATCAGCTCGGCCACGACATGGACCACCTCGCTGTCGCGCTGCAGCCGCCCGGTGACCCGCAACAAGCGCCCGGCAATCACCGCGCGGCGAAAGCGTTCGTAGACCTTGGCCCAGACCACGACATTGGCGACCCCGGTCTCATCCTCCAGCGTCAGGAAAATCACCCCCTTGGCGGTGCCGGGCCTTTGGCGCACCAGAACCAGACCCGCGACACAGACCCGCGCGCCCTGCGACGGCTCGTTCAGCCGCGCGGCCGGCAGGGCCGCGGGCGGGCGCGGCCAAGTGTTGGGCAGGGGCGTGGGGGTCAACCAGTCTGACATGGAACAAATATAGAACATTCCCGCGCGCCGGGCAAGGATCAAAGCCGCGTGGCCCCTGATGCGGAAGGGGTGGAACCCCGCGCCCGCCTGCGCTAGGAAGAGGCGACGCGGCGCACACGAGGGCAAGATGGCGAAGATCACTTATGTCGAATTCGGCGGCAAGGAACACACGATCGAAGTGGCCAATGGCCTGACCGTGATGGAGGGGGCGCGCGACAACGGCATCCCCGGGATCGAGGCCGATTGCGGCGGCGCCTGCGCCTGCTCGACCTGCCATGTCTATGTCGATCCGGACTGGGTCGACAAGCTGCCGAAGAAAGACGCGATGGAGGCCGACATGCTCGACTTCGCCTGGCAGCCCGACCCGGTGCGCTCGCGCCTGACCTGCCAGCTCAAGGTCTCGGCCGCGCTGGACGGGTTGCGCGTCCAGATGCCGCAAAAGCAGATCTGAGCCTTTCATCCAGACTTGAATATCCATCCGCGCGGCCGGCCTCGGGCGCGCGGTGATAGCGCGCCTCAGTTCGTCTTGCGCGACGGCATGAAGGGCAGGGGCGCCACCGGCACGCCGTCCTCCAGAAGCTTGATCACCTCATCGGGCCGCGCCTCGCCATGGATGGCGCGTTCGGGCGCGTTGCCTTCGTGCATGTTGCGCGCTTCGGTGACAAAGCGCGCGCCGACATAATCCGAGTTCTCTTCGACGCGGCGGCGCAGTTCGGCCATGGCGCGCTCCATCTCCGAGGCGGGGGCGCTCAGATCGCCGCGCGCCGGTTCGGGCGCATCCGCCCCGGTCTCGCCATGCGAGACCCGCGGCGCCATCAGCGCCTTTTCGACCTGGGTGGCGCCGCAGACCGGGCAGGCGACATGGCCCGCGCCGGCGAGCGTGTCATAGGCCTCGGCAGACTGGAACCAGCTGTCGAAACCATGGTCGGATGCGCATTTCAGGGTATAGCGGATCATCTTCTGGACTGCCGGAGTTCATGCCACGGGCGAGTGTGGCCGGAGGGCGTGCCAACACCTGGCACAGACTCCTAACTGGCGGGTTTCCGCCAGAAGTCAAGTCGCGGCCTTGGCCCTTTTTGCAAGCGGCGCCAGCAGTTCGGGCGCATCGGACAGGCGCAGGAGCAGATCGGCCAGCTCGGGTTCGGCCACGAGATGGGTGGCCTCCTCGGCCGTGAACCATTTGCGGCGGCGTTCCTTGCGTTCGGGGAAGCTGCCCTTCAGGGTCTGGACGCGCAGCGGAAAGACCTTGACCGAACAGGGCATCGGGTTCCGGTTGCGCAGGATTTTCTGATAGCCATAGCAGCCGATCGCCTCGGGGCTGATCTTGCCCTCGACCCCGGCCTCTTCCCAGGCCTCGCGCTGCGCCGCGATCTCGGGCGCATGGCCCAGCATCGGCCAGCCCTTGGGCAAAACCCAGCGCCCGGTCTCGCGGGAGGTGACCAGAAGCACCTGTGCCCGGCCCTTGCGCAAGCGCCAGCACAGCGCCGCAACCTGACCTGCCGCAAAAGCGGCTGGAGGATTTTGCAATACTGTCCCCTCCGCCAGAGGGGTTGGGTCAGAATAGGTCATGTCCGCCTGCGGGTTCAAAATTGCCCATCCTTGCCTGGTGTTGCGCACCAATGCCGGGGCTGCTGCTGTTCACAAGCCTGCCACAATGGCACCACAAGGCAAGCGGCAATCGTGGGGTCAGGGCCTTTTGACCGTGAGAATATCGTGAATAAGGGCCGCGCCGCTGCCTGTGGTGCGCAGGCGTTGGGCAGCACGCAGCGCAAGCGCATCTTGCCGGTCGGCATCAAGCCCCTGCAGCGCCGGGCCCAGATCGCCCGGGTCCGCCAGCGAAATCGCGCCCTGCGCCGCGGCGAGGTCGGCATAGGGTGCGGCAAAGTTCTCGACCGAGGGGCCATGCAGGATGGCGGCGCCAAAGCGCGCCGGCTCCCAGGGCGTATGGCCGCCGCGCCGGGCAAAGCTGCCGCCGACAAAGCAGGCGCCGGCGGCCGCGTACCACAGGTCCATCTCGCCCATCGTATCGGCCAGCAGCACCTCGGCCGCGCCCAGTTGCGCCCCCGCGGAACGCCGGGCGAGGGTCAGCCCGCGTGCCGTCACCAAGGCCGCCACCGCATCGCCGCGGCGCGGGTGGCGCGGGGCGAGGATCAGCCGGTCGAACTGCCCGCGCGCGGCGAGGAAGGCGTCCAGCACGACCTCCTCCTCGCCCTCATGGGTCGAGGCCGCCAGCAGGACCCGCGCCCGTGCCGCCCGTGGTGGCACCTCGGGCGCGGGCAGGGCGCTGATCGCCACGGCCTTCAGGTCGCAAAGCGCGGCCATCACCCCGGGCTTCAGCCCCAGCGCCTGCAACCGCCTGGCCGAGGCTTCATCCTGCGCCGAGGCGAGGCTGACCGCGCCCAGGGCCCGCGCCATCACCGGCTGCAATTCCATCCAGCCGCGATAGCTGCGCTCCGACATCCGGGCGCCGATCAGGATCAGGGGCACCCCGGCGGCCGCACAGGCGGCAAAGCGGCGCGGGTAGACCTCGCCCTCCACCGTGATCAGCGCCTCGGGCTGCCAGCGGGTGAGCAGGCGCTTCAAAGGCCGGGCCAGATCCAAGGGCGCAAAGGCTGCCGTCACACCAGGCAGCGCCCAGCCCTGCACCATGGCGCGGGCGGTGGCGGTGTTGGTGGTCACCAGAACCGACAAGCCGGGCCTTGCCGCCAGAAGCGCCTCGATCACCCAGCGGGCCGAGGCGAGTTCCCCATTCGACGCGCCATGGAGCCACAGCGCCGGGCCGTTCGGGCCGCGGCCTTGGCCCAGCCGCTCGGCCAGGGCCGCAGCAGGCTCGCGCCCGCTGATCCGGCGCCAGACCGCGATGGCCAGCATGACCAGCGGCACCAAAGGCAGCAAAAGCCGGAACAGATGGCGCATGAACCCTCTCTTTCTGCAGGGTCTTTAGGGCGGCGCGGCTGTCAGGGCAAGCGCGGCTACAGCGCGGGCGGCCGCTGGCCCGGCCAATCGGTCGCCTCATGCCAGGCCTGACCCAGGGCCAGCACCTTGGCATCGGCCCCGACCGGCCCCGCCAGCTGCATCCCCATCGGCAGGCCCTGCGGCCCGAAGCCCACCGGCACCGACAGGGTCGGCAGGCCGATCAGGCTCGCCGGGATCACCACTTCCATCCAGCGGTGGTAGGTGTCCATCTTGCGGCCCGCAATCACGTCTGGCCAGCGCATCTCGACGGCAAAGGGCCAGACCTGCGCCGTGGGCAGCGCCAGCGCGTCAAAGCGAGAAAAGAGCCGCGCCATATGGGCATAATAGCGCGAGCGGATCACGCTGGCCTCATAAACCGCCTGGGCCGAAAGGGTCAGGCCCTGCTCGATCTCCCAGACCGTCTCGGGCTTCAGAAGGGCGCGTTTGGCGGGGTCGTCATACAGCGCCCGAAAGCCATTGGCGTTGAGCATGGCGCGCAGCGTCACCCAAGCGTGCCAGAGCTTCTCGGCCGGGAAGGGCGGCGCGATCTCCTCGACCACGGCGCCCATCGCTTCCATCTGGCGCAGGGCGGCGCGGCAAAGGTCGAGTATCCCCGGCTCCATCGCATAGGCCCCGCCCCAGTCGGCGGCAAAGGCGATGCGCTTGCCTTTCAGGCTGGCGCCCTGCAGCCCGCTGACATAGTCGCCCGCCGGCCGGTCGAAAGGCACCTCCGGGTTGGGCCCGGCCTGGACCTGCAAGAGGCGCGCCACGTCCTCGATGGTCCGGCCCATCGGGCCCTCGGTGGCAAGCGTCGCCAGATAGGTGTCGCCCTCGGCATCCGAAGGCACGAGGCCCCAGGAGGGCCGAAAGCCGTAGACGTTGCAAAACCCCGCCGGGTTGCGCAGCGACCCCATCATGTCCGAGCCATCCGCCACCGGCACCAACCGCGCGGCCAGTGCCGCCGCCGCCCCGCCCGAGGACCCGCCCGCCGTGCGGCCCGGATCGTAGGGGTTGCGCGTCGCCCCGAAGACCGTGTTGAAGGTGTGGCTGCCATGGCCCCATTCGGGGGTGTTGGTCTTGCCGATGAAGATCGCCCCGGCGCCACGCATCCGCGCCGCCAGCAGGTCGTCCTTCGCAGGGATTAAATCTTTGAACAGAGGCGAGCCCCAGGTGGTGCGCAGACCCTTGGTCGCGCAAAGATCCTTCACCGCCAGCGGCATCCCGTGCAGTGAGCCCTTGGGTTCCGCGTCATCCGCCGCCCGCGCCTCGGCCATCAGCGCATCGCCATCGCGCAGCGACACGATCGCATTGACGCCCGGATTGACCGCCGCAATCCTTGCGAGATAGGCAGCCATCACTTCGGAAGGCGCCACTTTCCGCCCCGCGATCAGCCGCGCCAGATCCGATGCCGATAGCTGCCAAAGATCCATTTGCACTTTGTCCAAATACTCTCGGAAGGGGTGTGGGGAGGGCAGACAGCCCTCCCCACGCGTGAGGGGTCCGGGGAGGGGCAAGACCCTCCCCGGCAGGCCCGGGGGAGCAAAGCCCCCGCGCAGGATTACTTGTTCAGCTCGGTCCAGATCGCGGTGATATAGTCCTGGGCCTTGCCGGTGCAGCCCAGCAGGAAATGACCCTTGTCCTTGAACTCGGCCGGAATGACGATCTCCGGCGCGTCCTTCATGTCGGCGGGCATGAAGGCCTCCGATCCGGAAATCCCGTTCGCATAGCGCGCGAAGGCCGAGATCAGGGCGGCATTCTCGGGCTCGGCGATGAAGTTCAGGAACTTGTAGGCCTCATCGACGTGCTTGGCGTCCTTGAGCAGGGCAACCTGGTCCATCCACAGCGGGAAGCCCTCTTTCGGATAGCCGTATTTCACATCCGGGTTGGCCAGACGGGCGCGGAAGATCGCACCGTTCCAGTAGAGCGAGGCCATGACGTCGTTGTTCGACATCTTCTCGGTCATGCCATAGTCCATCGACAGCCATTTCGGCTTGGCTTCCATCAGCTTGTCGCGGACCTTCTTCATCAGTTCGGGGTCTTCCGAACAGGGCTGGCCGCCCATGTACATGGTGGCCATCGACAGGACGTCGTTCATTTCCGGCGTCACGTTGACCTTGCCCACCAGTTCCGGCGGCGGGTCGAGGAAGATGGCCGAAGTGTTGATGTCGCCCGAATAGGCCTTCTGGTTCACCGCCATGCCGGTGGTGCCCCATTGCCACGGAATCGTATAGGCGCGGCCCGGATCATAGGCCACGTCCATCCACTCGGGCGCGATGTTCTTGTGGTTCGGGATCTTCGACAGATCCAGCGGCACGATCAGGCCCTTCTCGACATAGATCTTCACGAAGTTGGCCGAGGGCACCACAAGGTCAAAGCCCGAGCCGCCGGCCTCGACCTTGGCGAGCGCAGTGTCGTTGCTGTCGTAATCGGTGACGGTGACCTTGATGCCGGTCTCGGCCTCGAATTTCTTCAGAAGCTCGGGGTTGGTATAGTCGCCCCAGTTGTAAAGCTGCAGCTCGCCTTCGGCATGGGCAAGGCCCGCGGTCGCCAGCAGCAAGGCCACGGTCGAGAGTAGTTTCTTCATCTCAGTCTCCCTGTGTTTTTTATCGGTTCGTCGTCTTTTGGGTCGTTGGATCAGTCGTCTTTTCGGATCAGTCTTTCTTGCGCGTCATCAGGAAAAACAGCGTCAGCAGCAAGACGGTCAGGGCCAGCAGCACGGTCGAGATCGCGTTGATCTCGGCGGTGACCTGGCGGCGGATCTGGGCCAGCATATAGGTCGGCAGGGTGTCCTGCCCGGCGGATTTGACAAAGACCGTGATCACCACGTCATCGAGCGAGGTGACGAAGGCCAGCATCATCCCGGCAAAGATCCCCGGCAAGAGCAGCGGCAGGGTGACGTAGCGAAAGGTCTGCCAGGAACTGGCGTAAAGATCCGCGGCGGCGGTTTCCAGCGTGGTGTCCATGCCCTCCAGTCGCGCCCGGATCGGCAGATAGGCGAAGGGGATGCAGAAGGCAGCATGGGCGGCGATGAGGTATCCCATGCCCGAATAATCCGTCGCCTGCTTGATCATCGCAAAGAAGATCAGCAAAGCCACGGCCGAGACGATCTCAGGCACCATCAGGGGCTGGTTGATCATCACATAGATGAAGGTCTGGCCCTTGAAGGCCTTCCTGCGCGTTGTACCGAGGGCAGCCAGCGTCGCCACGAAGGTCGAGATCACCGCCGCCGACAAGGCGAGGTAAAGCGAGCGGATCGTGGCATCCTGCACCTCAGCATTGGCCCAGGCGACGCTGTACCATTGCAGAGAGAACCCCTCCCACTGCGACACCGACTTGCCGGCGTTGAAGGAGTAGATCACCAGCATCAGGATCGGCAGGTACAGGGCCACGAAGACCAGCACCGCCACCGTGTTGAACCCCGGAAGGCGCGAGATGACAAAGCCCTTCCGGGGCGCCATCTTCTGGGCCATCACGTCACTGGCCATGTTTGACCTCCCGGTTGGCGTAGCGGACATAGACCAGAAGCGCCCCGGTCACGATCACCAGCAGCGTCACCGACAGGGCGGCGCCCAGCGGCCAGTTGCGGCCCTGGCCGAACTGCAGTTCGATGTAATTGCCGATCATCATGTTCTTGCCACCGCCGAGCAGCCGCGGCGTGACGTAAGCCCCCAGCGAGGGCACGAAGACCAGGATCGAGCCCGCGATGATCCCCGGTTTCACGATCGGCATGATCACCCGGCGCAACACCTGAAACGGGTTGGCGTAAAGATCATAGGCCGCTTCCAAGAGGCGCATGTCGAAACGGTCGAGGGCGGCGAAGAGCGGCAGCACCATCAGGGGCAGGTAGACGTAAGTCATGCCGACAAAGACTGCCATGTCGGTGTAGATCATGTCCAGAGGCTGGCTGATCAGGCCCAGATGCGTGAGGACCGTGTTCAGAAGGCCCTCTTTCCGGATGATCTCGTTGATCGCGAAGGTGCGGATCAGAAGGTTGGTCCAGAAGGGAATCGTGATCAGGAACAGCCACATGGCCCGCGACTTCGGCGACCGCGTCGCGATGAACCAGGCGGTCGGGAAGCCGACCAGAAAGGTGAAGACCGTGGTCAGGATCGACAGTTTGACCGAGCGCCAGAAGATCGTCAGGTTCGCATCGGCCCAGGCCAGCGAATTGTCGAAGATGTCCCGCGTGAACAGGATCCCCTGCCAGGCATCCAGCGAGAACTTCCACTCCACATTGCCATACTTGCCCGGCTGCAGGAAGGAATAGACCACCACGATCAGAAGCGGGCCCACCGCCGCCAGGGTCAGAAGCACCAGCGCCGGGGCCGACAGAAGCCAGCCATTGCGGGTGGATTGGCTTTCCTTGGCCTGTTCAGCGGGGCTCATTCAATCCTCCAGCACTTGGAGGGCTTCGGGCACGAAGCGCAGACCGACCCTTTGGCCGATGGCCAGATCCGCCTCGCCATTGGCCGGGCTTTGCAGCCGGGCCACGACCTCGGTGCCATCGGGCAGCGCCAGGTGGCAATGGGTGTCGGTGCCGAAATAGACCAGGTTGGTGATCTTGGCGGGCAGGGCGTCAGGCTCGTTCTCGGCCACAAGGCGGACCTGTTCGGGCCGCACGGTCAGGGTGACGCGGCCGGTATTGCAGGGCGGGGCCGCGATCAGGATGCCGCAGTCGAGGCGGTAGAGATCGCCCTCGCGCGTGGCGGGCAGAAAGTTCGTCTCGCCGATGAAGCTGGCGACAAAGCGGTTGACCGGTTTGGTATAGATCTCCTTCGGCGAGCCCACCTGTTGCAGCTTGCCGGCCGACATGACGCCGATCCGGTCGCTCATCGTCAGGGCTTCTTCCTGGTCGTGGGTCACGAAGATGAAGGTGATCCCGGTTTCCAGCTGCAGCCGCTTCAGCTCGATCTGCATTTCCTTGCGCAGTTTCAGGTCGAGCGCGGACAGCGGCTCGTCGAGCAGCAGCACCTTGGGCGAGGGGGCCAGCGCCCGGGCCAAAGCCACCCGCTGTTGTTGGCCGCCCGACAGCTGGCTGGTCTTGCGGTTGGCCATCGCCTGCAGTTTGACCAGGGCCAGCATGCGGGCGACGGTGGCCGTGACCTCGGCCTTGGGGCGGCCCAGCATCTGCAGGCCGAAGGCGATGTTCTGCGAAACGGTCAGATGCGGAAACAGGGCATAGCTTTGAAACACCGTGTTCACCGGCCGCTTGTTGGGCGGCAGGGTGGTGATATCGGCGCCCTCCAGAAGGATGGTGCCATCCGAGGGCATCTCGAACCCGGCGATCAGGCGCAACAGCGTGGTCTTGCCGCAGCCGGAAGGCCCGAGCAGCGTGAAGAACTCGCCCTTGCGGATCTGCACCGACACGTCATCCAGCGCCCTGACGGAGTGATCGCCCTGGCCGAAGGCCTTGACGATGTTCTTGGCTTCGACAGCAAGTATCTCTGTCACCGCGTGCTCCCTGTTATTTTGATCATATTGCGCGGGGGCTTTTGCCAGTTGCAAATGATTCTTTCCTGTCAGGCAACAAGTTTGGGCCTGAGCGCCGCCCAGGGTTGTGCCAGCTCCAGTTCTGCACAAAGCGCGATCAATTCCTCGTCCGCGCCGTAAGGGGTGGCGAGGTGGATGCCGATCGGCAGCCCGTCGCTCGACATGGCCAAAGGCAGCGAGGCTGCAGGCTGGCCCGAGGCGTTGAAGATGGCGCAGAAGGGCGAATAGGCGAAAATCCCTTGCGGCCCAACACGGTAGTTCAGGTAATCGGTCGTGGTATGCGCAAAGCGCCCGACCTTGGCCGCAGGTTCGGCGAGCGTGGCCGACAGGATCACGTCGCAGGCGTCAAAGGCATGGGCCATCTGGCGGCCAAAGGCGTGGATCTCGCCCACCGCCTCCAGATAGCGCAGGGGGGACAGGCTTTCGGCATGGGCGACAGCGCCGCGGCCCACGCCCTCAACCAGATCATCGGTCAGGGGCCGGCCATGCAACCCGCCGCGCACCGACAGGGCGGTGCCGACGGCGACGATATCGGTCCAGGCCCGCATCATCATCGGCACATCGGCTTTCGGCAGGCCTTGGGTGACGGTGTGGCCCAGGCTTTCCAGCAGGCGTCCGGTGGCGCGGACGGCCTCGGCCACTTCGGGGTGGATCTTCTCGCCGGTGAAGCTGGTGTCGCAGAGCATCACCCGCAACCGGCGCGGCGGGCGGCTGATCGCATCGGCATGGCTGGTGGCAAGCGGCGGGGCGACATAGGGCGCGCCAAGATCGGGGCCGGAACAGGCATCGAGCATCCGCGCCGTATCGCGGACCGAGCGGGTCAGGAACCCGTCGATCGACATGCCCGCCCAGCCTTCGCCGGAAAAGGGCCCGTCGGGCAGGCGGGCGCGGGTGGGTTTGAAGCCGAACAGCCCGCAGGAGGCAGCGGGAATCCGCACCGAGCCGCCGCCATCCGATCCATGGGCAAAGGGCACGATCCCGGCGGCCACCGCAGCCCCCGCGCCGCCCGAAGACCCGCCCGAGGTATGGTCCAGGTTCCACGGGTTGCGCGTCGGCCCGCCATAGACGGCGCTTTCGGTGGCGGCGCCGATGCCACCCTCCGGGCTGGTGGTGCGCCCGAAAGTGACGACTCCGGTCTCGCGGATCCGTTCAAAAATCGCCGAGTCGCCGGAATAGACCGTGTTGGCGAAGAGGCGCGAGCCGTTGTGCGAGGGGAAATCCACCGCCTCGCAGCCGAGGTCCTTCAGAAGGAAGGGCAATCCGCGGAACGGCCCGCGCGGCAGGCCCTTGGCTATGGCGCGGCGGGCGGCGTCTTCCTGCACCAGAACCACGGCGTTGAGCGCGGGGTTGACCGCCGCAACCTTGGCCAGGGCTGCGTCCAGAAGCTCGGTCGGCGTCACCTCACCCGAGGCCACCATGCCGGCCAAGGCCGTGGCGTCCTGTGCCAGAAAGTCGATCATCAGAAGTCCCCTTCGCTGTCATGCCGCGCCGCCGTCCTGTGGGAAGGCACGCTTTTGGGGGATCGTGGGGGCTGAGACCTGCAGAGTCCGCCCCGCTTGCGCCGTGAAATGTCGCATTCGGTCCCCGATGGCCGGCAGCTTGGCCGCTTGCGGGATGCGGCGCAACCCTGTGACAGATCGGGTTCTCCGATCAGGGGGGCCGGGATCAGGGGGCGGGCGGCTTGACCGCCACCTCCTGCCAGAACTTGCCATCCGCGCCGAAGACCATGATCCGGTTGTCGGTCGTCACCACCGCGACCCAGCCCGACCCCATCGTCACCGCCGCCGCCGTGGCCCCCGCCGGCATCTGTAGGGCAGGCGGCAAGGACGGATGCGCGCCCGGATAGGCGCCCGGCACCGGCAGTCGCGTGACAAGCAGCCAAACCACCGTTATGACACCGCCGATCAGGCTGAGCGTCAGGGCAATCACCAGCGCTTGCAGCCAGCGCAGGGCGGGCGGAAGCCTCACCTCGGTATCTTCAGGAGTTTCGGCCATGGTCCCCTCTTTCGCAAATGACGACCTGCCCGAGGAGGATGCACTCTACATCACCATCCCCGAGGACGCGCCTGCGCGCCTTGATAAGGCGCTGGCGCTCTTTGTGCCAGAGGAGGCGGCGCTGTCACGCTCGCGCCTGGCCCGGATGATCGCCGAAGGCGCGGTAAGCCGCGAGGGTCAGCCCGTCACCGATGGCAAGGCCAAGGTCGCCGAGGGCGAGACCTACCGCATCCAGCTTGACCCCGCCGTGGCGGTGGAGACCTTGCCCGAAGATATCCCCCTGTCGGTGATCTGGGAGGATGGCGACCTGATCGTGATCGACAAGCCCGCTGGGATGGTGGTGCATCCCGCCCCCGGCACGCCGAACGGCACGCTTGTCAACGCGCTGCTGTTTCACTGCGGCGATACCCTGTCCGGCATCGGCGGCGAGCGGCGCCCCGGCATCGTTCACCGCATCGACAAGGACACCACCGGCCTGCTGGTCGTGGCGAAATCCGACCGCGCGCATCATGGATTGGCCAAGCAGTTCGAGGAACATACCGTCGCCCGCCGCTACCTCGCCGTGGTCCACGGCAAGCCCGACGCCGGCGACCCCCGCCTGCGCGGGTTGCGCGGCATCACGGTCGAGGCGGGGGGAATCATCCGCATCGCCACCGAACTGGCCCGCCACAAGACCGACCGCCAGAAACAAGCCGTGGTCTGGGATGGCGTGGGCCGCCATGCCGTCACCCGCACCCGGGTCATGGAGAGCTTCCACGGCGCGGCCTCGCTGGTCGAATGCTGGCTGGAAACCGGGCGCACCCACCAGATCCGTGTGCATATGGCCTATGCCGGCCACGGGCTGATCGGCGATCCGACCTATGGCGGCACCCGCAAGCTGGCGCCCAAGACCTTTGGTGCTGCGGCCGATGTCGCAGCCAACTTCCCGCGTCAGGCCCTGCATGCCGCAACCTTGGGCTTTGACCACCCGGTGACCGGCGAAAGGCTCGACTTCGCCTCGCCCCTGCCGGCCGATTTCACCGCCCTTCTGGAGGCCCTGCGCGGCACGGTGTAAGGCCAGCCCCGCCCCTCGTGCATTTTCGCACCAAGACCCTGCCGGCTCGCGCAGATTGTGCGCTGGTATTTAGACTCGAACCAGTTCACACTTTGTCAACTCATACATGCATACCGTTCCGCAGAAGTCGGAATACAGGCATGTTAGGGCAGGGGTCTTGAACCATGGGTCAGTGGTTCATACCTGATCAACTCTTTATCCCGGGGGCGCTATCGCACCGGAATGTCACAGGGGGCGTCGAATATGAGCACCTATGCAAATCTGCCGGCACCAAGCCCGGAACAGGGGCTTAACCGGTATATGCAGGAAATCCGCAAGTTCCCGCTGCTGGAACCTGAGGAAGAATACATGCTGGCCAAACGGTGGGTCGATCATCAGGACACCCAGGCCGCACACAAGATGGTCACCTCGCACCTGCGCCTCGCGGCCAAGATCGCCATGGGCTACCGCGGCTACGGGTTGCCGCAGGCTGAGGTGATTTCGGAAGCGAACGTTGGCCTGATGCAGGCGGTCAAGCGCTTTGATCCCGAAAAGGGCTTCCGTCTGGCCACCTATGCCATGTGGTGGATCCGCGCCTCGATCCAGGAATATATCCTGCGCTCGTGGAGCCTGGTGAAGCTCGGCACGACCTCGGCCCAGAAGAAGCTGTTCTTCAACCTGCGCAAGGCCAAGGCCAAGGTTGGCGCCCTGGAAGAGGGCGACCTCAGGCCCGAAAACCTGGCRCAAATCGCCAAGGACCTGTCGGTCAGCGAGGCGGAGGTCATCTCGATGAACCGGCGCCTGTCGGGCGGCGATGCCTCGCTCAATGCCACGGTCGGCAGCGAAGAGGGCGGCAGCCAATGGCAGGATTGGCTGGAAGATGAAGACAGCGATCAGGCCGGCGACTATGCCGAAAAGAACGAATACGACACCCGCCATGCCCTGTTGACGCAGGCCATGTCGGCGCTGAACGAGCGTGAGAAAGATGTGCTGACCAAGCGCCGCCTGGCCGATACCCCGGTCACGCTGGAGGAGCTGTCGGAAGCCTATGGCGTCAGCCGCGAGCGCATCCGCCAGATCGAGGTGCGCGCCTTTGAAAAGCTGCAGGAGCGGATGCGCCAGCTGGCCCTGACCAAGGGCATGGTGGTTCCGGCCTGAACCGGGACGCCGCGCTTCAGATCCCGCGCAGAAAATTGGTCACGGCGCCAAAGACTTCGGCGTCGTGACCGACCCAGACATGGCCGCCGGTCGGGTAGATCACCAGCTTGGCGCCCTGCACCTGAGCCGCGATATGGCGCGCGGCCTCGGCGGTGCCGAAGCGGTCATCCTCCACCGAAATCGCCAGCGTCGGTGCCGTGATCCGGTCCAGATCCATGGGTTTCGGGTTCCCCGCCAAAGCCGCATCGTTCAAAAGACCGCGCCGCTTGGCGCTGACCGGCAAGATGCCGCGCAGGATGGCGCGCACCCGGGCCTGTTCGGCTGCCGGGGCCGCGTGGATCAGCGCAGGGTCGGTGGCCAGAAGCGTGGCGAAAAGCGGGTCCTCGGCCAGTTCCATCCCGGCCCAGAACAGAAAATCCGACCCCAGCGCGTATTCCATGATCGCTGCCCCGAGCTTCGTGGGCCGCATCGGCTTGCGCCCCGGCACGAAAGTGGCCGGCACGATCGCGACCAGACCCGCACAGCGCGCGGGGTGGCGGATCGCGAACTGGATCGCACTCAACGCGCCGGCGGAACCGCCGAGCACCGGCACCCGGTCCAGCCCCAGCGCATCCAGCAGCGCCGCCAGCGCGTCTGCCTGCGCTTCGGACGAGGCATCCGCCGGAAAATCCGACCCCAGATAACCAAAGCGCGAGGGGGAGATGACGCGAAACCCCGCCCGCGCCAGGGGGGCGGCAAACAACAGCCCCTGATCAAAGCCGCCGCCGGTGCCATGGACCATCAAGGCCGGAGGGCCTTGGCCCGCCTCGGCATATTCCACCGCGCCGAACCGGGTCGCAATGACCTGACTGGCGCCCGTAATCTTGGCCCGCGCCCGGGCCAGATCCGCCACAAACCGGTGCCGGACCACTCCGCCCGACACCGCTGCCAGCGATCCCAGACCCAGAAGGAACAAGGCCATGCGTCGGTTCATCAGATCCCATGCTCCGCAGATTGCCCTCAGCTTGGCCCCGGAGCGTGACCCGCGCCTTGATTCAAATCATCGGGGCAAACCCGTGGCGCCGCCCGGCCCGCGCGCCCCCTCCGGCGGGAGTTTCGATTGAACTTCAGCCCGCCCCCGCGTATCACCGCCCCAACAGCCAGGAGCCGCCCATGACCATGTTGGAGACTTTCATCAAACCGATGCACCGCGAGGGCTGGCGTTTTGTCGGCATCTTTGCGGTGATCACGCTTGTGCTGTTCCTGATCTGGGAGCCGTTGGGTTGGCTTGGCGTCGGGCTGACCGTCTGGTGCTATTACTTCTTCCGCGACCCCAAACGCTCGGTCCCGCTGGATGATACGCTGATCCTGTCGCCGGCCGATGGCGTGATCTCCTTGATCGAGCCGGCGGTGCCGCCGGTGGAACTGGGCATGGGGCCGCAGGCGCTGACCCGGGTTTCGGTCTTCATGTCGGTGTTCAACTGCCATGTGAACCGGATGCCGGTGGGCGGCAAGATCGAGGCGATTGCCTATCGCCCGGGCACTTTCGTCAATGCCTCGCTCGACAAGGCCTCGGAAGACAATGAGCGCAATGCTTTGCTGATCTCGATGGAGGATGGCACCAAGGTCGCCGTCGTGCAGATCGCGGGCCTGGTGGCGCGGCGCATCCTGTGCTTTGCCAAGACCGGGCAGTCCTTGCGGGCGGGCGACCGCTTCGGGCTGATCCGCTTCGGCTCGCGACTGGACGTGTACCTGCCGCCGGGTGTGGCGCCTCTGGTGGCGCTGGGTCAGACGATGATCGCTGGCGAAAGCATCATCGCCGATCTGTCGGCGCAATCCCCGGCGCGTCTGGCGCGGAGGGAATGAGATGAGCGAACAGCCCCGCAGCGGATCCGAACTGAACCTGGTGCAATTGCTGCCCAATCTGATGACGATTTCGGCCATGTGTTCCGGCCTGACCGGCATCCGTTTCGCGGTGACGGGGGATTTCAAGGCCGCGGTGGGCATGATCCTGGTGGCCGCCGTGCTGGACGGGCTCGATGGCCGGGTGGCGCGGCTTTTGCGCAGCGAAAGCGAGATCGGGGCCGAGCTCGACAGCTTGGTGGATTTCGTCAACTTCGGCGTGGCCCCGGGGCTGATCATCTACCTCTGGGGCCTGCATGGGCTGCAAAGCGGCGGCTGGATTGCGACGCTGATCTACGCGACCTGCTGTCTTCTGCGCCTCGCGCGGTTCAACATCGGCAACCGGATGCAGATCGAACGCGCGGCCGAGAACCCGGGGGAGAAACCCTCGGGCAACTTCACCGGCGTGCCCTCGCCCGCAGGCGCCATGCTGGCACTTTTGCCCTTGTGCTTCGCCTTCATGGCGCCCGAGACCGCCCCGCTTCCCGCGCCCCTGCTCGCGGTCTGGATGGTGCTGGTCGGCGGGCTGATGATCAGCCGGATCCCGACACCCTCGTTCAAATCGGTCACCGTCTATGCCGAGAATGTCCGTTTCGTCATCGTCGGTTTCGTGGCCTTGGTCGCTGCACTTCTGACCTTCCCCTGGGAGACGATGGTGGTGATCGAGATCGGTTACTGCGCCATTGTGATCAAGTCGCTGTGGCTTTTCCGCAAGAACCGCAAGGGTTTGCGCGGGCTTTAGCGACTTGCCGCTTGCCGAAGCCGCGCGAAGTTCCTAGCCTGCCAAAACCCTTGGGAGGAGACAGCAATGGCTGCGGTGAAGTGGGGCGTCCTGGGCGCCGCGAAGTTTGCACGGGAACATATGGCGCCGGCGATCCATGCCGCCAAAGGGGCCGAGCTTTTCGCGCTGGCCACCCATTCGACCGAAAAAGCCGCGCCTTTCATCGAGTTCTGCCCCGGCATCAAGATCCACGATTCCTATGACGCGCTTCTGGCCGACCCCGAGGTCGAGGCGGTCTATATCCCGCTGCCCAACCACCTCCACGTCATCTGGACTCTGAAGGCCTTGGCCGCGGGCAAGAACGTGCTGACCGAAAAGCCGATTGCGCTGCATGCGCGCGAGATCGACCAGATCATCCACGCCCGCGACGCCGCGAAGAAACTCGCCGCCGAGGCCTATATGATCGTCTTCCACCCGCAGTGGCAGCGCGCCAAGCAGCTGGTCGAAGAAGGCGCCATCGGCAAGATCACCCATGTCGACGCGGCGTTTTCCTATGACAACCGCTCTGACGTGACGAATATCCGCAACCGCGCCGATGCCGGCGGCGGTGGCATCCGCGATATCGGCGTCTATACCTATGGCTCGGTGCGCTATGTCACCGGGGCCGAACCGGCCGAGCTGCAAAGCAAGGTCCGGCGCGAGAATGGCGTCGATGTCTGGGCCCAGGTCTTCAGCGTGATGGGCGGGCCGCAAGGCCGTTTCACCTATTCCGCCATGACCTCGATGCGGCTGTTCAACCGGCAGGAAGTGGTCTTCCAGGGCGACAAGGGCATGATCCGCGTCGCCAACGCGCCCTTCAACGCCGGGGTCCATGATCAGGCCCAGCTGGAATTGCATCAGCCCGGCCAGAAGGTCACGATCGAGCGGTTCCCCGGCGTGAACCAATATGTCAACCAGGTCGAGGCTTTCAGCCGCTCGGTCCGCAATGGCACGCCTTATCCCTGCCCGCTTGAGTTTGTTCGCGGCACGCAAGCCATGATCGACCGGGTGTTCCAAATGGAAAGCACCGTCACGCTGTAAGGCGCAACGGGTTGAAGAAGGCCGGGTAGGGTGCCCGGCCTTTGGCTTCAGGCGGTCGGGATGAGGTCCTGGACCGTGCCGTCCAGCGCCATCAGGAAGCCGCGCACCTTCAACTCGGGAAAGCGTTTGCCGGCTTCCTGCTTGAACGCCTCCAGCACGCGGGTATGGACGGCGGTTTCCAGTTCGGGCGTCGCCACGGCCTCCTCGCCATAAGCGAGCTTGTAGGCGCCGCAATCGCGGTGGTCGATCACCATGATCTCTTCGACCTTGTGCAGTTTGACCGCGAGGCCGACATGGTCCCAGAAGACCTGATGCCAGGCGGCGAATTTCTCGTGCATCGCGCCCAGCGAGGCCCCGGCGAGGACGACATGGTCGTATTCGTCATGCATGGCGTGGCCGTCCATATAGCGGACCAGGTCGTCCACCAGCCGGAAATCCATGCAGGACAGCATGATCGCCTCGGCCTTGCCGCTGGCGCGCAGGGGCGAGGCGACCGAGACCAGGCTCATCCCCGCACCAAGCGACATGATCTTCATGAAATTGCGCCGCCCGAGCTTGGCGTGCTGCTGGCAGCTGTCGTCATTCTGGCACATGGGTCCTCCCGGTTTTTGGCGGTCAAGGCCCCAGACTAGGGCAACTTCCTTGCGCAGTGGTAAATCCGGGCAAAGTGTTCGGCCTTTTACGCATTTCCCGCTGCAAGACCCGATGCAGATCAAATCAGATATCCAGTCCAAACATGCTCCAGATCAAGGCGGGCGGAGGGAGGCTCTGTCAGGGTCAGCGCAACCTAAACTGGAGAATGCCATGAAAAAACTGCGCAGCCTGTACCTGATTGCCGCCGATGACGGCTTCCGTCTTGTCCATACCCATGAGCCTGACCTGGCCGAGATTTCGCTGAACCGGGAGGAAGCTTCGGCGGGCGGGGCGCCGGGGCTGGAGGCCGGCGGGTCCGACACCAAGGTCGACGAGGAGCGTCAGCGCTTCTGCCGCCATGTCGTGGCCGCGCTGGAGGCGGAATGGGCCAAGGGCAGCTACGATCAGATCGTGATCGCCGCCGGCCCCAGGCTTTTGGGTCTGTTGCGCGCGGCCCTGCCCAAGGCGCTGCATGCCCATGTGGCGGCAGAACTGCACAAGGATCTGCTGAACATCCCGCTGCACGATCTGCCGTCACATTTCAAAGAAGTATCAGAGGCTTGAAGCCAAGTCTTGAAGCAGTGGATTAAGCCTCCATCGCCTCAAGCTCGTCGATGAAGCCTGCGATCATGCTCAACCCGCGGTCCCAGAACTTGGGGTCGCTGGCGTCCAGACCGAAGGGCGCCAGAAGCTCCTTGTGGTGCTTGCTTCCACCCGCCTTCAGCATCTCGAAATACTTGTCCTCAAAGCCCGGCAGCCCCTCGGCATAGGTGGCGTAAAGCGCGTTCACCAACCCGTCGCCGAAGGCATAGGCATAGACGTAGAACGGCGAGTGGATGAAGTGGGGGATATAGGACCAGAAGGTCTCATACCCGTCCATGAAGTCGAAGACTGGACCGAGGGATTGCGCCTGCACCGACATCCACAAGGCGTTGATGTCGTCGGGCGTCAGTTCGCCATCGGCGCGGGCGGCGTGGAGTTTGCATTCGAAATCGTAGAAGGCGATCTGGCGGACGACCGTGTTGATCATGTCCTCGACCTTGCCGGCGAGGAGGGTCTTCCGTTCAGCAGGGGTCTTGGCGTTGTCGAGAAGCTTGCGGAAGGTCAGCATCTCGCCAAAGACGCTGGCGGTTTCGGCCAGCGTCAGGGGGGTGGAGGAGAGAAGCTCGCCTTGCCCCGCCGCCAGGACCTGGTGGACACCGTGACCGAGTTCATGGGCAAGGGTCATCACGTCGCGCGGTTTGCCGAGGTAGTTGAGCATCACATAGGGATGCACAGTGGTCACGGTCGGGTGCGCGAAGGCGCCGGGGGCCTTGCCGGGTTTGACGCCGGCATCGATCCAGCCCTTGGTGAAGAAGGGCTCGGCAATCTCGGCCATGCGCGGGTCAAAGGCGGCATAGGCGGAGCGGACGGTTTCCACCGCCTCCTCCCAGCCGACGAGGCGCGGGGTTTCCTCGGCCAGGGGCGCGTTGCGGTCCCAGACCTGCAGGCGGTCAAGGCCCATCCATTTCGCCTTCAGCTTGTAGTAGCGGTGCGAGAGCTTCGGGTAGGCCGCCACGACGGCATTGCGCAAAGCCTCGACCACTTCGGGTTCGACGTGGTTGGCGAGGTGGCGGCCAGCCTGCGGCGAAGGCATCTTGCGCCAGCGGTCGTGGATTTCCTTTTCCTTGGCGAGCGTATTGTGGATGCGGGCGAAGAGTTTGACATTCTTTTCAAAGACCTCGGCCAGGGCATGGGCGGCAGCCTCGCGCTTCGGGCGGGCCGTGTCGGTCAGAAGGTTCAGCGTCGCTTCCAGCGACATCTCCTCCGGCTCGCCTTTGACCGAGAACATGAGACCCGCCATCGTCTCGTCAAAGAGCTTGTTCCAGGCCGAGGCGCCGACGACGGAAGTGTCGTGCAGGAACTGTTCCAGCTCGTCGGACAGTTGGTGCGGGCGCATCGCGCGCATCCGGTCGAACACCGGTTTGTAGCGGGCGAGGGCAGGGTTCTCGGCCAGAAGATTGGCCAGATGGTCGTCTTCCAGCCGGTTGAATTCAAGGGAGAAAAAGACGAGCGAGGCGGTGAAATCGGTGATTTCGCCCTCGGCATCGGCCATGAACTTGGCGCGGTCGGAATCCAGCGTGTTCTGGTAGTAGCGCAGGCCGGCATAGGACATGACGCGGCCACCGGTGGTCTCGATCCGCTCATAGGTCTGGACGCAGTCGAGCATGGCTTCGGCTGAGAGGGTGGCGAGCTTGCCCTGATAGGTTGCGGCAAAGCCGGCGCAGCTTTGCTTCAGCCAGGACATGTCGCGGGCGAATTCGGCGCTGTCGGGGCTGGGATAAAGGTCGGTCAGGTCCCAGTCGGGCAGCGGGCCGAGGTTGCCGGGGGCGGAGCCTGCGGCGCTGGCATCGAGAAGCGGGCGGAATTTGGTGAACATCGGAACCTCATCTGGCTTTGGTCCTATGTAGGGGGGCGGGGGCGGATTTGAAACCGCGATTTGCCACAGTTCGGCGTGAACGGCGGGCCGGGGAAGATGGATATTCAGATCTGGATGAAATGGGAGAGCGGCGTGGCGCGGTCGGGGGTGAGGGCGCGGTGCCAGGCGACCAGCTGGGGTTCGATGAGGTCGAAGCCGGATTTGCGGCGGGTGTTGGGGGTGGTGCCCTGGTGGGCGATCTCGAAGACGAGGGTCGGGGTGACCTGGCGCAGGGGGCCGAAGCGGTCGGTGGTGTTGGCGCGGACCCAGGCCAGGATCTCGGGCGTCTCCGGCAGGGTGAGGCGGAGTTTGGTGAGCGGGATCAGGCCGTTGCCGTGGGGCAGGGCGAAGGTGGCCTCGGGGGCGGCGGGGTTGATCAGGGTCAGGATGGCGAGGCAGGTGCCCGGGGTTTGCGGTGCCTCCTGCGGGGGGGGCAGTTTCGCGCGGAAGGTGCCGGCGGCGAGGCGGTTGAGGATCAGCCGCGCCGAAGGGGGCAGGCGGCGGGCGAGGGCGAGGTAGGGCGCGGGGCCGGTGAGTTGCGTGAGGGACTCGGTCAGGGTCGGGGGCGTGCCGGTTGGGGCGGGGAGGAGCAGGGCCGCGAGTTCCGCCTTGTCGGGGCAGGCGTGCAGGCAATGGTCCAGCAGGAAGGGCGGGGTATCGGTCGCCTCCGCCACCCAGGCCAGCAGCATGACGGCGGAGGCGATGCGTTTCGGGCGGCTGCCGGAGAGGAGGGCGCGGGCGGCTGCGGCCTCCTGTGCTCCGACCTCGGCCGCATAGGCTTTGAAGCGGACTTCGGTCGGGGTGCCTGTGGCGAGGAGATCTGCGAAGCGGATCATGGCAGGGCGCGAGACTGCAGGCCCTGGGCTGCGAGGTGCTGGCTGAAGGCTTCAGTATAGCCGTGCATGGTCAGGACCTGGGCCGCGCCGGTGGCCTTTACGGCGGCATTGAGGCCGGGCCAGTCGGCGTGATCGGACAGGGTGAAGGCGGCGGAGGTGCCTTTGCGCCGGGCGGCAAGGGTCATCCAGCCCGAGGCGGCAGCGGTCTCATGCGGGCCAAGGCCAAGCGCCCAGTCGCTGGCCATGGCGTTGGGCGTTGCGATGACGAGGGCGCCGGCGGGCGGCGGGGCATCGGTCAGGGGCAGGGTCGGCGGCAGGGCATAGCCTTGAACGCGCAGGATTTCTGTTACCGATTCCACCACGGGATGGGTGCAGATCGGGCCAAGGCCGGCGAGCCCTGCCATCAGGCGCTGCGCCTTGCCGAAGGAATAGGCGAGGAGGACGGAAGCCCGGCCCTCGGCGGCATTCCTTTGCCACCATTGGGTTATTTCGGCCAGAACCTCCGCCTCCGGCCGCCATTGGAAGATCGGCAGGCCGAAGGTGCACTCGCTGAGGAAGGTATCGCAGCGCAAAGGCTCGAAGGGTTCGCAGAGCGCATCGGCCTCGGTCTTGTAGTCGCCCGAGACGACCCAGACTTCGCCTGCATGCTCGATCCTGATCTGTGCGGAGCCGGGGACATGGCCGGCGGGATGGAAGCTGACGGTGACTTCGCCGATCTGGCGCCGCGCGCCATAGGCCAGACCCTCCGCGCTGATCTTGCCCAGACGGTGGCGAATCACGGGAAGTGCCTGATCGGTGCAGAGATAGGCGCCCATTCCGCGCGCCGCATGGTCGGAATGGCCATGGGTGACAAGGGCGCGCGGCACCTTTCCCATCGGGTCGATGTGGAAATCCCCCGCCGGGCAATAAAGCCCCTGTCGGGTCGGAATGATCAGCGGGCTGGGCGACATTGCGGCAGTATAAAGCGCATTTGCCGGGCATTTCACCCGCATTCGGCGGCCCTCCGTCGCAATGCCTTGCGGGAGCCGCAAGATTTCAGGTGCTTGTTGCGTAACTTTTGGGCAGTGTTGAAAGAAAACGCTGTTTTCTCGCGCCTTCCCCTTCCCGCTGGCGCAACGGGTGGGTTTACTGGCCTCAGACAGGAAAGGTCGCCAACATGACCAAAAGCTTCAACGAGATGTATCTCGAAAACGCCGTGCGCCCGCCTTATGCCCAGCTTGAGGCCTGGATGCGCACCATGCCCGCCGAATTGCGCATCCAGAAACAGGCCGAGGCCGAGGCCTTGTTCCGCCGCATCGGCATCACCTTTGCGGTCTATGGCGAGGGCGGTGACCCGGACCGGTTGATCCCCTTCGACATGTTCCCGCGCGTCTTCACCCATAACGAATGGGCGCGGCTGGAACGCGGCATCAAGCAGCGGGCCCGGGCGCTCAACGCCTTTCTGGTCGATGTTTACGGAAGGGGCGAGATCATCCGCGCCGGGCGCATCCCTGCCAACCTCGTCTACCAGAACGCGGCTTATGAACGCGCTGTTGTGGGATTCGTGCCGCCGATGGGGGTCTATTCCCATATCGTGGGCATCGACATCGTGCGCACCGGGCCGAACGACTTCTTCGTGCTCGAGGACAATTGCCGCACGCCCTCAGGCGTTTCCTACATGCTGGAAAGCCGCGAGATGATGATGCGGATGTTCCCCGACCTGTTCCGCGAAAACCGGATCGAGCCGGTGGACCGCTACCACGAACTTCTCCGCCGCACGCTGACCTCGGTCGCGCCGATGAAATGCCAGGGTGACCCGACCGTGGTGATCCTGACGCCGGGGCATTACAATTCGGCCTATTACGAGCATTCCTTCCTCGCCGACCTGATGGGGGTCGAACTGGTCGAGGGGCAGGATCTGTTTGTCGAGGGCGAGTTCGTCTACATGCGCACGACGCAGGGGCCGAAGCGCGTCGATGTGATCTATCGCAGACTTGATGATGCCTTCATCGACCCGCTGTGCTTCCGCCCGGATTCGATGCTGGGCGTGGCGGGGCTGATGGATGTCTACCGTTCGGGCGGGGTGTCGATCTGTTCGGCGCCGGGGGCCGGGGTGGCCGACGACAAGGCGGTCTACACCTATGTGCCGGAAATGGTGCGCTTCTATCTGGGCGAAGAGCCGATCCTGAACAATGTGCCGACCTGGCAATGCGCCAAGGCCGACGATTGCAAATATGTGCTGGAACACCTGCCGGAGCTGGTGGTCAAGGAGGTTCACGGCTCGGGCGGCTACGGCATGCTGGTCGGGCCGAAATCGACCAAGGCCGAGGTCGAGATGTTCCGCGCCAAGATCGAGAAGGACCCTTCCAACTACATCGCCCAGCCGACGCTGGCCCTGTCCGCCACGCCGACCTTTGTCGAAGAGGGTGTGGCGCCGCGTCATGTGGACCTGCGGCCCTATTGTCTGGTAGGCGAGAGGATAGAGTTGGTGCCGGGGGGGCTGACACGGGTGGCCCTGACGGAGGGATCACTGGTCGTGAACTCCTCTCAGGGTGGCGGCGTCAAGGATACCTGGGTTTTGGCGGAGTAAGTCATGCTATCAAGAACCGCTGATAACCTTTACTGGATCGCCCGCTACATGGAACGCGCCGAAACGGCGGCACGCTCGCTGGAGGTGGGGGCGCGGATCTCGCTTCTGCCCTCGGCGCAGGGCTATCGCAACGAATGGGATTCGATCCTGCAATCGACCGGCACGCAGGAGGCCTTTGCCCGCAAATATGACGAGGCGGTGCAGCGCAACATCGAAAGCTTCCTGTTCTTTGACCGCGACAACCCGTCTTCGGTGGCCTCCTGCATCACCCAAGCCCGCGAGAATGGCCGGATCGTGCGGACGGCGCTGACGGGGCAGGTGTGGGACGCGCTCAACACCGCCTTTCAGGAGTTGCGCCAGATCGAGCGCACCCCGCGCAGCCAGCTGGAACTGTCGCGCCTGACCGACTGGACGATGAAACACGCGGCCATGGTGCGCGGCGCCATCGACGCGACCCTCTTGCGCAACGACGGCTACGACTTCCTGACGCTCGGCTACGCTTTGGAGCGGGGCGATGCGACGGCGCGGCTGATGGATGTGAAATACTACGTCCTTCTGCCGCGAATGGGCGTGGGCTCGGGCGTGGACAATGACCAATGGGCGATGATGCTGCGCGCCCTGTCCTTGAACCGGGCCTTCCATTGGGCCTATGGCGGCGAGGTCACGGCGCAGAAGATCGCGCATTTCCTGATCCTGAACCCGCACTGCCCGCGCGCCCTGATCACTTGCGTGACGGATGTGAACCAGCACCTGAGCCGGATCGCCAAGATCTACGGCAAATCGACCGAAGCACAGGACAAGGCCGCGGCCCTGCAGGCCGAGCTGGACGGGCTGACCTCGGAAGCGATCTTTGAAGAGGGCCTGCACGAGTTCCTTGGCCGGTTCATCATCAACACCGCCGAAATCGCCGGGATGGTCCACAACACCTACCTTTCGGGAGACATGCGCTGATGCTGCTGCTCATCGACCATGTGACGCTTTACCGCTACGACAGCCCGGTGCGCGGCGTGGTGCAAAGCCACCGCCTGATGCCGACGGTCCACGAAGGCCAGCAGGTGCTTGACTGGGAGGTCACCGTCTCGGGCGGGGTCAAGGGCGGCGGCTTCCGCGACGGGGCTGGCGATTGGGTGCAGGGCTGGAGCGTCAAGGGCCCGGTCAGCGAGATCGAGGTGCGGGTGCGCGGCCGGGTGGCAACCTCGGATACCGCGGGCGTGCTGCGCGGTCACCGCGAACTTGCCGCCCCCGAATGCTATCTGGGCGAGACGACCGCCACCGAACTGACCGGCGGCCTGATCACGCTGGCCACCGTGGCCGAGGGGATTGATAACCGTTTGGCCATGGCCCACGCCCTGTCGCGCGCGGTGTCCGAGGCGATCGCCTATCGCCCCGGCTCCACCCATGCCCGCACCACCGCCGCCGAGGCGCTGGAGCAGGGCGAGGGCGTCTGTCAGGACCACACCCATGCGCTTTGCACCATCGCAAGGGCCAACGGGATTCCGGCGCGCTATGTCTCGGGCTATCTTCTGGCTGACGCCGAGGGCGAGCCGCACGAAGCGGCACACGCCTGGGCTGAACTGCATATCCCGGGTCTCGGCTGGGTCGGATTCGACCCGTCAAACGAGTGTTGCCCGGATGACCGCTACGTCCGGTTGGGTTCGGGCCTTGATGCCCGCGAAGCCGCCCCAATTCGCGGCTCTGCGCGCTCCAGCGGGGCAGAAAGCCTTGATGTGACGGTTGCGGTTCTGGCAACGCAGCAATAGGGTCACCCCATCGAACCGGGGAAGTAAGAATGACCTATTGCGTGGGGCTGCTGCTGAACGAAGGCATCGTGATGCTGTCCGATACCCGCACGAATGCGGGGCTCGACAATATCTCGACCTATCGCAAGATGTTCTTCTTCGAGGAACCGGGCGAGCGGATCATCTGCATCATGACGGCGGGTTCGCTGTCGGTGACCCAGACCACCATCGCCCGGCTGCAGGACGCGGTCGAAGACCCGGATTCGACGGAGGAAACCTCGATCCTGAAGGCGCCGACCATGCTGAAGGCCGCCACCATCATCGGCAACATGCTGGCCGAGGTGCGCGGCGAGATCGACGAGAAGCTGAACGCGATGAAGCAGGGCGCCACCGCCAGCATGATCGTGGCCGGCCAAAGGCGGGATGGCCCGATGCGGTTGTTCCTGATCTATCCCGAGGGCAATTTCATCCAGGCGACCGAGGACACCCCCTTCCTGCAGATCGGCGAGCACAAATACGGCAAGCCGATCCTTGACCGCGTGGTGAAGATGACGACCTCGCTGGCCGATGCGCAGAAGGCGGTGCTGTTGTCGATGGATTCGACGCTGCGCTCGAACCTGTCGGTCGGGATGCCCCTGGATCTGTGCGTGATCGCCAAGGACGCGCTGAAGGTCACCAGCCGCCGCCGCATCGAAGCCGGCGACGAGGCGTTTCGCGAAATGAGCGAGGCCTGGAGCCGGGCTTTGCGCGACGGCTTCACCCAGATCAACATCTGACGGCCTCAGCCCCGGGCGTAATGCGCCACGGCTTCGGTCAGAAATCCCTCGCGCAGGGCAGGGCGCTCCATCAGAACTTCGTGTTCGGCGCCCTCGACCAGCATGAGCTTGCCGCCGGGCCAGTTTTGCATCCTGCGGAGGATTGGCCGCGGGTCAACCACCCGCTCCTGACTGCCCAAGGCGCAGAGGCAGGCGATACCCGGCGCAGGCAAGAGGCTGAGCGCGTGGCATTCGACCAGCGCCGCCCGCAGCCAGCCGAGGCTCGGGCCCCCCAGCGACAGTTCGGGATGGGCCAGCGCCTGCTGCTTCATGTAATCCCACATCACCGCATCGGTGGTCAGCGTGTTGCCGGCAAAGGGCACGTCGGTCACATAGGTCTTGGGCCCGGTGCCGGGGGTGTAAAGGTGGTCAAAGCGCAGGTGCCGCGACAGGGCCGAGAGGACCTCGGCCAGGGGTTTCTGCCAGGCGGGGATCAGGATGCCCCACATCGGCGCGGTGAAGGCCGCCGTCCGGAAGGGCAGGTTGCGCATCAGCCCGCGCAGGCCGATGCAGCCCCCCATCGAATGGGCCATCAGATGCCAGGGCTCGGGCAGGCCGCGGGCGCGGGCAAAGGTCAGAAGCGCGTCAAGATCGCTCTGATATTCCGCAAAATCAGAGACATGACCGACCATCCGGTCCGGCAGGGCGCGGTCCGACATGCCCTGACCGCGCCAGTCGATCGACAGGGTCGCATAGCCCGCCTGCGCCAGAAATTCCGCGGTGCGGCCGTATTTCTCGACATATTCCGACCGGCCCGGCAGCAGAAACACCGTGCCCCGTGCAGCACTGGCGTTCCACAAGCCTGCGCGCAGACGGGTGCCGTCGGCGGCGTGCAGCCAATCGGCCTCGGCCTCCTCCGGGCCCTCGGCCAGCGCGTTGTAGAGCGGGGCGCTCAACTCAGGACCTGTCCCAGCTTCATCGCCAGACCCATCGAACCATCCACGCTCAGCTTGCCCGACATGAAGGCGCTGGTGGCCGAAAGCTCGCCCGCGATCAGGGCCTGAAAGACTTCGGTCGTGGCGGTCAGGGTCACATCGGCCGGTTCATCCCCCGCCCGTGCGCCGTTCTGGTCGAACATGATCGTGCCTTCGCCGATCAGGACGAATTTCGCGACACCGTCAAAGCCCGCGGCCTTCTCGGCGGCCTTTGCCGAAAGCATTTCCACCGCCGCGTCGATCACTTTGCTCATTCCTGTCTCCTTCGTGAGGTGGGGGCTCTGGCATTTCCGGCGCCATGCGTTACCTTGGGGTTATGAAAGCCCTGCGACGCCTTGCCAATGGCCTGCTTGTCACGGTTCTGCTGATTGTAGCAGGGCTGATGCCGGCCCTTGCCGATTCCAAGCGGCTGGACGACCTGTTTCAGCAGCTGCAGACCGCGACTGATGAAGAAGCGGGCCAGATCACGCAGGAGATCCTGCTGGAATGGTCGAAATCCGGCTCCGCCTCGATGGACCTTCTGTTGCGGCGCGGCGAGGGGGCGATGGCGGATGGCGATGCCAAGACCGCGATCAACCATCTGACCGCCCTGATCGATCACGCGCCCGACTTTGCCGAGGGCTATAACGAACGCGCCATCGCCTATTACCAGATCGGCCAGTTCGGTCTGGCGGTCGCCGATATCGCCAAGACCCTGTCGCTCAACCCGCGCCATTTCGGCGCGCTGGCCGGGCTGGGGATGATTTTTGAACAGCTGAACGAGCCTGACAAGGCATTGGAAGTCTACCGCGAGGCCCTGAAGCTGAATCCCCATATGACGGATGTGGCGAAGTCGGTGAAACGGCTGGACGCCAAGCTCGGCGGTCAGGAGCTGTAAGTGCAAGAGCCTTCACGGGTGACGGCGGTCCTTGGGCCGACCAACACCGGCAAGACCCATTATGCCATCGAAAAGATGCTGTCGCACCGCACCGGGGTGATCGGCCTGCCGTTGCGCCTGCTGGCGCGCGAGGTCTATGACCGCGTGGTGGCGCTGCGCGGCCCCTCGGTGGTGGCGCTGATCACGGGCGAGGAGCGGATCATCCCCGACCGCCCGCATTACTGGGTGGCGACAACCGAAGCGATGCCTCTCGAGATTGGCGCCGATATCGTCGTGGTCGACGAGATCCAGCTTTGCGCCGACCCTGAACGCGGCCATGTCTTCACCAACCGGCTTCTGCATGCGCGGGGGTTGATCGAGACGCTGTTCTTAGGCTCGGACACGATGCGCCCGGCGATTGCGGGGCTGATCCCCGGCGTGCAGTTCGAAAAGAAGCAGCGGTTTTCGACCCTGACCTTCGCAGGTTCGAAAAAGATAAGCCGTATGCCGGAACGCTCGGCCATCGTCGGCTTCAGTGTTGAAAATGTCTATGCCATCGCCGAGCTGATCCGCCGCACCAAGGGCGGGTGTGCGGTGGTGATGGGCGCGCTTTCCCCGCGCACCCGCAATGCGCAGGTCGCGATGTATCAGAACGGCGATGTCGATTACCTCGTCGCCACCGATGCCATCGGCATGGGGCTGAACCTTGATATCAAGCATGTGGCCTTCGCCTCAACCTCGAAATTCGACGGGCGGCGGATGCGGATGCTCAACACGCAGGAGATCGGCCAGATCGCTGGCCGCGCTGGGCGCCATACCGAAAACGGCACCTTTGGCGTGACCGGCGAGGCGCGCCCCTTCGACGAGGAAGAGATCGAGGCGATCGAGGCGCACAAGTTCGATCCGGTGCGCAAGCTGATGTGGCGCAATGCCGATCTGGACTTCGGCTCGGCCGAAAGGCTGATCCGCTCGCTGGAACTGCCGACCTTCAACCCCTGGCTGTCGCGCGCCAGGGATGCCGATGACGTGCTGGCGCTGAAATACCTCTCGGGCCTGCCGGAGGTCGTAGGAAAGCTGACCAGCCCGCAAAGGGTGCGGCTCTTGTGGGATGTCTGCCGGGTGCCGGACTTCCGCAACGCCTCGGACAACGAACATCTGACGCTCCTCGCCCGAATCTTCGACTTTCTCACCGGGCGCGGCCTGTCGCAGACGCGCATCCCCGCCGATTGGCTGAAGAAAGCCATCGAACGAATCGACAAAGCCGGCGGCGACATTGATACAATCTCCAAACGATTGGCCTATATCCGCACCTGGACCTATGTTGCGCAACGCAAAGGCTGGGTCGAAGACGAAAGCCATTGGCGAGACGAGACGCGTGCAGTAGAAGACCGCCTGTCAGATGCCCTGCATCTGGCTTTGACGCAAAGATTTGTTGACCGGCGCACGTCAGTGCTGTTGCGGCGGTTGAAGCAGAAGGAGACCCTCGTGGCCGAGGTGAATGACAAGGGTGAAGTCACGGTGAGTGGCGAATTCGTGGGTAAGCTGGACGGGTTCCGGTTCCGGCAAGACGCGACCAAGTCACCGGAAGAGGCGCAGACCCTGCGCACGGCAGCCCTTGCGGCATTGAAGCCCGAATTCCATCTGCGCGCAGACCGCTTCTACAACGCCCCGGACACTGAGATGGATTACACCACTCAGGGCGGGCTGATGTGGGGCAACTCTGCCGTGGGCAAGCTGGTCAAGGGCGGTGAATCGCTCCGCCCGCAGGTCGAGGTTTTTGTCGACGAGGAAGCCGGCCCCGATGTGGCCGACAAGGTGCGCCGCCGCGCGCAGCATTTCATCGACCGCAAGATTGCCGCCCTCTTCGAGCCCCTCGCGGCGATGAGCCGGGACGAGGCGCTGACCGGGCTGGCCCGCGGCTTCGCCTTCCGTCTGGTCGAGGCGATGGGCGTCATCCCGCGCGATGAGGTCGCAAACGATGTCAAGGCGCTGGATCAGGACGCCCGTGCCGCCCTGCGCAAGCATGGCGTGCGGTTCGGCCAGTTCACCATCTTCCTGCCGCTGCTGCTGAAACCGGCGCCGACGCGGTTGCGTCTGGTGCTGTGGAGCCTTTGGAACGGCTTGCAGGACTTCCCCGAAAGCCCGCCTCCGGGCCTCGTGACGATCCCGAACCTGGCCGAAGTGCCGCGCAGCCATTACACGTTGTCGGGCTACCACCCCTCGGGCACCCGGGCGATCCGCATCGACATGCTGGAACGTCTGGCCGACATCCTGCGCACCAAGGACAGCCGTGTGGGCTTTGAGGCCACGCCGGACATGCTGTCGATCACCGGCATGACGCTGGAACAGTTCGTCGATCTGATGGGCGGTCTGGGCTACAAGGGCGAGAAGGGCGAACGCGTCAAGGTCAAGGCCGCAGCCCCGGTGGTTGAGGTCAAGGCCGAGGAGCCGGTCTCGCTGAACCCGGTGCCCGAAGAGGTCTCGCTGATCAACCCGGTGCCGGAAGAGCCTGTCGTGGTGGCCGAAGCCGTCGAAGGCGAGGCTGCGGCGGAACCTGTCGCCGAACCGGCGCCGGAAATGGAAAGCTTCGTCACCTTCACCTGGGCGCCTAAGCCGCGCCCGCGCCCGGAACGCGCCGAGCGTCCGGCCCGCCCGGCCCGCACCGAACAGGCGGGCGAGCCGCGCGGCGACCGCGCCCCGCGCTCGGGTGGCCCGCGCAACGATCGCGGCCAGCGTCGCGATGCAGCACCCGCCGCGCCTGCGGTCGAGGGCGAAGCCGCCGCAGTCCCCGCCGAGGCCAAGCCGCGCCGCGAAGGTGGCGACCGGGGTGGCTACAAGGGCAAGCCGCGCGATGGCCAGGGCGAGCGTCCGCAAGGCGATCGCGGGCAGGGCGAGCGTTCTCAGGGCGACCGCAAGCCGCGCCCGAAGGATGGCAAGTACGACGCCAAATCCGATGCCAAGCCGCAGCGCAGCTTTGAAGCGCGGCCGCCGCGGGCGGAAAAGCCGGTCGATCCGGACAATCCCTTCGCTGTTCTGGCAGCGCTCAAGCTGAACAAGTGATTGGCGGGGCCCGGGGCAAAATCTCGGACCTTTGACAGCCCGAAACTGCGGCTGGACAAATACCTGTGGCAGGCGCGCTTCTTCAAGGGGCGCGACCTCGCCGCCGAGGTGGTGACCGGCGGCCATCTGCGCCTCAATGGGCAAAGATGCGTCAAGCCGGGCCATGCGGTCGGCCCGGGCGATGTGTTGACCTTTCCGCAGGGCAACCGGATCCGGGTGATCCGCATCCTGTCTTTGGGGCTCCGACGCGGCCCGGCGCCCGAAGCGCAGGCACTCTATGCCGACCTTGATGCGCCAGAACCGCCGGAAGAAGCTTCGTCTCTTGAATGATCGCCGCGCCTCGTCTAGTCAGACGACGCGGAATTCTGAGGATTGAACGGCCATGACCTATGTGGTGATCGACAACTGCATCGCCTGCAAATACACCGACTGCGTCGAAGTCTGTCCGGTGGACTGCTTCTACGAGGGCGAGAATATGCTGGTCATCCATCCGGATGAATGCATCGACTGCGGCGTTTGCGAGCCCGAATGCCCCGCCGACGCGATCCGCCCCGATACCGAGCCGGATCTGGACCATTGGGTCACCTTCAACCGCAAATATGCCGAGATGTGGCCGGTGATCGTGACCAAGAAAGACCCGCTGCCCGAAAGCGCCGAACGTGACGGCGAAAAGGACAAACTGAAGAAATACTTCTCCGAACTCGCCGGCCCCGGCGGCTGAGGCCTCCGGCGGGTTTACGCCTTAAGGCGTACCCGATTCGCTCACTTTGCTGTGGGTATTGAAACTTGGTGTGAAAGAATCCTTGGGGAACAAGCCCCAAGCGGGTGTTAGCGCATGATGCGGTTCTTGGAATTTCGCATTTTTTGTGTTATACACATGTCACAATCAATGAAGGATGCCTGATCTGTCTCAGAGCTGCTCGCCTGGGAACTGATTTTCCGACGACTGTGAGCCCTGAAAACGGCGTGGTTTAGGCCACGCACGGTGAATTTTCGTCTGTCCGGGCCATGCCCCATAGGAAGTGACTGAATGACCAAGATGAAGAAGCCCGACTTTCACCCGAATGATTTCGTGGTGTACCCGGCGCATGGCGTCGGCAAGATCATGTCCATCGAAGAGCAGGAGATCGCCGGTCTCCGTCTGGAGCTTTTCGTCATCTCCTTTGAAAAGGACAAGATGACCCTGCGGGTTCCGACCCATAAGGCGACCGAGATCGGCATGCGCTCGCTGTCGACCCCTGATGTGGTGACCAAGGCGCTGGACACCCTCAAGGGCAAGGCCCGGGTCAAGCGCGCCATGTGGTCGCGCCGGGCGCAGGAATACGAACAGAAGATCAACTCGGGCGACCTGATGGCGATTGCCGAGGTCGTGCGCGACCTCCACCGCTCGGATGACCAGCGCGAGCAGTCCTATTCCGAACGCCAGCTTTACGAAGCGGCGCTGGAGCGTCTGACCCGCGAAGTGGCCGCCGTCGCTGGCGTCGATGAAGCTGGCGCGCAGAAGAAAGTCGGCGAAGTTCTGGTTGGCCGCGCTGCCTGAACCGGCGCTGCTCAACACCACGGCATGAAGGGCGGTCCTGCGGGGCCGCCCTTTTCGCATGTCGGGAACGGGTGGCAAAGGGTCCGCTGTGTCTGGCCATTTGCCCGCCATCGGATTACCCCTTTGCCACCTGTCATGGAGGCTCAAGTGACCGATACGCCCGCCACACTCGCTGATTTCCGCCAGATCCTCGCCACGCTGCCCGCCGCAGATGCCGGCGCCCTTGCCGCCGCCGAGGCGCGCAATGGCCAGCTGACCAAGCCGCCGGGCTCGCTGGGCCGGCTGGAGGAGGTCGCGGTCTGGCTGGCCGGTTGGCAGGGCACCGACCGCCCGCGCATCACCTCGCCGCAGGTCGCGATTTTTGCCGGCAATCATGGCGTCGTGGCGCAAGGCGTTTCGGCCTTTCCGCCCGAGGTGACGGTGCAGATGGTGGCGAACTTCACCCATGGCGGCGCCGCGATCAACCAGCTGTCGCGCACCTTCGGGGCCGATCTGACGGTGACCGCGCTGGAGCTGGACCGCCCGACCGCCGATTTCACCCAAAGCGACGCGATGAGCGAGGCCGATCTGGTCGCGGCGCTTCTGGCCGGCTGGAACGCGGTCAACCCCAAGGCCGACCTTCTGGCCCCGGGCGAGATGGGGATCGGCAACACGACCTCGGCTGCCGCAATCGCCTGCGCGCTTTTTGGCGGCGCGGCGGAGGATTGGGTCGGGCGCGGCACCGGCGTGGATGACAAGGGCCTTGCGCGCAAGGCGGCGGCGGTCAGGGCAGGGGTAGGGCGCCTTACCTCGCGCGAGCCTCTGGCGGTGCTGGCGGCGCTTGGCGGGCGCGAGGTGGCGGCGATGGCCGGCGCCATGCTGCGCGCCCGGGTGCTGCGCGTGCCGGTGATCCTTGACGGTTTCATCGCCTGTGCGGCGGCAGCGGTGCTGCACAAGGCGGCACCGGGTGCGCTTGACCACTGCATCGCGGGCCATGCCAGCGCCGAGGCGGCCCATATCCGCCTGCTGGAGGCCCTGGGCAAGGCGCCGCTTCTGTCGCTGGGTCTGCGGCTCGGCGAGGGGTCGGGCGCGGCCCTGGCCATCGGCATCGTGCAGGCGGCCGCCAATTGCCATTCCGGCATGGCGACCTTTGCCGAGGCGGGCGTGGCCGGGGGCTGAGTCCCCGGTCGCGGGCCCTGCGGCCCGCTAGTCGCTCACATCCATTGGGCGCAGGTCGTAGATCTCCTGGATCAATGCGGTTTCCAGGTCGCGGTCCAGCTTCTTGGCGCGCTCGATATAGGCCGGGTTCTGGTCCACCGGTTGGCCCGGCACCCAGACCTCGGCCAGATCGCGCATCGCGGCGCGGTCGAGGCGGAAATAGGCTTTCGACAGGTTTGAGGCCTCGTATTCCGAAAAACCCATGTTCTCCAGCACATAGCGCCCGGCGCGCAGCGAGCTGTCGAAGGTCTCGCGCACGATGTCCGAGGCACCGGCCTTGTACAGCTCATAAACATGGATCCGGTCATAGGCGCGCACCACGATGTGGATATCGGGCCGGCGAGAGCGGGCATAGCGGACGATCTGTGTCGCTCGCGCCGGTTCATCCACCGCCACGACCAGCACCTGGGCTGTGGCGAGGCCTGCCGCCTCCAGAAGTTCGGGGCGCGAGGGGTCGCCGAAATAGCCCTTGATGCCGAAGCGGCGCATCGTCTCGATCAGCGAAAGGTTGTCGTCCAGCACCACCGTCGGCAGACCGGAGTGGCGCACCAGCCGGTTGACGACCTGACCAAAGCGACCGATGCCGCAGATGATGACGGCGCCCTTCTCCTCGATCGTGTCGGCGGGGCGCTCGGTCTGTTGCCGCCCGCTGAAGCGGCGCGACAAGGCCTCGTAGACCAGGAACAACACCGGCGTCAGCAGCATCGACAGCGAGATCACCAGCTGCGCCATCTGCCCCGCCACCACCGGCATCGCCCCTTCGGAACGCGCGATCGAGATGATCAGAAAGCCGAACTCGCCGCCCTGCGCGAGGCCGAGGGTGAACAGCGCCCGGTCGCGCAGCCTGAGGCGGAAGATCGTGCCGATCAGGAACAGCACCACCGCCTTGATCAGGATCAGGCCCACCACCAGGCAGACCACCTTGACCGGCTCGCGCAGCATCAGGGCGAAGTTGATGCCGACGCCCACCGTCATGAAGAAGATCCCCATGAGCAGGCCCTTGAAGGGCTGCAGATCGGCCTCAAGCTGGTGGCGGAACTCCGAGTTGGCCAGAACCACCCCGGCGACAAAGGTGCCAAGCGCGGGGGAGAGGCCGACCAGCATCATCAGGAAGGCGATGCCGAGGACCAGCAGCAGGGAGATGAAGGTTGACATCTCGGGCAGGCGGGCGGCGTGGACGAAGCGGAAGATCGGCCGGGTCAGGTAATGCCCGGTCAGGATGATCGCCGCGACGATGGCCAGCGTCAGCGCCGTGGTCTGCCAGGCGGGCAGGGTCTGGATCAGGTTCAGCAAGGGCTGGGCCACATCGGTGCCATGGCTTTCGACCACGGTGACCGGATTGGTCACGCCGAAGGTCTGGGCGGTGATGCCCTGCACCGCCTCCATCGCCAGAAGCGGCATGACGGACAGGATCGGGACCACGGCCAGATCCTGCGTCAGAAGCACGGCAAAGCTCGCCCGGCCGCCGCCGGTCCGCATCAGGTTCTTTTCTGCCAGGGTCTGCAGCACGATCGCGGTCGAGGACATCGCCCCGATCATCCCCATGATCAGCGCGACCTGGACCTGCATCCCCGAGGCGTAAAGCGCCCCCGCCACGGCTGCCATGGTCAGGGTGACTTGCAGGCCGCCCATGCCCAGAAGCTTCATCCGCATGTCCCACAGGGCCTTCGGCTCCAGCTCCAGCCCGATCAGGAACAGCATCAGGACCACGCCGAATTCAGCGAAATGCTGCAGGTCGGTGGTGCCCGCCCCGGCGAGCCCCATCACCGGCCCCATCAGGATGCCGGCGGCCAGATAGCCCAGCACCGAGCCGAGGCCCAACCGCACCGACAAGGGCACCACCAATACGGCGGCGCCCAGGTAAATCGAGGCTTGCAGCAGAAAGCTTTCCATCCGGGTCCTTCAGGGAGTCAAGGCATCAAAAATCCGGTGCGGCCCGGATGACGGGCCGACCGGATCAGGTTTTGGTAGAACATTCGGGCCACAGGATAGAAAGACCTGATGACAGTGGAAACTGCCGCGTCACAGAAAATTGCGATTTTCGCGAAAAATGCTCAACCCGAGGGCAGGGAGAGCGTCACGATCCGGCCGCCGCGCTGGTACTGCACGCTGTTGTCCGAGATGGCGGCGACGCGCCCGCCGTCGATATTGTCGCCGACCTTGACGCGCTTGACCGCGCCATTGGCCTGACGGACCATTGCAAAGCGGGAGGAGGGCGTGCCGAACACCGCCAGCAGTGCGATCTGCGAGGTGTTGAGCCCGCGCTTGACCGTCGCCTGTTTGGCGACCGAAGCATTGGTCGGCAGGTTCGGCGCGGGGGATTCGAGATCCGGCTCGTCCAACGGCTCGGCTGTCGTGTTGGCGGCGACCTGGGCCTTGGCGGCGGGCTGCACTTTCACCGTGGCTTGCGGCTGCGCCTGGTTCAGCGCGGCCTGCACCGCGTCATTGACGACGGCCTGATCCATCCCCGAGGGGCGGGCCTGCGGCTTGGGCGAGGTCAGGAGCGTGGCGCCGTTGGCCGCCAGCGAGGCCGAGGCCGCCGTGGCATCCGCCCCGGTGTCAGGGGCCAGAACGGCGGTCTTGGCGCTGGCCAGTCCGGCGGGACGGGCCTGCGGGCGAAAGCCTGCAAGCCGGCTGTCGGCGACGGGGACATCGGTGGTCGACTGGCTCAGGGCGCCCTGCTGGTCGCTCGGGACCGAAAGGGCGGCGGGTCGCGCCTTGGGGCGCTTGCCCGCAAGGGTCGGGTCTTGCGCCAAAGGCTCGGGCGCTGCGGCGGCAGGTGCCAGGAGCGCCGGGGAAACCGGGGCCGGAAGCGAAGGCGCGGGCACGGCGGCGGCTGATCCGATGGCGCCCGGAGCCGGGGTGCTGGCCGGGGTGCTGGCGGTCGTGGCGGCATCGGCAGGATTGGCTGGTGCCGTCGCCGTGGCGACATTGGCGCTCGGGGTCGCGGTTGCCGGGGCCCCTGCCGGGGCGCTTGCCGCCGCAGCGGCATCGCTGGCAGTTGGCGGGGTGGTCAGCACGGACAGCGCCGCCGGACGGTCAGGCGGCAATTGCTTGGGCTTGCCCGCAACGAGCAAAACGCCCTCGGGCGTCATGATTCCTTCGGGCGTCGGGATGATGCGGCCGTCCGCGTCGAACTTGTAGACCGTGCCGAAGGGCGGTGGTGGCGGCTCGGCGGCGGGGCTCGCGTCGGCACCCGCCGCGAGGCTGGGTGGCGGCAGGGCACCGGCAATCCGCGGCGGCGCATCCACGCCGGCCAGCACGATCCCGTCCTTGCCGGCGTTGTCCGCCAGGGCCGCGGGGTTGGCAACCGACCCGGACGTCCCATCCCCCGGCGCGGCGGCGGCGGAGGCCAGCCCCTCGGGCGGCGGCACCGCAGCTTCCATCGCCGAGGTCGCGGTTCTGGCCGCAGCATCGGCGGGCAGGGCCGCTTGAGCGGTGTCACCCTCGGGCGAGGGCGAGGCTGCCGGTTGGCCGGGTGTTGCCTCGGGCTGCGGATCGACAGCGGCGCTTTGCGGGGCCGCCGCAGTTGCGGTGGTATCCGTCGCGGTGGTCCCGTTCGCCGGGAGGGCCGTCTCGGGGGGCACCGGGGTCGCGGTCGTCTCGGCCGGCGTCTCGGTCGGCGGCGCGGTGACGCTCGCGGTCTGGCTGGTGCTGGTCTCGGGCGTCAGGGCGCCGGTCGCGTCATTGGTGCCGATGAAGAAGCTGGACCAGGCGGCGACAGCCGCCAGAAGCAGCAGCAAAAGCCCGGTCAGGATCAGGCCCAGGTAGCGCGGCTTGCCTTTGGTCGCGACCGGGCGGCTGCCCAGACCGGTCTGCGGCTTGGCCGCGGCGCGGCGGGCGGCGATCTCGGGCGTCTCGGCGGTGGTCGCGGCGACGGTGGGACGTTCGCGCTTGGCGCCCAGAATGCCCGGCGCGGTGACCGAGGCCCCGGTCGCGCCGGCGCCGACCTTGGCGGTCTTGCCGATCGGCGGCCGGATCGTGCTGGCGCCGGGTTTGGCCGCGGCGGGTTGCGCCGGGGCGGCTGCCGGGCGGGCGAGGTTGGGACGCGGCACCGCGGCACGCGGGTTGGGCGCAGCCCCGACCGCGGGGATCTTCGAGGCGGCGGGCTTGGCCACACCTCCCGCCGCGATGGCGGCGGTGCGGCGGCTGGCGAAGGCCGCGACGATTTCGGCCGCAGGCGCCGGGGGCACATCATCCTCATCGGGCAGGATCGCCTCGGGGGCGACATCCATCGCCATCGGCGCTTCGGGAACCGGCGCCTTGGCGCCAGGCTTCGGTTCGGCGCTGAAGGCGGCGCCTTGCGGCGGCAGCGGTGCTGCGGGCATCGGCGGCGTCGGCTTGGCCGCAAACTCGGCCACCGGCGGGCGCGGCGCTGTGGGCGGCTCGGCCCTGGCCGATTCGGTGGCCAGGGGCTGGGCCGGTGCAAGCGTTTCCGGCGCGGGCGTCAGGCTCTTGGGCGGCTCCGCCGGGGCAGGGTCGGGCTGGGCCAGATCGGACCGGGTCAGATCGGACCGGGTCAGTTCAGATTGCGCCAGTTCGGACTTGGGCAGCTCGGATTTGGGCAGTTCGACAGGGGCCGGCTCGGGCCGTGCCGGAACCGGCTTGGCCGAGGAATAGGCCGAGGGCTTGAAATATTCTTCCATCGGCGCCGGCTCTGCCGCCGGTTCGTCGAAGGGCAGGGCAGCTGCGGCCTCGATTTCGGAGGGCGCGGCGGACGGCGGAGCGGGGTCTGCGGCCACGGGAGCAGAGGTCTCGGGCGCCGGCGCTTCGGTGACAGCTGCCGCTTCGCCACGCGGGAAGTCGCGGGCGATGACGGCCACGGCGACCTGATCGCGTTCGACCTTCTCGCCCTCGGTCAGCAGGGTCTCGGACAGGGCGGTTTGACCAAAGAATGCCTCGCCCGGATAGGCTTCGCCCTCGGGGACCCCGACAAAGGACACCGGGTTGAAGCGGTGCTCGATGGCGAAAGCCTCGGCCTCGGCCAGGGTCTCGCGCGCCACGACGGCGACATTCACCTCGGGCCCGGGACCGGACCAGTCATAGACCAGATCCTCGATGCCATAGGGGGTCCGCCCCTCCAGCCCCGCCTTGATCTGGCGGCGGCGCTTGGCCAGTTCGGGGCCGGGCGCGTGGACATGGGTGTACAGGATCTGATCATTCGGGATGATCAGCTTGGTGGTGATGCCCCGGGGCGACAGGCCAAGCGCGGTCGAGCGCAGGTAGCCCAAAGCTTCGGCAAAATCCGGGGTATCAAAGGCCGCGGACCCCACCTGGCTCCAGCCACGCGAGGTTCGGTGAAGCAGGGTGACGAGACCGCCACGGAAGTCGAGCGCAAAGGATGGTTTCATGAGGAGCGTCTAGCACAGCCATCAGATCGCCGGGAACGTCCCCCCGGTTTCGCGGCCTTCCTACAGCAGGAAATTGCCGAATGAAAGCAAAAGCCAGACCGACGCCAAGGATCAGCTTGCGACCGCCGTTCGCACAGGCAATGACGGGGCCATCATGGAGGTTCCAATGCGTATTCTGACAGCTCTTGCCCTTTCCACGGCCTGCCTTATGCCGATTCCCGTTTTGGCCGATGCGGCGGCGGGCACCATCAGCGTGACCGGCAGCGCCACGGTCAATGTCGTGCCGGACATGGCGACCATCACTTTGGGCGTCACCACCAATGGCGACACCGCCGCCGCCGCCATGGCGGCCAACAACGAGGCGGTCTCGGCCGTCATCGCGCGTCTGATCGCGGCCAAGGTCGCGGACCGCGACATGCAGACCTCCAGCCTCTCGGTCAATCCGAACTGGGTGACGAATGCCGCCGGTACCGGGCAAGAGGTCAAGGGCTATGTCGCCTCCAACATGCTGACCGTGCAGATCCGCGCGCTGGACACCACCGGCGCCGTGCTGGATGCCGCGATTGCCGATGGCGCCAACACGCTGAACGGCCTGACCTTTGGCGTCGCCGAAGAGCGCCCGGTCGAGGATGAGGCCCGCAAGCGCGCGGTGGCCGATGCGGCCGCCCGTGCCAAGCTGCTGGCCGAGGCTGCGGGCGAAAAGCTCGGCCCGATCGTCTCGATCACCGAGGGTGGCAATGCCCAGCCCTTCCCGGGCGTGATGTTCAAGGCCGCCGATTCCGCCCGCGTGCCGGTTGCGGCGGGCGAGGTAGGGATCTCCTCCTCGGTCACCATCGTCTGGCAGCTCAGCCACTGAGCCAGGGGGCGTGAAATCACGCACCCGGCGGAGATCGTCGGGTGCGTGTCAGTGCTGAAGGGTGCGTGATCTCACGCACCCTTTTGTATTGAGGCGGTGGCTTTGGTCAGCGCCTGATCGAGATCGCCGATGATGTCGCGCAGATCCTCGATCCCGATCGACACCCGCACCACATTGGGCGCCGCCCCCGCCGCGATGCGCTGGTCATCCGACAGCTGGCGGTGCGTCGTCGAGGCGGGATGGATGATCAGGCTGCGCGTGTCGCCCAGGTTCGCCACATGGCTGAACAGCTTGAGGTTGTCGACCAGCTTGACGCAGGCGTCATAGCCGCCCTTGACCGCGAAGGTGAAGAGCGCTCCCGCGCCGCCCGGCGTGATCATCTTGGCGAGGTTGTGATAGGGCGAGGATTTGAGGCCCGGATAGGTCACCGCCTCGATGCGGGGGTCGCTCTCCAGCCACTCGGCCACCGCCTGGGCGTTCTGGACATGGCGTTCCATCCGGAGCGGCAGGGTCTCGATCCCCATCAGAGTGTAATGCGCGCCCTGCGGGTTCATCGTCATGCCAAGGTCGCGCAGACCGACGGCGATGGAGTGGAAGGTGAAGGCCATCGAGCCCAGGGCCGCGTGGAAGTTCAGCCCGTGATAGGCAGGCTCGGGGGCGGCGAGCGAGGGGAACTTGCCCATGGCCGACCAGTCGAACTTGCCCGAATCGACCACGACCCCGCCGGTGACGGTGCCATTGCCGGTCAGGTACTTGGTGGCCGAATGGACGACGAGGGTGGCGCCATGTTCAATCGGGCGGCAGAGGAAGGGCGTGGCGGTGGTATTGTCCACGATCAAGGGCACGCCGGCCAGATGGGCGACCCGCGCGATGGCGTCGAGGTCCGAGATGGCGCCGCCAGGGTTGCAGATCGTCTCGCAGAACAGCGCCCGGGTGTTTTCGTCAATCGCCGCCTCGATGGCGTTCAGGTCGTCGAAATCGACGAGCTTGGCCGACCAGCCGAACTTGCGGATCGTGTTGGTGAATTGCTGGATCGTGCCGCCGTAGAGCTTGGTCGAGGCCACCACATTGCAGCCCGGCCGCATCAGGGGAAACAGCGCCATCAGCTGCGCCGCATGACCCGAGGAACAGCAGACAGCACCGGCACCGCCCTCCAGCGCCGCAACGCGGTTGGCGAGTGCCGAAACCGTCGGGTTGGTCAGACGCGAGTAGATATAGCCCACTTCCTGCAGGTTGAAGAGTTTGGCGGCATGTTCGCTGTCGCGAAAGACATAGGCCGTGGTCTGATAAATCGGCACCTGACGCGCGCCGGTGGCGGGGTCGGGCTCGGCGCCGGCATGGATGGCAAGGGTGTTGAAGGCATAATCGGACATGGAATCCTCCCTGAATGTGGCGGCAGGCTAGGGCCTTGGGCGCTTGGCATCAATCGGGAACATTGGGGGATTGCACGCGTGCAATCTGAGGCAAGCCCCTGATTTGAAAGGAAAGAGAAAAAATTGTTAACCTTTCGGCAGGATTTGGAACCCGGTTTCCCGGGCCTGAGGGCAGGGCCGATCGGTCAGCCGACCGCGTAAACCGGGATGTTGCGGGCGATGCCGCGCAGGTTCACTTCCTTCAGGACGGGTGTCATGTGCATCTCGGCAAAGAGCCGGGCGGCGTCGCTGTCCTCGACGATGGATTTGGTGGCAAAGATCGCCTGGGCATCGGCCAGGCCCTGCACCCGGGAGGCGATGTTGACGGTCTGGCCGAAATAATCCTGCCGCTCGTTCAGCGAGACCGCGATGCAGGGGCCGGCATGCAGGCCGATCTTCAGCAGAAGGTCGTCCCGGCCGCTTTGCGCGTTCAGATCGTTCATCGCCTGCCGCATCCGAAGCGCGGCGGCGGCCGCCCGGCCCGGCATGGCAAAGGTCGCCATCACGGCATCGCCGATGGTCTTGACCACCGCACCGGCCTCGGCGGCCACGATGTCCTGCAGCACTTTGAAATGGGCCTGCACCAGATCGAAGGCGGCCAGATCGCCGACCCTTTCGTAAAGCTCGGTCGAGCCGCGCAGATCGGTGAAGAGAAAGGTCAGGCTGGTGATCTTCAACCGCTGGTCGATGGTGAGGGTGTTCGTGCGGTAAAGGTCGCGGAAGGTCTGGTTGGACAGCAGGCGCTTGGCGGTCAGATAGGGCCGCCGCGCGCCGAGAAAGGCATGCAGCGCGTGGCCGGCCAGCATCACGGCGGGCAGGGCGCGGGTCTCGGTCCGGTTTTCCAGCGTCAGGCGCACCGGACCGGGCCGCAAGGGAATCTCGCGGCTGTGCTGGTGGTCGCGGTCGTAGAGGATGCTCAGCGATTGCCGCTCGCGCACGGGTTCGCCTGATACGGGCACGAATTGCACGCCATGGGTCACCGGGTCGAACACGATGACATAGCCCTCGGGCAGGGACAGCGACATGACGGCGCGTTCGCCCGGCGCCAGTTCCATCGTATCGAGCACGGCCTCGTCGAGCAGGGTTTGCATGCTCTCATCCGTGACGTCGACCCAGGAGCCGAGGTACATGCTGCGCATGAATTCGACGAAGGGCAGATCCTCCGGACGGTGCGCCGCGATGCGGCGGATCCGCGGACTGACCGTGAAGGTCACCTCGATCAGGTCGTCCAGGGTCGGAGCGTAATCTGCGGAACAGAGCGCGCAGTTGTATTCGGGTTTCGCCAGCGTCTTGAGCGAGGCGTTGGTGTCCAGCACGCCGCCGCATCCCGGGCAAAGCACATTCCAAGACATCTCGAACAGGCCGAGGGCGGTGGCATGCAGGAAGCCGTTGATCGCCAATTCTTCGTTCAGCCCCGTCCGGCTGGCAAAGGCGGGCACATTCACCCGGTTCAGGTCGCGGTCCGCGCCGTCGCGAATCAGGGCCTCGATGGCGGTCGCAACGCCGGGATCTGCGGCCTGCCGCAACAGCCCGAAAAGGGCGTCGGTGTCTTCCATTCTGTCATCCTCCACGTCGGCCCGCGCGGCGGCGCCACCCTTCCAGTCATGGCCCTTCGATGATGCGCCCTTGGCCACCGAAAAGCAATTCCGGCGCCATGGGGAAGCGGCTGCGCCTTACGCCCGGTCGTCCTTGGGACTGTCCATCACGACAAAGGTGGTGATGGCATGGACCTGCGGCAGGGTGCCGAGAATTTCGGTGTGCCAATGCTTGTAGTGGGCAAGGTCGCGGGTCTCGACCCGCAGGAGATATTCGACGGTGCCGGTGACGTTGTGGCACTCGCGCACCTCGGCCGCGCGGGAGACGGCGCGTTCGAAAGCCTCTTGCGCGGCCTTGGTGTGGCTGTTCAACCCGACCGTCACATAGGCCGCAAAACCGGCGCCGACCTTTTCGCGATCGATCACGGCGCGGTAGCCGGTGATGACGCCGGACCGCTCCAGCTCCTGCACGCGGCGCAGGCAGGCCGAGGGCGACAGGCCGACCCGATCCGCAAGATCGAGGTTGGAGATGCGGCCATCCTGCGACAGCACGCGCAATATTCGGGTGTTTATCTCATCCATCTTCGTCATTTGTTGCGAATATTCCGGCAGAGCCCGCGTGATTGCAACCAAATGCACCGAAAGGCGCGGAAGAATTGCGCCATGACACATGAAATCCTGCTCGCACTTCTGTCCTTTGCCCTTGTGACCTCGATCACGCCGGGGCCGAACAACCTGATGCTGATGGCCTCGGGGGTGAACTTTGGCTTCAGGCAGACCCTGCCGCATATGCTGGGGGTCAGCCTTGGTCATGGGCTGATGGTGTTTCTGGTCGGCCTTGGCCTCTCGGGCATTTTCGAGGCGCTGCCGGCGAGCAAGCTGGTGCTGAAGGTGGCCTCGGTCCTCTATATGCTCTGGCTGGCCTGGAAGATCGCCCATGCTGCGGCCCCGGGCGCAGGGCGCGGGGCTGTCGCAGCGCGACCGATGACCTTTCTGCAGGCGGCGGCCTTTCAATGGGTGAACCCCAAGGCCTGGGCCATGGCTTTGGGGGCGATCAGCGCCTATGGCCAGGGCGGGATCGGCGCGGTTCTGGTGGTCTGCGCGGTCTTTGCCGCGGTCAACCTGCCCTCGGTCTCGCTCTGGGCCTTTGCCGGCGAGCGGTTGCGCGCGGTCCTGTCCAACCCGCGCCGCCTGGCCGGGTTCAACTGGACGATGGCGGCGCTGCTGGTTCTGTCCTTGTGGCCGGTGCTGGAGATCTAGACCGCAGACATCGCCGCATAGGCGCTGCGCCCGGCGACAAGGGTCCGGCGCGGGGCCGGGGTGCCGCCTTCGGGCCAGTCGAGCAGCACAAGGTCGGCGCGCTGGCCCGGCGCAATCTCGCCCCGGTCGGTGAGGCCGCAGGCGCGGGCCGGGTTGGTGGCGACCAGCTTCCAGAGGTCGGGCAACGTGCCCTTGCCATCGGCTTTGAGCTTGGCGACAGCGGTCAGCATGGCGGGGTAGAAATAGTCCGAGGCGAGGATATCGCAAAGGCCACGCTCGATCATCTCGCCCGCGCCGGGCGAGCCGAGGTGGCTGCCGCCGCGCGCCGCATTGGGGGCACCGAAGATGATCCAGTCGCCGCCTTCGCGCGCCGCAGTTGCTGCGGCCATGTTCATCGGGAACTCGCAAAGACGCGCGCCAAGGCCTTGATAATAGGCGCGGGTTTCGGTTTGCGTGTCGTCGTGGCTGAGCATGGGGACGCCCGCCGCGCGGCCCTTGGCCGCGACATCGGCAATCGCCGCGGGTACGTCGGGACGGCGGGCCCAGATCCGGGTGATGAGGTCGACATAGGCGGGCTGGCTCAGCCCCGAGCGTTTGGCGCGGTCGGCCATCTTGGCGGCAAAGGCCTCGCCCGCCATGTCGGTCACCGGAAAGCCGGGGTCATGGTCGAAGGGGCGCTGCTGCAAGGGCGTGCCGGGGTGGAGGACGGCCATCGAGGTATGGTCGTTGAAAGCGATCGCCGGGGCCAGGCTGCCGGCGAGGGCCTGCTCGATCAGCGGCAGCGCCTCGAAACAGAAGGTCTCCCAGCGCAGCTGGACGCGGTTTTCCACCGTCAGGCGCGGCGCAAGCCGTTCGAGCCCGTCGACCACCGCCCGCGCGGTATCAAGCGAGCGCAGGCCCGGCTCCCAGCTCAGCGTCAGGGCGTGGTAGGCGGTGGCGATGCCATTGGCGGCAAGCTGGCGGTCGGTCTCCAGCAGGGCGGCCTCCAGCGGGAAATCGACGCCGGGGCGCGGCATCAGCTGGCGTTCGAAGGCGTCGCCGTGGATGTCGACCATGGCGGGGGCGAGGATCTGGCCCCTGGCATCGACCACACGGGCGCCGTCGCGCGGCCCGTCCAGTGCGGTGATCACCCCGCCCTCAACCCGGACCGCGACCTCTGCCATGCGGTCCGGCAGGACCACGCTCGCGCCCTCGTAAACTACGGCTTCCATGCTGTTCCCCGATTTCCAAGGCTGCTCTTGTGCTGCAATGCCATGACAGCAGGATGACAAAGCGCGCTTAGCGCAGCCAAAGCCCCTCGCGTTTCAAGGTGTTGCGGATTGCCTGTTCCTTGTGGGGCAGGTTCTCGCGGTCAAAGAGGGCGCGGGCCTTGGCGCCCTTGCCCTGATAGAGCATGCGACGGAAGGGCTCGTAATCCTTGATCACCTTCTTGACCGCATTGCGCCCGGCGACCTGTTCGAGTGCCTCCACCGCAAGGTCACTTTCGCGGGCATAAAGCAGCGGCAGGGTGCGGTAATGGCAGGTGACATCGCCGTCCATCCCGGCAAGCTCGGGCCCCGGACGCCCGCCGCCGAAGGAATGGATGACAAGGGGCAGGGCGACCTGATCGAGCCAGGGGTTCATCTCCTGGCAGACCAGGGTCTCGGGCGGGTTGCGCATGATCTCGGCGGCATAGGTCTGGAACCTTTGGCCGAAAGCATGCGGGCTTTCATGGAAGAACCAGCCGGCGTTGAAATACAGATACCGCTGCCAGTATTCGTCGGGTTGGCCAAGGTCGAGCGAGCTGTCGAAGTCGAGCCCGAAGCGGTCGTAGAGCGATTTCCAGATTTGCGCGTAGCCCGGCCCGTAAAGTTCGATCTGCGGCCAGGTCCCCTCGCGCCGCATCGAGGCGGCGGGGCGGGTGAAGTCGAAGCGGACGCCGTCGAAGGGGTTCAGGATCAGCGTGTCGCTGTCGAGAAACAGGAAAGGCGCGTCGGGCAGTTCGGTCAGCGCCTCGATCTTGTTGCCATAGGGGTAGCTCGCGCCGAAAAGCTGCGACTCAAAGGGCAGGAAAGTCGCGCCCAGATCGGTCAGCAGACCGCGAAGTGCTGGGTCGGTCAGGCGCGGGTCATCGGACCAACGCGGGCCGGGCTGGGGTTCGGCGATGAAGACCTCGCCGGGAAACTCCGGATCGCGGGCACGCAGCGAGGCCAGCAGAAGCGCCGCCTCATAGGCCAGCCGCCCGGATTGGGCGATGGCCACGATGTTGAAATTCTGCCGCGCCGTCTGGGTCATGCCTGCGCCTCCGCTTGGGCGCCATCTCCCGGGTAGAGCGGGGGGAAAGTCAAGACCTGCCCCGACTTAGGTTCAGGCTTTGGGGGTGAAACGCAGCGAGAGGCAGGACATGCCGCCGTCCAGTTTGGCACATTCGGAATTGCCGATCTCGCGCACGGTAAAACCTGCCGCCACCAGGCGGTCACGGGTAAGCGGGAAGCCTTGCGGCATGATCACCAGATCGTTGAAGCGGATCGCATTGGCGCAGGCCTCTTCCCCCGGCGCGGTAAGGATCACCTTGTAACCTTCAAAACAGCCCGAAGCGGCGAGCCTTGCGGTGGAAAGCACCGTCTCGGCGTCCAGAAGCGAGCAGTCGGTTTTGAAATGCAGGACACCGGGCGGGGTGAAGACTTCGCGCACCTTATGGCCCCAATCGGCGACCTTGGCCGAGAGTTCGGCAATCCCCGCGCCATTGGTGCGGGCGGAGCGGCCGACGAGGATCTCGCGCTCGGTCACAAGGATGTCCCCGCCTTCGATGAAGCTGTCGGGGCCCTCGATCCGGCGGATATCGCCGTAAAGGGCGGCGAGATGGGGGGCCATCTCGGCCGCCTCGCCCAGACGGGTCGGGGCGCCGGGGCGCATCACGACGGCGCCTTCGGGCAGGCAAAGGGCGGTGTCCTCGACGAAGACCGAATCCGGGAAAGCCTCCAGCGCGTCAAGTTCCACGACCGTCGCCCCGGTGGAGCGCAGGGCCGCGATATAGTCGGCGTGGTGCTGCGCCATCAGCGCCAGCGAAGGCGTGCCGGTGTCCACCGCGCGCAGGCCCTGAATGATCGAGGCGGCGGGTTTGCGGGTGATGGCATGGGTGAAACGGAAGGACCGGTCGGGCGTGACGAAATCAGACATTGCGAAAGCCTCATGAAGGGTCAGGGCTACTGCCCTGCCTCATGTTGCCTCGGCAATAAACCGGTAGAATGGTGGGCGACCCTGGAATCGAACCAGGCATGAGTCGCCTCGGGAGAGTTACAGTCTCCTGCCACACCTTGTAGCATGTCGCCCACTGAGCGGGGGGAATAAACAAGGGGCGCGGGGGCGTCAAGAGGGGCAATCGAGAAGGTTTCAGCTTGCGTGAAATCTTGTTGGGGGCCAAATGGAAGCCAAATGCGAGGGCGATATGAGCGGCTATACTGGCAATACCAAACCCAGCTGGGTTGTAGACAAGGAACGGACCAAGCGGGCCGAGGCGAAGGAAACCCTGTGGCTCTTCGGGATCCACGCGGTGCGCGACGCGCTTCTGAACCCCAACCGCGAGAAATTGCGGCTGGTCCTGACCAAGAACGCCGCCGACCGGCTGGCCGATGTGCTGCCGGGCGCCGGGATCGAACCGGAGATCCTGGAGCCGCGCAATTTCAAGGTGCCGATCGCCGAGGATTCGGTGCACCAGGGCGCTGCGATGGAGGTCAAGCCGCTCAACTGGGGCAAGCTTGAAGAGATCTGCATCTCGGGCAAGGGCAATGCGCTGGTGGTTTGTCTGGACCGGGTGACCGATCCGCATAACGCGGGGGCCGTCCTGCGCTCGGCCGAGGTGTTCGGCGCGCGGGCGGTGATTGCGCCGCGCCACCATTCGGCGCCGGAAACCGGGGCGCTGGCCAAGACCGCCTCGGGCGCGCTGGAGCGGCAGCCCTATCTGCGGGTGACCAATCTGGCCGATTCGATGCAGACCCTGCGCGAGATGGGCTATGTGCTGATCGGGCTGGACGGCGAAGGCACCGTGACTTTGGCGGAAGCCATGGCCAATGCCGGCAGCCGCGCCGTGGCGCTGGTGATGGGGGCCGAGGGGCCGGGCCTGCGCGAGAAGACCCGCGAGACCTGCGACGTGATCGCCCGCATCCCCTTTGCGGATGCGTTCGGCTCGCTCAACGTCTCGAACGCGGCGGCGATTGCGCTTTATGCAGCTTCGGTGCGGTGAAACGGCCGGCGGTGTGTGCTGAAACACGCAGGCGCGGAAAAGAAAAGCGGCGCACGGGTTTGTGATTGTTTTTAACATTCCTGCCCCTTTAAAGCCGCCCGCGCAACTTTATATCAAGGGGGAAGGTCGGCCCGGAACGCCCCCTTCTTTCACTGTCCCTCGTTCCGCACTGGCGCCCGGCCCCAAGCTCGGGCGCCTTTTTCTTGGGAATGGCCTGATGCCCGACGATACGACCCTCCGCAGAATTCTGACCGATACCAAAGTGATAGCTCTGGTCGGCTGGTCGCCCAACCCGGGCCGGCCGAGCCATGGGGTGGCGGCTTTCCTCGCGCGGCGCGGCTATCGGGTGATCCCGGTCAATCCCGGCCAGGCCGGCCATGTCACTGCCTGGGGCGAAACCGTCCGCGCCAGCCTGTCGGAAATCACCGAGCCGGTCGACATGGTCGACATCTTCCGCGCCTCCGACGCGGTCGGCGCCGTGGTTGCAGAGGCCCTCGCCCATCTCACCGGCCCGCGCGTGATCTGGACCCAGCTGGGTGTGGTCAACGAAGCCGCAGCCCAAGCCGCACGCGCCGCCGGGCTGGAGGTCGTGATGAACCACTGCCCCGCCATCGAAATCCCCCGCCTCGGCCTGTAAGCGCCCCCCGGCCTCTACCCCCCCCGGCCCCCCGCTTCCGGCGACGGGGACGGGAGCACAGCCGTCCTGCCGCTTCCCCCTCTGGCAAGGCGCGGCACTTTGCGCTAAGGAGCCTCATCCCAAAATGGAGCGCCCGGATGAAAGCCGCCGTCATCACCTTCCCCGGTTCCAACTGCGACCGCGATCTTGCGGTGGCCTTTGAAAAGGCGGGGTTCAAGGTCGCGCGTGTCTGGCACAAGGACACCGATCTGCCGGCCGGCACCGATGTGGTGGGCCTGCCCGGCGGCTTCTCCTTTGGCGACTACCTGCGCTGCGGCGCCATCGCGGCGCAGTCGCCGATCGCGACCGCGGTCAAGGCCCATGCCGAGCGCGGCGGCTTCGTCCTGGGCATCTGCAACGGTTTTCAGGTCCTGACCGAGATGCACCTGCTGCCCGGCGCGCTGATGCGCAATGCCGCGCTGAAATTCGTCTGCCGGACCGTGGGCCTGCGGGTCGCCACCACCCATTCCGCCTTCACCTGCGGCTATGGCCGCGGGCAGGAGATCGCGATGCCGATCGCCCATCATGACGGCAACTACACCATCGACGCCGAGGGCCTGAAGGCGCTGCGCGACCAGGAGCGCATCGCGCTGACCTATGTCGCAAACCCCAACGGGGCCACGGCGGATATCGCGGGCGTCCTGTCGGCCAACCGCCGGGTTCTGGGCATGATGCCCCACCCCGAACGCGCGGTCGAGGCGTCGCAGGGCGGCACCGACGGCGCCACCGTCTTCGCCAGCCTGATGGGCGGGATGGCGCTGGCCTGAGGCGGTTTGCCGGACCTCAGCTTGAGGTGACCCGGCGAGGGGCCTAGATTTCGGGCATGATCAAGACCGCTTCTCGCCCCTCTCGTCCTGAATCCTTCAGAGGCGACCGCCATCAGCGCAGCGCCTTCTGGGGCAAGCTGGTGGTTGTGGCCCTGGTTCTGGTCGCCATCGGCGTCATCCTGATCACCAACCGCTGGCTGTCGGAACGCTTCACCGAGACCACCCGCAACAAGGCCGAATTGCGGCTGGCGCTCTACTCGGGCAACGTGGTGTCAGAGTTGCAGCGCACCTCGGTGGTGCCGCTCCTCCTGTCGCGCGACCCCGCGATTTCCGAGGCGCTGACCAAGGGCGATTTCTCGCGCACCACGCAGCGTCTGGTGCAGGTTCAGGCCGATATCGGCGTCGCCTCGATCCTGCTGCTGGACAGTTCGGGGCGCACGGTGGGGGCGACCAACCGCAACCTTCTGGGCACCAATTACCGCAACTCCGACTTTTACGTCGCGGCGGCGCGTTCGGTCGATACGGTGTTTTCGGCGGTGCAGCGTGATGGCGGCGGCTATGATTTCACCTATTCCCGTGTGGTGGTGGTGGATGGCAAGGCCAAGGGCGTCATCGTCGTGGCCGTCGATCTGATGAAGTTCGAACGCGCCTGGGCCGCCCTGCAGGACGTGGTTCTGGTCACCGATTCGGAAGGCCGTGTGATCCTGTCGACCGAACCGCGCTGGCGCGGCCAGATGGTGGAAACCGCGATTGCCGCGCATGATCGGCCCTCGGCCTTCGACCTTGCGCTGAACCGGGCGCTGTCGGTCACCTCGGATCTGACGCAAAACCGGCCCGACACCTATCTGCGCGGCGTGGCCGTTCTGCGCACCGACAACCGGATGACCTTCCGCGGCTGGCGGATGGCCAGCTTCACCGCCTATGATTCGGTGCGCGAGAAGGTGAACGGGATTTTGGCGCTCGAGATCATGGGTTTTGCGATTCTCGCCGCCCTGACCTTTTACCTTCTGTCGCGCCGGGCCTGGTCGCAGACCCTGTCGTTCCGCCGCGAATCGCTGGAACTGCGCCAGCTGAACGCCCGCCTGCAGCGCGAGATTGCTGAACGGGAGAAGGTCCAGAAGGACCTTGCCGTGGCCGAGCAGACCTTGGCGCAATCCTCCAAACTCGCGGCTTTGGGTGAGATGTCGGCCGCGGTCAGCCACGAGCTGAACCAGCCCCTCGCCGCGATGAAGACCTATCTCGCCGGCGCCAGATTGTTGTTGCAGCGCAAGCGGATGGAGGAGGCGCTCTCCTCCTTCCAGCGCATCGACGATCTGATCGACCGGATGGGCGCCATCACCCGCCAGCTGAAGTCTTATGCCCGCAAGGGCGGCGAGGCGTTCGAGCCTGTGGACCTGCGGCTCTGCCTCTCCTCGGCGCTTGCGATGATGGAACCGCAGTTGAAACTGCGCGTTGTCAAGATCACAAGGTCCATCCCGCGCCAGCCGGTCATGGTGATGGCGGACCGGCTCCGTCTCGAACAGGTGATCATCAATCTGTTGCGAAATGCGCTGGATGCGATCAAAGACACGAAGGAACCCCAGATTGATCTGGTGCTTGCGGCGGGAGAGGCCGCCACGCTCAGCGTGCGCGATAACGGCCACGGCATCGCCGATCTGGTGAACCTGTTTGAACCTTTCTACACCACCAAGAAGGCAGGCGAGGGCATTGGTCTGGGGCTGGCGATCAGCTCTGGCATCGTCACCGATCTTGGCGGCCGGTTGACCGCGCGCAACGCCGAATCCGGCGGCGCGGTATTCGAAATGCAGCTCCCGATCCTGCAGCCCGCAACGGGCGAAGATCGCGGGCCAGACGTAAAAGCAGCGGAATGAGGAATTGATGGCGCGGGCAATGAAAGTGGCAATCGTCGATGACGAGGCCGATATGCGGCAATCCATCAGCCAATGGCTGGCCTTGTCAGGCTTTGACACCGAAACCTTCCCCTCGGCGGAAGAGGCCCTGAAGTCGATCGGGCCGGAGTTTCCCGGGGTGATCGTGTCCGACATCAAGATGCCGGGCATGGATGGCATGGCCTTCCTGAAACGGTTGATGGGGATGGATTCGGGCCTGCCGGTGATCCTGATCACCGGCCACGGCGATGTGCCGATGGCGGTGGAGGCGATGCGGGTCGGGGCCTATGACTTCCTCGAAAAGCCCTTCAACCCGGACCGGATGACTGAACTGGCCAAGAAGGCGACACAGGCGCGCCGGATGACCCTGGACAACCGGGCCTTGCGCAAGGAATTGTCCGACGGTTCGGTGCTGATGAAGAAGCTGATCGGCACGTCTCCGGTGATGGAGCGGCTTCGCGAGGATATCCTCGACATCGGTCAGGCCGATGCCCATGTGCTGATCGACGGCGAGACCGGCACCGGCAAGACCTTGGTCGCCCACGCCCTTCATGCCGTGGGGCCGCGGGCGGGCAAGAAGTTCGTGACGATCTCTTGCGCCGCCTGGTCGGAGGATCAGCTGGCCACGCGCCTGTTCGGGCCGGCGGAAGACGGCACGATCCCGATGGTGGAAGAGGCCCGCGGCGGCACGATCTGCCTTGAGGATATCGAGGCTTTGTCGGGCGCCATGCAGGCGCGCCTGCTGACCTTGATCAACGAACAGGGCACCCCGCCCGAGACCCGCATCATCGCGATCTGCAACCACCACGCGCCCGACAAGACGCTGGAAGACACGCTGCGCCCGGATCTGTTCTACCGCCTGGGTGCGATGACCATCGTCCTGCCGCCCCTGCGGTCGCGTGGGGAGGATATCCTGACCCTGTTCAACCGTCTGACCGAACAATTCTCGGAAGAATACGGCTGCGAGGCGCCGCAGGTGACGGCACAAGAGGCGGCGCAGTTGTTGCAGGCGCCCTGGCCGGGCAATGTGCGGCAGCTGGTGAACATCGCCGAGCGGGCGGTTTTGCAGAACCGTCGCGGCTCGGGCTCCATCGCTTCGCTGCTGATGGCCGACAACGAGGCGGCGGGTCCGGCGCTGACCACCGAGGGCAAGCCCTTGAAAGATTACGTCGAAGCCTTCGAGCGGATGCTGATCGACAACACGATGCGGCGCCACAAGGGCTCGATCGTCGCGGTGATGGAAGAACTGTGCCTGCCGCGCCGGACCCTGAACGAGAAGATGGCCAAATACGGCCTGCAACGCCAGGACTACGTCTAAGTCCACGGGGGCGCGGGGGTGGTAAACCCCCGCCCTTCCTTACCTTTTCGTGAGTTTCAGCCAAATCCCATCCCTGGCCCGCACGGTCAGATGCGCCACCGGCACCGGGATTTTCTCAGGCAGCGCTTCCAAGCGGAAGGCCCCGACGAGAAGGGCCAAGAGCAGCGTCCCCTCCACCATCGCAAAGCCCGCGCCCGGGCAGACACGCGGGCCGGACGAGAAGGGCATATAGGCCTCACGCGCGGAATTGCGGTTGGCCTCAGATGTCCAGCGGTCGGGGTCGAAGCTGTCGGGGTCGGGCCAGAAGCGGTCGTGGCGGTGCAGGTGCCAGGGCGAGAGGACGACCTGCGCGCCGGGGGCAACCTTTCGGCTGCGGAAGTCCTCGGGCCTTGCCGTCTCGCGCACCATCATCGGGACGGGAGGATAGAGGCGCAAAGCCTCGCGGAAGGTGTCGCGGGTGAATTTGAGGCGGGAGAGGGCGGAGAAATCTGGGCTTTCGGGGAGGGTGGCGGCCTCGGCTGCGACGCGGGCCTGGGCCTCGGGGTGGGTGGCGAGCAGGTAGAGCGCCCAGGCGAGGGCGGAGGCGGAGGTTTCGTGGCCGGCGAGGAAGAAGATCGCGACCTGGTCGACCATCTCGCTGGTTTCAAAGCATTTCCCGGTGAGCGGGTCGGGGGTGGTCATGATCTTGGTGGCCAGATCATCGGGCGCCGTGCCTGCGGCGATGGTTTTGGCGCGGGCCTCGGTCAGGCGGGTGATCAGGCTGCGGATGATTTTGGCGGAGCGTTTGGTCGCGGCACGGTGGAAGCGCGGGACCCAGCGGGGCAGGGGGAGGAAGGCCGCGAGGTTCAGGATCGGCTGGCTGCGCTGATAGGCCTTGAACTCGGTGAAGGTGGCGGCGGCGATTTCGTGTTCGATCGGGATGGAGAAGAGGGTGCGGAAGATCACGTCGGCGGCGGCGTGGCTGGTCTGCTCCTCGATCTCGACCCGGCCTTCCGGCATGCGGGCCACGGCGGCCTGACCTGCGGCCCAGATGCCGGGGAGGGCGTCGCGGATGCGGCCGCCCTCGAAGGCGGGGTCGATGATGCGGCGCTGGCGTTTCCAGATCTCGCCATTGGTGACGAAGACCGACTGGCCGAGGAGGGGGCGCAGACCCTCGGCGACGCGCATCGACTTGGGGAAGTCGTCGGGGCGTTCGGTCAGGACGCGGGCGATCAGGGCGGGGTCGTTGACCATGAAGCTGCGGAAGAAGGGGGTTCGGAATTCGGCCATCCAGGCGTGGTAGAGGCGGGCGGGCTGGGCCGAGAGGATGTCGGCGCGGAACAGCCGCAAATAGCGCCAGAGCGAGACCTTGTCGGGCCGGGCCTGCGGCTTCGGCGGGGTCACATCGACCGCCAGGGCGAAAGGGGCGTTTCGATCCGCGATCTGGAGGGGGCGCGGTCGCGGTAGCGGTCTGCCAGAGTGATCGGGCCGGCGGTGATCTGGAAGTAATCGTAGTCGCCGGGGCGGTCGAAGGCGCAAAGGTATTGAAAATGCAGGCGGAAGAAGCGCCAGCGCAGTTCGGCCCAGCGTTCGGGGGATAGGGTCTGCGTGAAGGCGGCGGAGATGATGAGGGGCCAGATTTTACCTTCTGGTGCCACGCCTGTGACGGCCACGGGATCGCACAGCGCAAAGGCGCAGCCGTCGCCGGGGGCGGTGACATCGACCCAGGTGAGCTCGGGGCGGGCGGAGAGATAGGCGAGGTCGCGGCGCAGACGTTGGGCTTTGGGCAGGAAAGAGACCATCGGCACGACTTGACCAAGGCTCAGGAAGGCCAGCGCCGGGCGCGGTTCGGGCAGGCCCTCGCGGAGGATGTCCGACAGGATCGACACCGCCAGATGCGCGCCGGAGGAATGGCCGACCACCAGCACCTCGTCGCAATCGTGGAGGGCGGCGCGGATGCGGGTGGCAAATTCAGCCATCCGCGCCTCCAAGGGCGGGGGATTGGCACCGCCGGATTGTGCGGAATAGGCGTAGTCGTGCATCAGGTAATAGGCGAAAAGCCGGTTGTCGTGGCGCCGGAAGCTGCGCAGGATCAGGGCGGGCATCGGCAGGCCCGCCATCAGGCCGAGAAGCGGATGCACCGTGGCGCCGAGCCGGTAGAGGCCGTAGCCGATGCCAAGGGCCACCGCCAGTTGCAGCAAGAGCATCCCGATCGGGTAAAGTGCTGCGATCATCGGCCCCTTGCGCAGCCGCATCAGGCGGAAGAGCGCGCCGGAGCCGATATAGGCCCAGGCGGTGCGCAGAAGCTGGACATAGGTCGCCAGAATCCCCTGCTCCATCGAGCCGCGAACGATGTCGGACCAGATGAGAACCTCGAACTCGGCCTCAGTCGGCCCGCCGATCTGACCTTCCACCCGCCAGCCATAAGGACCGCTGCTTTTGCGCGGCAAAAGCTTCAGGCCATAGCCGGAGATTGCGGCCTGCGCGGCGCCCTCCTTTCGGTAAAGCTCGCGGTAGCGGCGCGGATGGATCGGGTCATAGCCGGGAATATAAAACACCTTGCGGCGGAAGTCGGGCTCCGCCGGCGGGGTCGTCTTGGGGTCTGGTGTCACTGCTTCCATCACGGCCTCCGCGCCACTCTGCGCAGAAAATGCGGCGGATGGAAGGCCTTAGCCGAGCGCCGACAAGGCGGGCACATGCTCCAGCAGCCAGTAGGAGAACTGCGAGAAGCCGCCAGTCAGCATCAACAAGCCGATGGTCCAGAGCATCAGGCCCATCAGCCGCTCGATCCGCTCCATATGCGCCTTCATGAAGGCGAGGACCGGGGCGAGGCGGGCGAAGAAGGTGGCGACCAGGAGGAAGGGCAGGCCGAGGCCGAGCGCATAGACGCCGAGCAGCAGGGTGCCGCGCCCGACCGAGCCTTCCTGCGCGGCCAAGGTCAGGATGGCGCCGAGTTGCGGGCCGATGCAGGGCGTCCAGCCGAAGGCGAAGGCGAGGCCGAGGACATAGGCGCCCAAGGCCGAACCGCCACGGTCGCCGGCATCCATCCGCAGATCCTGGTCGAGGAATTTCAGCCGGAAGATCCCGATGAAATGCGCGCCGAAGATCATCACCACGATGGCGGAGAGCGTCGCAAAGGTTTGCGAGCGGGCGAGGAAGAAGGCGCCGAAGGCCGAGGAAGCGGCGCCCATGAGCAGGAAGACCGTCGACAGGCCGAGGACGAAGAAACAGGCGGCCAGAACGGCGCGGCGGCCGGATTTCATCTCGCCCACGCTGATGCCGGACATATAGGCGAGGTAGGGCGGCACGATGGGCAGGACGCAGGGCGACAGGAAGGAGAGAATCCCCGCCGTCAGCGCCACGAGCGCTGCGGGAAGAAGGCTTGCGTCTAGAAGGTCTATGCCGAACATGTCTCGTGCTTAGCGGGTTTGGCGGGGCAGGTCACGCGAGGAAAGGTCAACTCGCCGTGTGGTGTTTTGGCGCGGCGACCGTTAAGGCGCGGTGAAACGGGGAGTGCGCGCGATGTGGGACGTGGAACTGGACTGCGAGGGGCTTCTCTGCCCGCTGCCAGTCTTGAAGGCGCGCAAGCGGCTGGCGGCGATGGCGCCGGGGCAGGTGCTGTGCCTGCGCGCCTCGGATGCGATGGCGCGGATCGACCTGCCGCATTTCTGCGGCCAGACAGGGCATGTCTATGTTGAGGCGCGCGAGGAGGGCTCGGTCACCCTGCACCTGATCCGGGTCAAGGGGTGAGACGAAAAACGCCCGGCACCAAGGGGTTGCCGGGCGTTCTTCAGTTTTGATCAGGCGCTCAGCGGCCCAAGGACCACCAGCCCTTGCGCTTGGGCTTGTTCGGATCCTCGGCCTCGGCCTCTGCCGGGTCGGCCTGCAGGACGGGTGCAGCGGCGGCCGGGGCCTCGGTCACGCCGGGATCGGCGACGAGGACCGGCGCGGCTGCGGCCATTTCCACGGGTGCTGCCTCAGGGGCAGCTTCGGTCGCAGCGGCGGCGGCCTTGCGGGTCCGGCTGGCCGAGGTGCGGGTCCGGGTTGCGGCGGGCTTCTTGGCCGGAGCCTCGCCCTCAACCGCAGCTTCCGCCACCGCTTCCACCGCAGCGCCGGCTTCGGCCGCAGCAGCCTTGCTGCGGGTCGAGGTCGCCTTGGTGGTGCGCGGCGTGGTGGCCTTGGCGGCCGGCGCCTTCTCGGCTGCCGGTTTCGCCGCCGTGGTCTTGGCCGCACCCGCCTTGGCGCTGGTCGAACGCGACCGGGTGGCGGGCTTCTTCACCGGCGCTTCAACCGGCTCGCCCGCGGCTTCGACCGGGGCCACGGCGTCAACGACCGCTTCGGCTGCGACATCGGGCGCCGCTTCGCTGGCAATCGCCTGCGCCAGAACCGCTTCGACTTCGGCCGTCACTTCGACGCTTTCCACCGTGGTGGCGTCAGCTTCGGTGCCGTCCTCGGCAGAATCGTCCTCGGCGCCATCGTCTTCGCTGCCGTCGTCGTCCTGGCCCTCGTCCGAGGACTCTTCACCGGCGGCGGCAGTGCCCTGCGCGCCGTTGCCCGACTTCTTCTTCCGCCGACGCCGACGCTTCTTCTTGCCGGGAGCCGTGGTGCCCGCCGCAGAAGGCGCTGCGGCTGCGGTCTCGGTCACGTCTGCGGCCTCGGCCTCTTCCTCGGCGACATCGGCTTCGATTTCGTCTTCGATCTCCTCGTCGAGGATATCCTCCTCGATCTCATCCACGGCCGCGCCCATCAGGCTGGCGTTGCCCGAGATCACCGCCGGGGTTTCCGGCACGACGCGGGTCGCGGTCTTGAACTTTTCGATCAGGAAATCGGGGCTGATCATCTGGGGATCAGCCTCGATCCGCACCGACATGCCATAACGCGCCTCGATCAGGCCCAGATGCTCGCGCTTCTGGTTGAAGAGGAAGTTGACGATGCCAACCGGCGCCTTCAAGAGCACCTCTTTCGACCGCTTGCGCGTGCCCTCTTCTTCCAAAGCGCGCAGCACTTGCAGGCCAAGGCTGTCGTCCGAACGGATCAGGCCGGTGCCGTGGCAATGCGCGCAGGGCTGGGTCGTGCTTTCMAGCATGCCCGGACGCAGACGCTGGCGGCTCATCTCCAGCAGGCCAAAGCCCGAGATGCGGCCGACCTGAATGCGGGCGCGGTCGGTCTTCAGCTTGTCCTTGATGCGCTTTTCCACCGCGAGGTTGTTGCGGCGCTCTTCCATGTCGATGAAGTCGATCACGATCAGACCGGCGAGGTCGCGCAGGCGCAGCTGGCGGGCGATCTCTTCGGCGGCCTCAAGGTTCGTCTTGAGCGCGGTGTCCTCGATGGACCCCTCTTTGGTGGCACGGCCCGAGTTCACGTCGATGGCAACCAAAGCTTCGGTCACGCCGATCACGATGTAACCGCCGGATTTCAGCTGCACGGTCGGGTTGAACATGCCGCCGAGATAGCTTTCGACCTGGAAGCGGGCGAAAAGCGGCATCTGTTCGGCATAGCGCTGCACGACGCGGGCCTGGGACGGCATGATCATCTTCATGAAGTCCTTGGCGGTGCGATACCCCGCCTCGCCCTCGACCAGAATCTCGTCGATCTCGCGGCTGTAGAGGTCGCGGATCGAGCGTTTGATCAGGTCGCCTTCTTCGTAAATCGCGGCCGGCGCGATGGATTTCAGGGTCAGCTCGCGGATCTGCTCCCAAAGCCGCATCAGATATTCGTAATCGCGGTTGATTTCCGGCTTGGTGCGCTTGGCGCCGGCGGTGCGGATGATCAGACCCGCGCCTTCCGGAACCTCAAGCTCGGCGGCGATTTCCTTCAGCTTCTTGCGGTCGGCGGCCACGGTGATCTTGCGGGAAATCCCGCCGCCGCGCGCCGTGTTGGGCATCAGCACGCAATAGCGACCGGCCAGCGAGAGATAGGTGGTCAGCGCGGCACCCTTGTTGCCACGCTCTTCCTTGACGACCTGGACCAGCATGATCTGCCGGACCTTGACGACTTCCTGGATTTTATAGCGGCGGGCGCGGGGTTTGCGCGGCGCGCTGATTTCCTCGTGGACGTCTTCTTCGGCGATGGATTCGATCTCGTCATCGGAGTCCGAGGCGTGGTCGATGGCGCGGAAGGGGGCGTCGGTGTCGTCGCTGTCATGCACATGGGCGTTGTCATGCGCATGGTCGTGGGGGGCGTGGTCGTGCGCATGATCATGGGGCTGTTCGCCGTGATCAGCTTGCGTGGTGTGGGAATCGGCGGAGGAATCCTCTGCCAGATCAATGACATCCATGCTGCCGATTTCGGCGGGACCGTCTTGCGTGGCGTCCTGCACCTCGACCTTGGCGGGCTGGGGGCGCGGGCGCGGCGCCGGGCGCTGCGAGCGGCGGTTGTCTTCGTCATCCTCGGCCCGGGCGAAAGCCCGCTCTTCCTCGAGCAGGGCTTTGCGGTCGGCCACCGGGATCTGGTAATAGTCCGGGTGGATTTCGGCGAAGGCGAGGAAGCCGTGACGGTTGCCACCGTAATCGACAAAAGCCGCCTGGAGCGAAGGCTCCACGCGGGTCACTTTGGCGAGGTAGATATTGCCGGCAAGCTGGCGCTTGTTCAGGGTTTCAAAGTCAAATTCTTCGACCTTGTTGCCGTCCACCACGACGACGCGCGTTTCCTCGGCGTGGGTGGCGTCGATAAGCATTTTCTTGGACATGTTGTTCCATAGCGCCCGGTTTCCGTGGATCCACGCGGCGGCGATGCGCTGTGTGGAACGGTGGTCAGGGGGCGTCTTGTTCGGGCGATGGGGCGCATATGCAAAGAAGCGGCGTTGCCCGATGGGCCGCCCTCTTCTTGCACCGATGTCAACGCGCGCGTCATCGCGGTTCTCTTCCGGGCCGCCAAGGGCCCCAATGAAAGCCCGGAAAATCAATGACTTGCCGGGCAACTCTCCGGTCTTGCGACCGATCCGACTGCCTGCCGTTTCGGCGCCTGTAAGGGGCGCCAGAGCGGGCGGGCAGAGAATTCTTCCGCGAAAGCGTCGCGTGGATTGACCCTAAGGGCAAAGGGAGGCCAATGACAATGGGTGATTTGCGACATGATTTGCCCTCATGGCGCGTCGGGCCGGCCTGACGGGGCCGCAGGGGGCGTGGCGCGCAAGGTGGGCGTGCCTGTGCCACGGGTTCAGCCTGCGGCACCACGCCAGGCGTTCAGGATATGCACGCGGATCGCGGAGGCTAGGCCCACATCGGCGCGCGCCGCGTCAATCTCGGCGGCGAGTTCGTTCAGCGACAGGCCCTTTTTCGCGGCAAGTCTCTGAAACTCCTCCCAAAAGGCGGATTCGAGGGAGACAGAAGTCCGGTGGCCGCGCAGGGTCAGGCTGTGCTTGACCGGACGTGCCGAGGTTTGCAGCGCAGACATGCCTGGGGGCCTTTCGCAGGGGCAAGTCGCCGCCACGCGGCGGACCCGGGCCTTATCTCATGCGGCGGGCGTCATGGCCAGAGTCGGGGGCAGGCCCTGCACCCTTGGGTCAGACCATAATGCGCAGGGGTTCGCGGCGGAAGGTCAGCAGGAACTGCCCGGCGGATTCCTTGGCGCGGTAGCCGCGGATCTTGACCTCGGCCAGAAAGCGGGTTCGGCCGATCTTGGCCTCGACCTCGGCCACATCGCAGCGCAGGGCGCAGCCCTCGGCCACGGCGAGGGGGGAGAAGAGTTGAAACAGCCATTGATCGGGCGAGAAGGCCGGGATCGGGGCGACGGGGATCGGGGCGGGGGCGCTGTGTGTTTGCATGATGGAGCGACCCTGCCAGACCTCGGTTAAGGCCGGGTTAAGCCGACCCGTCCTCGTCCCGCTTTTTTCCATCCAATTCTGCCTTTGCCTTGGCAATTTCGGCCGCCTCCCGGGTTTTCTGCCCCTTGGTGCGGCCGAACTTCATCGCATTTTCATCACCCTCGGCACGGGCGGCCTTGCGGGCCGCCTCTTTTCTCTTGCCGCGCAGGTTGATGATTTCCGCCATCTCAACCCTTGGGTCCGACCATGTCCTCGGGGCGGACGATTCGGTCAAAGGTCTCGCCATCGACAAAGCCGAGCGCGATGGCCTCTTCGCGCAGCGTCGTGCCGTTCTTGTGCGCGGTTTTGGCGACCTTGGTGGCATTGTCATAGCCGATGGTGGGGGCCAGCGCCGTCACCAGCATCAGGCTTTCCTTCATCAGCTTTTCGATCCGCGGCAGGTTGGCCTTGGTGCCCACCACCATGTTATCGGTGAAGGACCCGGCCGCATCGCCCAGAAGCTGCATGGATTGCAAGACGTTATAGGACATCATCGGGTTGTAGACGTTCAGCTCGAAATGGCCCTGCGAGCCTGCAAAGCCCACTGCCGCGTCATTGCCCATGACATGGGCGCAGACCATGGTCAGCGCCTCGGCCTGGGTCGGGTTGACCTTGCCGGGCATGATGGAAGAACCCGGCTCATTCTCCGGCAGGATCAGCTCGCCCAGACCCGAACGCGGGCCGGAGCCCAGAAGCCGCAGGTCGTTGGCGATCTTGAACAGGCTCGCCGCCACGGTCTTGAGGGCACCCGAGAACATGACCATCGCGTCATGCGCGGCCAAAGCCTCGAACTTGTTCGGCGCGGTGACGAAGGGCAGGGCGGTGATTTCGGCGATCTGCGCGGCCACCCGGGCGTCAAAGCCGACCTTGGTGTTCAGCCCGGTGCCGACGGCGGTGCCGCCCTGCGCCAGCTCGTAGATGTCGGGCAGACACATCTTGACCCGCGCGATGCCTTTTTCGACCTGCTTGGCGTAGCCGGAGAATTCCTGGCCCAGCGTCAGGGGCGTCGCATCCTGGGTATGGGTGCGGCCGATCTTGATGATGTCCTTGAATTCCAGGGCCTTGGCGTGCAAAGCACCGTGCAGCTTTTCCAGCCCCGGCAGCAGCACATCGCGTGCCATCATGCCGATGGCCACATGCATCGCGGTCGGGAAGGTGTCGTTCGACGACTGGCCCATGTTCACATGGTCATTCGGGTGGACCGGCTTCTTGGAGCCCATCACCCCGCCCATCATCTCGATCGCGCGGTTCGAGATCACCTCGTTGGCGTTCATGTTCGACTGGGTGCCCGACCCGGTCTGCCAGACCACCAGCGGGAAGTTGTCGTCAAACTTGCCCTCGATCACCTCTTGCGCGGCGGCGGCGATCACGGTGCCAAGCTCGGCCGAGATGTCGCCCTGCGCGATGTTGACCAAGGCGCAGGCCTTCTTGATCACGCCAAGGGCGCGGATGATGGCCACGGGCTGGCGTTCCCAGCCGATCGGAAAGTTGATGATGGAGCGTTGCGTCTGCGCCCCCCAGTATTTGTCGGACGGAACCTCGAGCGGGCCAAAGCTGTCGGTTTCGGTGCGGAATGCGGTCATGGCGCAAGCTCCCTTGATTGCGCGGACCTTCTAACGCCGCAGCGCGGAAAATTCAATTGGTATACTGTCGTATACCAATTGCTTTGGTCAGGTTTTGCGCCGGAAGGTGTGCACCCGGGCTGGCGGCAGGTTCAGGAAGACATGCGCCGTCTCGCGCCATTCCAGCCCGAGGGCTGCGATCTGGGCATCGTCCAGCGCGGGGCGCGGGCCATAGGTGAACTGGACGTAGATGCCGTCGGGCGCCAGCACCTCGAACGCGGCGGAGACGATGGCGAGGCGCAGGGAAATCGGCATCGCCAGCAAGGGCAGGCCGGAAATCACGGCGCCGACGCCCTTTTCCATCACCGAAGGTGCGGTCTGAGCGCCGGCCAGTTGCACGGTCACGCCGGGAAAGGTCTCCCTCAGGTGGCCGACAAATTCCGGGTTCATCTCGAAAAGCGTCAGGTTTTCCGGCGCCACACCGGCTTTCAGGATTCCGCGCGTCAGGCGCCCGGTGCCTGGCCCGAATTCAACCACACGGCCGGTCTGGGGCCCGATCTCCTGCGCCATGGCCTTGGCCAGAAAGCGCGACGAGGGGGCGATGGCCGAAATCTGCGTGGGCTTGCTGATCAGCTGGCGCAGAAACAGAAGGGTGTCGGTCATCCCTTACGGTTTCCGGAACTGGTCAAGCCGGACGATCTGGGCGTCCTGCGGCGGGGTCGGATCGTCCTCGGGACCATCATCGTCTTCGTCCTCATCCTCTTCTTCGTGCGTTTCAAACCGGAGGCCGAACTCGACCGAGGGGTCCACGAAGGTGCGCAAGCTGTCGAAGGGGATCGTCATCCGCTCGGGGTTGTTGCCGAAGTTGAGCGTGATGGAAAAGCCGTCGTCAGTCACCTGCAGGTCATCGAACCAATGCTGAAGGACCACGGTCATCTCACCCGGATAACGGGCGCGCAGCCAGTCGGCCATCTCGACCCCCTCCACCGTCGTGTCGAAGGTGATGAAGAAATGATGCGCGCCGGGCAGTCCGTTGGCAGCCACGTCGTTCAGGACGGTCTGGATCAGACCGCGCATGGCTTTGTGCATCAGGTTACCGTAGTCGATTGACCGTGCCATGCATACTCCCGTGCTCTGATGGGCCCAACATAAGGGATTTGAAGGCGAAGGGAAGAGCGGGTGTCAGAGGAAGCTCGGCCCGATCGCGGCGATTGCTGCAAGTGCGAGGACGAGGGGCAGGGACCAATGCCGGCGCAGCAAGAGATAGGCGGCGGCCAGCGCCAGAATCGCGGGCAGAATGCGCAGCGACGTGACTTCGGGCCAGATCGTATGCAGGGGGCCGGCGTCGATTCGGGTGATCGTGGCGAAGAACACATGGGCCGCGAACCAGAGCGACAGGTTGGCGATGACGCCGACCACCGCCGCCGTGATGAAGCGCAAGGCGCCGGACAGGCGCGGCGCATGGGTCAGGCGCGAGATCCACGGGCTTCCGGCGAAAATCCACAGAAAACAGGGGGTAAAGGTCATCCAGAGCGTGATCGCCGCCGCGAAGACGCCACCCGTCCAGCCGTCGCGCTGTGCGGCTGCGACATAGCCCACGAACTCGGTCACCAGAATCAGCGGCCCCGGCGTCGTTTCGGCCAAGCCAAGCCCGTCCATCATCTGCGGCAGGGTGAGCCATTGGTGGTCTTGCACCACGGATTGCGTCATCCAGGCCAGGACCGCATAGGCGCCGCCAAAGGTCACCACCGCGAGTTTCGAGAAGAAGACCGCGATATCGGCATAGATCCCCGGCAGGAAGACGATCAGCGCCGCGAGGGGCAGGAGCCAGAGCGCGCCCCAGATCAGGACGGCGCGCAGGGTCTCGCCCCAGGGTTGCGGGCCCTGGGCCACGGGGGCCGCGCCCGGGCTCGTCAGATAGCCGTAAAGCCCGGCCGCGATGATCACCACCGGGAAGGGCAGGCCGAAGAAGAACAGAGCCACGAAAGCTAGCACCGCCGTCGCCCAATGCGCCCGCGATTTCAGCGCGCGTTTGGAGACGCGGAGCAGCGCCTCGACCACCACGGCGACCACCGCCGCCTGCACCCCGGTGAAAAGCGCCGCGACCAGGGGCACGCTGCCCAAGGCTGCATAAAGTGCTGACAGCGCCAGCACGACCAAGGCGCCCGGCAGCACGAAAAGCAATCCGGCGAGGATGCCACCCGGCACCCCGCGCAACCGCCAGCCGATCCAGGTGGCCAGCTGCATCGCCTCCGGCCCGGGCAGAAGCATGCAGAAGGACAGGGCCGAAAGGTACTCGGCCTCGGTGATCCACTTGCGCTCTTCCACCAGTTCGCGATGCATCAGCGCGATCTGCGCGGCGGGCCCGCCAAAGGACAAAATCCCGATGCGGCCAAAGGCGCGGAACAGGGTGGACCAGTCGTTCTGGTGCGCGCTCATGCGCTTCGCCCCGCCGGCCAGTCGTGGCCCTCTTCAAACCCGTCGCGCGCCCAGCGGTAAAGCGCGTCATAGATCGTCATGCCCGCCTCCAGCTGGGCCAGATCGTCGCGGTATTGCCGCGACAGCCCGACCGAGATGGCGAGGAGGCCCGCCGCCTGCGGCGACAGGTCGTGCCGGTCGGTATCGGCGGCGCGCACCACCAGCGCGAGCCGCGACAGGGCCTCGCTGGAAAGGCCGAAAACCTCGATCATCGTATCAAAGCTGCAGGTCTCGCCGCGGTGCGAGAAATCCACGCCTTCGATGTCAAAGGGCGTGGCGCCGAACCTTTCGGCCACCGCGGCGACTTCGCCGGGGGCGACATAGAGAAACCGCGCCGCGGGATCGACAAAGCGGCGGATCAGCCAGGGACAGGCGATGCGGTCGATCTTGGGCCGGTGCCGGGTCACCCAAAGCGCGGTCTTGGGCAGGGAAGCCATCGGCACCATCGGCAGGCCCGCCGCGGCCCAAGCGAGCGAGCCGCCCTCCAGCACTTCGGCCTGGGCGCCTTGTGCGCGCAGCAGGGCCGCCACCCCTTCGGACAATTTGCGCCCCTTGGCGCAGACCACCACGACCCGGCCCCGGCGCAAAGCCTCCGGTGCGGGGTCAAAGCGGTCATGGCTCAGCACAAGGCTGGTGGGGATCAGGCGCGGATCGGCGCCGAGATCCTCGGCCAGGCGCACATCGACGATGGCGGGCGCCTCGGGCGTGCCGATCAGGCGCATCAATTGGGCGGGGGTGATCTGATTGGGCTGCGGCATCGCGGGCCTCCTTCAAAGGGGGGACGGGATGCGACACTTGAGCCAAAGCCTCACGGGGCGGACGCGAACCCCATGGCTCTTGGTAGTGGGAGCAAGTCCCAAGGTCAAGCAAAGTGCCGAACCGCTTCCGCATCTCCCCCGACCCCCCTTCATTGGTCCATAAATATCCCACGGGGGTGCGGGGGTGTGAAACCCCCGCTTCTGACAGCGGGGCAGGGCGGAACATGTCGGGGAAAGGCGCAGGTTTCTGTTGCCAGGTACCTGCAAACCCCGCCTTACAGTGCTACCTGCAAGGACTTAGTTTGGCTTTCTCGAACTGCTCACGCAGCCAGAGCATAAGCCGGAGCACGGTTGTCATTGGCAACTGTGATCTTGGACCGATAACGGTGGTACCTCACCGAGCAAAAGCTGGCCCCTTTGAACGTCCGTCGATCCTGTTTCGGCCCCAGAACCTGCAATGAACAGGGTTTTGGTGGAGCCGCCGGGTACCGCCCCCGGGTCCGATCCGTCTATTATGGGTGCGTTTATCGCCATAGTCCGGATTGCGCCGGACAGGGGGAACATAGGGCCGCCGGGGCGGGGTTGCAAGTGGGGGATGCAAGTGGACGCGGCTGCCCACTGCAGGCAAACTGGGTCAGGTCGTCATCATGGAGGCGTCGCCATGCGCATTCTGCTTGTTCTGGCTCATCCAAGGTCCACATCGCTGTGTCATGCCACCGCCCGCGCCTTTGCGGCGGCGGCACAGGCTGCGGGTCACGAGGTCGAATGGGCCGACCTCGCCGCCGAGGGCTTTGACCCGGTGCTGCGCCCGGAGGACGAGCCGGACTGGGACAATCCCGCCAAGGTCTATTCGCCCGCAGTCCAGGCCGAGATGGCCCGGATCGAACGCAATCTGGCCACGGTCATGGTCTTTCCGGTCTGGTGGTGGTCGATGCCCGCGCTGATGAAGGGCTGGGTGGACCGGGTCTGGAACAATGGCTGGGCCTATGGCGGGGCAACCTATCCCCATGCCAAGGTCGCCATGCTGGCCGTCGCCGGCGGCAGTGCCGCCTCGTTTGCCAAGCGCGGCTATGATCAGGCGATCGAGGTGCAGCTCGAAACCGGCATCCTGCGCTATTGCGGCGTGGCCGAGCCCGCGCTCCACCTGCTTTACGACAGTTTCGAGCCCGAGGGGCAGGCGCGGATTCTGGCCCGCGCGGCCGAGATCGGCGCTGCGTTCTGAGGGGCCTTCTGCGGGGCGTTCTGCGGGCGGGCTTTCGAAACAGCAGCGCCCGGGACGGGCCCGGGCGCTGGAAGTCTTGAGTGCAGGGGGCTCAGAAGCCCGCTTTGATATTCTCGAACTCTTTCACCATCTTGTCACGCTCGGCCGGATCGATCGGGGTCTGGGCCAGAAGCGTGGTGTCGATCGGATCGACATCCGCCGCCTTCAGGTCTGCCGGGTCGATCGTCTTCATGCCTTCGGTGTTGGTCGAGGCATAGCCGACATTGGTCAGAAGCGCCTTGGCCGCGCCATGGTCGAGCCAGGCGTTGATGAAATCATAGGCCTTGTCTTCCTTGCCCGGTCCGTTCTTCAGGTTCACCCAGCCGCAAAACCAGCTGGAGGCGCCTTCCTTGGCCTGACGCTGGAAGCCCACCGGGAAGTTCTCGGCGCGCAGAAGCGCGATGGTGTCGTTCCACGACCAGGCCACCTGCACCTCACCCGAGGCCATCAGCTGGCTCAGTTGCGACGGGTCGGCCCAATAGGCCACCACATTCGGATGCACCTTGCGCAGCCAGTCCGCCGCCGCCTTGAACTGTTCGTCCGAGACATTGGTCCAGTCCTTCACGCCGGTGGCGAGCAGGGCCAGCGCCCAGACGTCATCGGCATTGTCGGGCAGGGAGATCCGGCCAGCATATTTCGGGTTGGTGAAGACGTCGAGCGAGGCCACATCCTCGGCCGGGACATCCTTGGTGTTATAGGCGATGGCGGTATAGGCGTAGTCGGTCGGGATGTACCAGACGCCCGTGTCATCCTTGAAGATCTTGGAATTCAGGAAACGCGGGTCGATTTCCTTGAAATTCGGGATCTTGGCGGTGTCCCATGGCTCGATCAGCCCGGCATCGCGGTATTTCTGGATCATCTGGCTGCAAGGATGCGCCACATCGGCCTTGAAACCGGAGGAGAGCTTCTGGAAGGCCTCGTCGTCATCGGCGAAGATCGAGTAGGTCGGCATCGCGCCGTTCTTGGCGACATAGGGCGCCATCAGATCGGGCAGCTGGAAGCCCGACCAGTCGAAGGCCGTCAGTTCGGCATCATCGGCGCGGGCGAGCGTGCCGCCCAGGCCAAGCGACAGCGCCAGAGCGGTGCCAGTGATAAATTTCGAGATGCGAGACATGAGTTCTCCTTGTTGGATCGTGCCTGTTGGATCAGGCCGGTTTTTTCCTTTGCCAGAATTTGATCAAACCCTGTCAAAGTGCAACCGTTCCGCGATTTCGACGCGCTTATTTTGCGGCAAAGTGCCGATGCCGCAAGTCACCTTTTCGCGCAGAGGGTGTCTTCGCCCGAAAAAGCAGCAAATCGGCCCGGATACTGCCTGTCGGGCGGGCTGCGGGGCGGGTGCTTCTGCTCGCTTGCCTGCGCAGATCCGGCTTGCTAGGTCTTGGGGCGGCGCATCCTGCGGCACCTTGCCCGCAGCCTGCACCTGCCGCCACACCTGCGGCTCGGCTGGAAGACCTGCCACACCACCCCCCACGCGGGGACCTCAGCCTGATGGAGCGGCATCCGATGACCAAACTCGACCTCGATTTCGTGCGCAGCCAGTTTCCGGCCTTTCAAAGCCCGATGCTGTCCGGCCATGCCTTCTTTGAAAACGCCGGCGGATCTTTCCCCTGCAAACAGGTGGTGGACCGGCTCCACCGCTTTTACACCCACCGCAAGGTGCAGCCCTATGCGCCCTATCCCGGGTCCGAGGACGGCGGGGCCGAGATGGACGAGGCGCGCGCCCGGCTTGCGGCCCTGATGGGCTGCGCAAAAGAGGAGCTGTCCTTTGGCCCCTCGACCAGCGCCAACACCTTCGTTCTGGCCAATGCGGTCAGGCTTTGGCTGCGCGGCAAGGATGCGGCGATCGTCGTGACCAATCAGGACCACGAGGCCAATTCCGGCGTCTGGCGCAGGCTCGCCGACGAGGGGATCGAGGTGCGCGAGTGGCAGATTGATCCTGCGACCGGATCTTTGGACATCGCGACGCTGCGGCCCCTGCTGGCCGATGGCAAGGTCAAGCTGATGGCCTTCCCGCATTGCTCCAACGTGGTGGCCGAGTTGAACCCGGTGGCCGAGATCTGCGCCCTGGCCAAGGCTGCCGGTGTGCGCACCGTGGTCGATGGCGTCAGCTATGCGCCGCATGGCCTGCCGGACTTTCCGGCGCTTGGTGCGGATGTCTACCTCTTCTCCGCCTACAAGACCTATGGCCCGCATCAGGGCATCATGCTGATCGGGGCGGAGTTTGGCGCCGAACTGCCGGCACAGGGCCATTGGTTCAACGCAGGCTCGCTGTACAAACGTTTCACCCCGGCGGGCCCGGACCATGCCCAGATCGCGGCGAGTGCCGGCATGGCCGATTACATCGACGCACTTTATGCCCATCACGGCGGCACCTCGGCCGCCCCGGCCGAGCGCAACCGGATGGTCCACGACCTGATGCGCGCGCAGGAAGTGGCGGTGATCCAGCCGCTGCTGGACTATCTTGCTGGCCGCAACGACCTGCGGCTGATCGGGCCGCGGGACGGCGCCTTGCGCGCGCCCACGGTGGCTGTGGCGCTGGACCGTGAGGCGGAGACCGTCTCGCAGGCCCTCGTAGCCGAGGGCATCGCCTGCTGGGCCGGCGATTTCTACGCCGTGCGCCCGATCGAGGCGATGGGCCTTGACCGCGCCCGGGGTGTGCTGCGGATGTCGGCGGTGCACTATACCTCCGATGCCGATGTGGCGCGGCTGATCGCGGGCCTTGAGCGCGTGCTTTAAGGCGGGGGCGAAGTGATCCATCCGGTCCTCTCGGGCGTAAACCCTTGAAAGACATGGAGTGCGGATGACCAAGCCCCCGATTATCCTGTGGTTCCGCCGCGATCTGCGGCTGGCGGACCACCAGGCCCTCAGCGCCGCCCTGGCGCTGGGGCATCCGATCCTTCCGGTTTTCGTGCTGGATGACCACACAAGCTCCATCGGGGCTGCGGCGCGCTGGCGGCTTGGCCTCGCGCTCGAAAGCTTTGCGGCGCGGCTGGAGGCTTTGGGCAGCCGCCTGATCCTGCGCCGCGGGCCCGCCGGCCCGGTGCTGGAGGAGCTGGCGGCCGAGACCGGGGCCGCGGGCCTGTTCTGGAGCCGGAGTTACGACCCCGAAACTCAGGACCGCGATGCGGCGATCAAATCCGCCTTCCGGGCGAAGGGGCTTCTGGCGCAGTCGCATCAGGGATTTCTGCTGCACGAACCCTGGACGGTGACCAACGGGGCGGGGGTGTTCTACCGGGTCTACACGCCGTTCTGGAACGCGGTGCGCGACCGGCCGATCGCAGCCCCGCTGGCCGCGCCGCAGCACCTGCCAGCACCCGCGCAGTGGCCGCAAAGCGACCGGCTGGAAGACTGGGCGCTCGGCGCTGCGATGCGGCGGGGGGCCGCGGTCGTAGCCAAGCACCAGCATGTGGGGGAGGCTGCAGCGCAAGCCCGCCTCGCCCGCTTCATCGCCACCAAGGTGGACGCCTACAAGGCCCGGCGCGATTATCTGGCGGAGGGCGCAACCTCGGGCCTGTCGGAGAACCTGACCTATGGCGAGATCAGCCCGCGTCAGATCTGGCATGCGGGCCAGCGCGCCCGCGTCGAGGGCGCGGCGGGGGCGGAGCATTTCCTGAAGGAACTGGTCTGGCGCGAGTTTGCCTGGACCCTGCTGTTTCACACCCCCCATATCGCCCACACCTCCTGGCGCCCGGAGTGGGAGAGCTTTCCCTGGCGCGGCGACACTCCCGATGCCGAGGCCTGGCGCCGTGGCCTGACCGGCGAGCCCGTCGTCGATGCCGCGATGCGCCAGCTTTATACCACCGGCACCATGCACAACCGGGCGCGGATGATCGTGGCCTCGTATCTGACCAAGCACCTCCTGACCCATTGGAAGGTCGGGATGGACTGGTTCGCCGAGACGCTGACCGACTGGGACCCGGCCTCCAATGCGATGGGATGGCAATGGGTTGCAGGATCGGGCCCCGATGCGGCGCCCTATTTCCGAATCTTCAACCCCGAGACCCAGGCCAAGACCTACGACCCCGATTCCCTCTACCGCCGCCGCTATGTGGCGGAGCTTTCGGCCCGGCCGGGGGCGGAGGCGCTGGATTACTTTGCCGCCGTGCCGCAAAGCTGGGCGCTCAGTCCCCAAACCCGCTATCCCGCCCCGTTGATCGCGCTGGACGCCGGGCGGGCGCGGGCGCTGGACGCCCTTGCGCAGCAAAGGGCTTGAGTGTGCGCAAATGTTCTGGAAACATGTCGTTAAGACTTAAATCGAGGGCGCCATGACAATCCTCACCTCCACCAAGGGCCAGAAGGGCCTGCCGCGCTATTTCGGCCCGGCCTTCGCGGCGATCAAGGGCTTGCAGCGCGGGCGGCTCGACTTCCGCCTGCCCGATGGCCGCATCTTCCGCGCCGAGGGCAAGAACCCCGGACCCGCCGCCCTGATCGAAGTGCACAACCCCGACATCTTCGCCCGCCTGATCCGCGAGGGCGATCTGGGCTTCTGCGAGGCCTATCTGGAGGGCTGGTGGACGACGCCCGACCTTTTGGGCTTCATGGACCTGATCCAGCAGGGCAATGACCAGGTCTATGACGCCTTCCCAGGCATGGGGCTGGTGCGGGCCTATGAACGCCTGCGCTTCTGGCTGCAGTCAAACTCCAAGACCCAGGCCCGGAAGAACATCAGCTACCACTACGACCTCGGCAATGATTTCTACGGCCTCTGGCTGGATGAGAGCATGACCTATTCCTCGGCGCTGTTCAAATCCGGGCAGGAAAGCCTTGAGAAGGCGCAGGAGCAGAAATACGCTTCGATGGTCGACCTGATGCGGGTGAAGCCGGGCGACCATGTGCTGGAAATCGGCTGTGGCTGGGGCGGTTTTGCCGAATATGCGGCGGCCAAGCGCGGGCTGAAGGTGACGTGTCTGACGATCAGCGCCGAGCAGTTCAAATATGCCGTGGACCGGATGGCGCGGCTTGGCCTGTCCGACAAGGTCGAGATCAAGCTGCAGGATTACCGCGACGAGACCGGGGTCTATGACGGCGTGGCCTCGATCGAGATGTTCGAGGCGGTGGGCGAGAAATACTGGCCGACCTATTTCGACACCGTGCTGAAGCGGCTGCGCCCGGGCTGCCTTGCCACCTTGCAGATCATCACGATCGCCGACCATCGCTTTGAAACCTATCGCAAATCGGTGGACTTCATCCAGAAATACATCTTCCCGGGCGGCATGCTGCCCTCGCCCTCGGTTCTGCGACGCGAGGTGGAGAAGGCGGGGTTGAAGGTTCTGGGCTCGATCGAGTTCGGCAAGAGCTACAGCCAGACCCTGCGGCGCTGGCATGATGTTTTCAACGCGCGCTGGTCCGACGTCGCCTCGCAGGGGTTCGATGACCGGTTCCGCCGGATGTGGAACTTTTACCTGACCTCTTGCGCCGGCGCCTTCGAGGGCGGAAACTGCGACGTCACGCAGATCACCATCGCCCGTCCGGCCTAAGCGGACCGGCGAGACAAGACCAGAACAGGAAGCCCGCGCCGATGCCGACAGCCACCAAACTGGTCTCTGCGCTGGTCTTTACCGTGGTCGGGCTTTGGGCGGCGCTGGAATATGTGCCGCAGCTGCCGGAAGGCATGGATGTCGGGTTCTTCCCGCAGATCATGATGGCGCTGGGCTTCGTGATCGGCTGGCGCGCGCTGGGGCGGACGGCGGGGCGGGGCTATGGGGAATCGGTGGGTCACGGCATGCGGACCTCGGTCCTGCTGACCTTCTGGGCGCTGTTCGGCTTCAGCACCTATACGATGATCATGCGGTCGACCAAACAGATCTACCGGGCCGACCCGGGGCGGGCGCTGTTGGATATTCCCAAGATCATGATGGAATATGGCAAGCTTCTCGCCGCGCCCGAAGTGCTGGTGGCGCTGGGCGTCGGCGGGCTTTTGGGCGGCGTTCTGGCCGAAATGGCCGCGCGGCGGTGGAGTTAGCATGAGCGTGCAGGTGTTTCTGGCCGGTCTGGCCGCAGAGGCCGGGCTGCTGCGCCTTGTCTTGGGCGAAGAGGCCGGGGCGCAGGGCTTTGCCAGCGGTCTGGCGCTGGCGCGCGCGACGGAAGGCCCCTGGTCCGTGCCGATCCGCGGCGCGGAACGGATAGCCGGGGTGATCCTGACGCTGGAGGCCAAGCCCTTTGCCCGGCTGGATTTTCTTCTGCGCGGCCTTGGGCTCTGGCCGGAATCCGTCTCGAGTTCGGAGGGGGATACGCTTGTCTATCTGGGGCAGGGCACGCCTGCCACCGATGCGGACCTGGCGCCCCGGGACCGCGAGGTTGTCCTCACGGTGGTCGCGGATATTCTGGCGCTTGAAGGCTTGCAGACCGCGGAAAAGATCGCGGCGCGGCTGTTCGTCCTGATGGTGCGGGCCGCCTCGCGGCTGCGCGCGCGCGCGGCCCCGCCCGCCACCTTGCGCCACCCGACCGCGCCGGGCGATTTCCGCGTCGCGGCCTTTCGCCAGCCCTATGCGCATTACTTCGCGGTCGAGGAATATGACGTCAGCTGGCGCCGCTTCGACGGCAGCGACAGCGAGACCGTGACGCGGGCGGCTTTCCTGTCGGGCGATGCGGTGACGGTGCTGCCCTATGACCCGTTGCGCGACCGCGTGCTGGTGGTGGAGCAGTTCCGCGCCGGCCCCCTCGCACGCGGCGATCGCGAGCTCTGGCAGATCGAAGCCATCGCGGGCCGGATCGACCCGTTCGAGACGCCCGAGGAGGCCGCCCGCCGCGAGGCCAAGGAGGAGGCCGGCCTCAGCCTGGACGAGCTCTTGCCGGTCTCGCGCTTTTACCCGAGCCCGGGAGCGGTGGGGGAATATATCTATTCCTTCGTCGCGCTCACCGACCTGCCCGATGGCTGCGCGGGGGTCTATGGCGTGCCGGGCGAGGCCGAGGACATCCGCGGCCACCTGATCTCTTTCGCCGAACTGATGGATCTGGTGGCCAGCGGCGAGATCGAGAACGCGCCGCTGATCCTGACCGCCCTTTGGCTGCAGCGCGAACGCGGTCGCTGAGGGCCGGATTGTGCCGGGAAGATGGGCAGTATTGCCCATCCTACGGGATAACCGGGGTGCGGCGGGACCTGGGCCGGACCCCGGGGCTGTCTGCCCCGGACCCCGAGGATATTTTGCTCTGGATGAAGCCGGGGCCGTCAGAGCGCGAGTTTGGTCCAGCTGCCGTTCTTGCGCGAGGAGCGTACGCAGGCATCGACGAAGGCCACGCCCTGCAGACCTTCCGCCAGCCCGGGGAAGGTCACGGCGGCATCGGGGGCCGTGCCGTCGCGGCGGGCGATGATGGCGCGGGCGGCTTCGGCGTAGATATTGGCGAAGCCTTCGAGATAGCCTTCCGGGTGGCCGGAGGGCACGCGGGTGACGCGGGCGGCAGCCTCGCCGGTGCCGGGGCCGCCGCGGGTCAGGCGGTATTTCGGCTGGCCGAGCGGGCCGACGTAGAGATAATTGGGGTTCTCCTGTTCCCATTCGATGCCGGCCTTGGTGCCGAAGACGCGGAGGCGCAACCCGTTTTCCTGGCCGGCGGCGACCTGGCTGCACCAGAGCGTGCCGCGCGCGCCGCCCTGGTAGCGCATCAGGACATGGCCGTTGTCATCGAGGCGGCGGCCGGGGACGAAGCTTTGCAGGTCGGCGGAAAGCTCATCGAGGGTGAGGCCGGTTACGAAGCTTGCGAGGTTGAAAGCATGGGTGCCGATGTCGCCCGTCGCTCCGCCTGCGCCGGAGCGGGCCGGGTCGGTGCGCCAGTCGGCCTGTTTCTGGCCCGTCGCCTCGACCGGTTCGGAGAGCCAGTCCTGAATGTATTCGACGTTGACCAGGCGGATCTCGCCCAATTCCCCGGCGGCGATCATCTCGCGCGCCTGACGGATCATCGGGTAGCCGGTGTAATTATGGGTCAGGGCGAAGATCACGCCGGAAGCCTCGGCGGCTTTGGCGAGTTTCTTCGCCTCGGGCAGGGTGGCGGTCAGGGGTTTGTCGCAGATCACATGGATGCCGCGCTTGAGGAACTCCAGCGCCACCGGGGCGTGGAGGTGGTTCGGGGTGACGATGGCGACCGCCTCGATCCCGTCCTTCCGGCGCGCCTCTTTCTGCGCCATTTCGGCATAGGAGGTATAGCTGCGCGCCACGCCGAGGTCGGCGGCGGAGTCGGCGCTGCGGGCGGCATCCGAGGAGAAGGCGCCGGCCACCAGTTCGTACTGGTCGTCCAGACGGGCGGCGATGCGGTGGACGGCGCCGATGAAGGCGCCCTGGCCGCCGCCGACCATGCCGAGGCGGATGCGCGGGGCGCGGGCGGTCTTGCTGTCGGGGGTTGCGGTGATGGTCATGGGCTTACTCCAGTCCAAGCATGCGGCGGTTGGCGGCGCGGTCGGTGCCGGCATCGGCGAAATCGTCAAAGGCCTTTTCGGTGACCCGGATGATATGGTTCTTCACGAAGGCCGCGCCTTCACGGGCGCCGTCCTCGGGGTGTTTCAGGCAGCATTCCCATTCGACCACCGCCCAGCCGTCAAAGCCGTATTGCGTGAGTTTGGAGAAGATGCCGCCGAAATCGACCTGACCATCGCCGGGCGAGCGGAAGCGGCCGGCGCGGTTGACCCAGGACTGGAAGCCGCCATAGACGCCTTGCCGGCCGGTCGGGTTGAACTCGGCATCCTTGACGTGGAACATCTTGATCCGGTCGTGGTAGATGTCGATATGGTCAAGGTAATCAAGGCATTGCAGCACATAGTGGCTGGGATCGTAGAGCATGTTGGCGCGGGTGTGACCCTCGACCCGGTCGAGGAACATCTCGAAGGTCACGCCGTCATGCAGGTCTTCGCCGGGGTGGATCTCGTAAGCGACGTCGACGCCGCAATCCTCGGCATGGTCGAGGATCGGGAGCCAGCGCCGGGCCAGTTCGTCAAAGGCCTCTTCCACCAGACCGGCGGGGCGCTGCGGCCAGGGGTAGAGATAGGGCCAGGCGAGGGCACCGGAGAAGGTGGCATGGGCGGAAAGGCCAAGGCGGCGGCTGGCGCTGAGGGCCTGCTTGACCTGATCGGCGGCCCAAGCGGCGCGGGCCTTGGGATCCTTGTGCACCGAAGGCGTGGCAAAGCCGTCGAACTGGGTGTCATAGGCAGGATGGACGGCGACGAGTTGGCCTTGCAGGTGGGTCGAAAGCTCAGTGATCTGCACGCCATTGGCTTCGGCCACGCCCTTGATCTCGTCGCAATAGGTTTGCGAGGTGGCGGCCTTGGTCAGATCGAACAGCCGCGCGTCCCAGGAGGGGACCTGGACCCCCTTGTAGCCGCAAGAGGCGGCCCATTTCGTGATGCTGTCCCAAGAGTTGAAGGGTGCCGCATCGCCCGCGAATTGCGCCAGAAACAGCGCCGGGCCCTGGATCGTCTTCATGTCAATTCTCCTCCTGTCAAATCCTGTGGGCTTTCGGCCCGGTCCGGGGCGCTTGCGCTAACAGGCGGCGCACCCGGTCACTCCCGGCGGGATGATGCCTTGAGAAAATGGGCGCAGGCAAGGGCTGGACTGTGATGCGGGACGGGAATTATCGGGGGCAAGTCGGGGGGGCTGCGCGCCCCCCCGAACCCCCCGCGCCCAAGGGCGCTGCGCGCGCCCTTGGGGAACCCCGGCGGGATATTTTTGTCTGGATGAAGCGGGAAGGGGGGCGGCCTTGATCCCTTGGGGAAATACGGCCTTGATTGCGGGGAAAAAGCGGTCATAACGGCGTTTGATCAAACCAGGATGGCTGATGGACGACACGCGCAAGATCCCGACCCATGAAGTCACCTATGCCCGGCTCAGGGACATGATCCTTTTCGGGCTGCTGGAGCCCGGGGCGCCGGTGACCATTCAGGGGCTGATCAATGATCTGGGCGCGGGGATGACTCCGGTGCGGGAAGCGATCCGCCGGCTGGCGGCCGAGGGCGCGCTGCTGCCGCAGGGCAACCGGCGGGTCACCGTGCCGCGCCTGACCCCGGGGCTTCTGGACCAGATCGCCTTTGCCCGCCTGACCATTGAGCCGAAGCTGGCCGAGCTCGCGGCCGCCAACCTGACCCCGGCGCTGATCGCGCGGCTGGAGGAGATCGACAGCACCGTCGATGCCGCGATCCGCGAGGGCGACATCACCGCCTATCTGGCCAGCAACCACGCCTTTCACTTCGCGCTTTACGAGGCCTCAGACGCGCCGGTGCTGGTCGACATGGCGCGCTCGCTCTGGCTGCGCTTCGGGCCCTCCTTGCGGATCGTGATTGCCAAGGGCGCGGCTTCCACCCTGCCGGACCGCCATGAAGAGGCGGTGGAGGCGATGAAGCGCGGCGATGCGGCGGTGCTGGCGAAATCGATGTATTCCGACATCGCCCAGGGCGTCGATCAGGTGCGCGCTGCCCTGGAACGTGGCGAAATCTGAGCCTCTTGCCGGCGTGCGCAGATAATTTGATCAAATTTCTTGATTGGCCGGGGATTTGATCATAAACTGCCGCGAAGGGCAGCGGATTCGCCCATAGTTTGCAGGGGTCACCATGAACAAGATCACCAACCACATGCCGACGGCCGAGCTTCAGGCGCTGGACGCGGCCCACCACATGCACCCTTTCACCGATAATTCGGCGCTGGCCAAGAAGGGCGCCCGGATCATGACCCAGGGCAAGGGCGTCTGGCTGACCGACTCGGAAGGTCACAAGATCATCGACGGCATGGCGGGCCTGTGGTGCGTCAACATCGGCTATGGCCGCACAGAGCTTGGCGATGTCGCCAAGGCGCAGATGGACCAGCTGGCCTATTACAACACCTTCTTCCAGACCAGCCATGTCCCGGCCATTGCTCTGGCCGCCAAGCTAGCCCAGCTTGCGCCCGAAGGCATGAACCACACGTTCTTTGCGGGGTCGGGCTCGGAAGCCAATGACACCAACATCCGCATGGTGCGGCGTTATTGGGACATCAAGGGCCAACCGGAAAAGCGCATCATCATCGCGCGGACCAATGGCTACCATGGCTCGACCCTGGGCGGCGGATCGCTCGGCGGCATGTCGGGGATCCATGCCCACGGCGGCAAGATCGCCGGCATCGTCCATATCGGCGAGCCGAACTGGTGGGCGCAGGGCGGCGACATGACGCCGGAGGCCTTTGGCCTGATGCGCGCGCAGGAACTGGAAAAGATGATCCTGAACCTCGGCGTCGAAAACGTCGCGGCCTTCATCGGCGAGCCGGTGCAGGGCGCCGGCGGCGTGATCATTCCGCCGACCACCTACTGGCCGGAGATCCAGCGCATCTGCGACAAATACGGCATCCTCCTGATCGCGGACGAGGTCATCACCGGCTTTGGCCGCACCGGCAACTGGTTCGGGTCGCAGACCTTCGGGATCAAGCCGCATATCATGACCATCGCCAAGGGCCTGTCCTCGGGCTACCAGCCGATCGGCGGCTCGATCGTCTGTGACGAAGTGGCGGAAGTCATGGGGTCTTCGGGCGATTTCAACCACGGCTATACCTATTCCGGCCACCCGGTGGCCGCCGCCGTGGCGCTGGAGAACCTGCGGATCATGCAGGAAGAGCATATCGTCGAGCATGTCCGCGACGTGGCCAACCCCTACCTCGCCAAGCTGTGGCAGGGCCTGACCGAGCATCCCCTGGTCGGCGAGGCCAAGCTGGTCGGTCTGATGGGCTCGATCGCGCTGACGCCGGACAAGGCGACCCGGGCCAAGTTCGCGGGCGAGCAGGGCACCGTCGGCTACCGCTGCCGCGAGCGTTGCTTTGCCAATGACCTGATCATGCGCCATGTCGGCGACCGGATGATCATCTCGCCGCCGCTGGTCATCACGACCGAGGAGATCGACATCCTGATCGCCCGGGCCTGGAAATCGCTGGACGAATGCTATGCGGGGCTGAAGGCCGACGGGCTGTTGAAAGCCGCCTGAACCGGGGCTGAAATCGCGACGGGAAGGGGTCTCGCGGGGCCCCTTTTTGCTGCGCGAACCGCGGGCCCGGTGCCGCGGACAGAATGTGCGAAGTCGGCCCCGGATGCGCAGGGGCCGGCCCGATCCTGTAGGGCAAGGCCATGATCAGAACCGAAGTCCAAAACCCGACCTCCAGCCTCGTCCTGGCCCGCCCCGCTCTGGCGGCCTTTTTCGGCATGGGCCTGATCTGGGGCTGCTTTGCCGCCGATCTGCCCGACATCAAGGCCCTGCTCGGGGTCAACGAAAGCCAGCTTGGCCTTTTGCTGCTGATGACGCCGATCTCGGCCATGTTGGCCATGCTGGCCGCGGGACGGATTGGCGAGGCCTTGGGCCGTTTTGCGCTGCCGGGGACTGTCCTGGCCATGGCGCTGGCCTATGCGGTGACCGGGCAGGTCTCGGTCTGGTATCTGTTCCCGCTGGCCATGCTGGGCTGCGGGGCGGCGACCGGGGCGCTGGACGTGCTGATGAACGCCCGCGTCGCGGCGATGGAGGCGCGGGGGCGGCCCTTGATGAACCTCTGCCATGCGGCTTATTCCTTCGGCTATGCCTTTGGCGCGCTGGGCACCGGAGCCCTGCGCTCGTTCGAGGCGAGCCCGGCGGTGGTGCTGGGGGTGATCGCGCTTTGCGCCGCACTGGCCGCCCTGATGACGCTGGAGGCGGATGGCCGGATCACCGGCTTGCGCCGTCTGAAGGGCGAGACCGGACCGGGTCTGGGGATGATCCCGCTGATCGGCGGCGGGATCGTGCTGATCGCCTTCCTGTCGGAGAATGCCGCCGAAAGCTGGTCGGCGCTGCATATCGAGAAGACGCTGCACGGCTCGCCCGCGCTGGGCTCGGCGGGGCCGGCGGTGCTGGCGATGACCATGGGGCTGGCGCGGCTTCTGGGGCATGGGCTGTCGGAGCGATTCACGCCGCTCAGGCTGTTGCTGACCGGCTCGGCGATTGCCGCGACCGGCGCCGTCGCCGTGGCGGCGGCCACCAGCCCGGCGCTGGCCTATGCGGGCTTCATCGTGATGGGGATGGGGGCATCGGTGATCTCGCCCACCGCCTTCACCATGGTCGGCGCTTCGGCCCTGCCCAAGGACCGCGCCCGCGCCGTGGCCCGCGCCACGATGCTGGGCTATGCGGGCTATTTCGTGGGGCCGCCGAGCCTTGGCCTGATCGCCGGCGCCTTCGGCCTGCGCGCGGCCTTCGTCTTTGCCGCCGTCATGCTGGCCTTTGTCTGGCTTCTGGCCCCGGTCCTGGTGCGGCTTGGCAAGGCCGCGAAGGGCGGGTCTTAAAGCCCGGCCTGCCGGTAAAACGCCACCGTGCGGTCCAGCAAGGTGTCGAGCATCTGCGGGCCTTGGGTTGCGTTGAAGGAATGGTCCATCTCGGCCAGATAGGCCTGCTGCGGGCCATCGTGGGCATCCAGGAACTTGTCGGCGGCATGGGGCAGGACATCGACGTCCTTGGTGCCATGCGCCACGAAGAGCGGGCCCTGATAGGCCGCGATCTCGGCCGGCGGGTCAAAGTCGCGCATCCCCTCGAAATAGCCCTGCTTCAGCGCGATATCGCCCCAGATCATCTTGATCCGCACCGGCGTCTCGCCCGCCGTCAGGCCCTTTGCCACCACCTCCGCCCCCAAGAGCGCGCCAAGGCTTTCCTGCGGGTCGGCCAGCGCCGCCCAAAGCGCCACCGCAACCGGCACATTGGTGCGCCCGGCGATGGCCGAGGCGACAAGCCCGCCCTGGCTCCACCCCAGCACGGCGATCCGGTCGCCCTGCACCCGGGGTTCGGCCTGCAGCACCTGAAGCGCCATCAGGGCATCGGCGATCTGGCCCTCATAGGTCGTGTCGGCGAAATCGCCCTCGCTTTGCCCACTGCCGCGAAAGTCGATCCGCAGCGAGGCCAGCCCCTGCTGCGCCATCCGCCGGGCCGAGCGGGAAAACACCCCCTCGCCGGTGCCGGTCACGGGCATCTCGTCCCGCGTGCCGGTGAAGCCATGCAGCATCAGCACGACCGGCGCCGGCGCGCCCGAGGGCAGGCAGAGCGTGCCGATCACCTGCTGACCGTTTACGGTGAAGTGCAACAGAGTTTCGATCATTCCCAGCGTCCTTCAAATCCCTCGGGCACCAGCACATGCTCCCGCCCGAATTCGCGTGCCTTCTGCACGCCGCACAGCGCCATGGTGATGTCCATTTCCTTGTGGATCACCTCCAGCGCCTTGGTCACGCCAGCCTGGCCCATGGCGCCAAGGCCGTAGAGGAAACTGCGCCCGATGAAGGTGGATTTCGCCCCCATGGCCAGCGCCTTCAGCACATCCTGACCCGAGCGGATGCCGCCGTCGAGGTAGACCTCCATCTGGTCACCCACCGCGCGGACCACCTCCGGCAGGCTGCGGATGGTGGAGAGGGCGCCGTCAAGCTGCCGCCCGCCGTGGTTCGACACCAGGATCGCATCGGCGCCCGAGTCCAGCGCCAGCCGCGCATCCTCGGCATCCAGAATGCCCTTCAGGATCAGCTTGCCGCCCCATTTGTCGCGCAATTTCCGCACCTTGCCCCAATCGAGATGCGGGTCGTAATTGGCGTTGGACCAGGTGTTGAGGTCGTTGAGCGTCACGACGCCCTTGGCATGACCCACCACATTGCGGAAGGTCCGCCGCTGGGTCATCGCCATGCCGAGCGACCAGCCCGGATGCAGCGCCATGTCGAGGAGGTTGCGCGGCGTCATCTTGGGCGGGGCAGTCAGGCCGTTCTTGATGTCCTTGTGGCGCTGGCCGAGGATCTGCAGATCCAGCGTCAGCACCAAAGCCTCGCACCCGGCCCGGCGGGCGCGGTCGATCAGGCCATCGACGAAATCCTCGTCCTGCATGACGTAAAGCTGGAACCAGAAGGGCGTCTTGGTATGGGCCGCGATATCTTCGATCGAGCAGATCGAGAAGGTCGAGAGGGTGAAGGGCACCCCGAAAGCCTCCGCCGCGCGGGCGGCCTTGATCTCGCCATCGGCGCATTGCATGCCCGCCGAGCCTACCGGCGACAGCGCCACCGGCATCGCGACCTTGCGGCCCATCATCGTGGTCTCGGTCGTCCGCCCGCTCAGATCGCGCGCCACACGCTGGCGCAGGCGGATCTTGCTGAAATCGCTGGAATTCTCGATGAAGGTCTGCTCGGTGTAGGAGCCGCTTTCGCAGTAATCCCAGAACATCTTCGGCACGCGGCGCCGGTGGATCTGGCGCAGATCCTCGATGCAGGTGATGGGGGTCACGGGCTTACTCCTGAGCGGTGGCGCGGACAAAGCGGCGGTCGGGCACGATCCAGATCGCCGCAACAACGGCCACCAGCCCCATCGACATGAAAGGCTGGAAGAAGGACAGGATCAGCGCCCCCAGATAGGCCGCGATCGAGATGGCCTCCTTGCGGCTGCTGCCGTGGCTTCTGGAAAACTGGCTGTCGCGACCGTGCTGGCTTTCCAGGGCGCGGACCAGCAGGTAATAGGAAAAACCGCACATCAGCAGGTCGGCCGTGTAAAGGAACACTGTGACCCCGGCGAATTCATTCTCGCCGATCAGGCCTGTGACGAAGGGCATCAGCGAGAGCCAGAACAGAAAGTGCAGATTGGCCCAGAGCACCCAGCCGCCGATGTGGCGCACCGCCTGGAACATGTGGTGATGGTTGTTCCAGTAGATGCCGACATTGATGAAAGACAGGGCGTAGCACAGGACAATCGGCACCAGCGGTTTGAAATCCACCCACTCAACGCCGTGTGGGGCATGCAGCTCCAGCACCATGATCGTGATGATGATCGCGATCACCCCATCCGAAAACGCCTCGATCCGCCCCTTGGTCATGCTCGCCCTCTGATTGCTGGCCCGAGGTTAAGACGCCGTGGCCTGCCGACGCAAGGGCCGGCAGTGCGCCCGCCTCAGGCCTTGTGCGCGCCCGCCGCAAGGCCTGCGACAAAGGCCAGGATCTCGGACACCGGGCGACCGGTGCTGATTTCCTTGACGATGGCAGAGCCCACGACGCAGCCATCAGCCACGGCGGCGATGTTCTGGGCGGTCTCGGCGGTGTTGATGCCAAAGCCCACGATGACCGGCAGGTCGGTCTTGGCCTTGATCCGGGCCACCTCGGGGGCCACGTCGCGGGCCTGGGCTGCGGCGGCGCCGGTGATCCCGGTGATCGAGACATAATAGACGAAGCCCGAGGTGTTTTGCAGCACCTTGGGCAGGCGCTTGTCATCGGTCGTGGGGGTGGCCAGCCGGATGAAGTTCAGCCCGGCCTTCTGGGCGGGGATGCACAGCTCGTCATCCTCTTCCGGCGGCAGGTCGACGACGATCAGCCCGTCGATGCCCGCCTCGTTCGCCTCGGCCAGGAAACGGTCGACGCCGCGCGAATAGATCGGGTTGTAATAGCCCATCAGGACGATCGGCGTGGTCTGGTCGCCGGCGCGGAAATCGCGGATCATCTGCAGGGTCTTGTCTACCGTCATCCCGCCTTCGAGGGCCCGCTGACCGGCGAGCTGGATCGTCGGGCCGTCGGCCATCGGGTCGGTGAAGGGCAGGCCAAGTTCGATGATGTCGACGCCCGCACCCGGCAAACCGCGCATCACCGCCAGCGAGGTCGCCACATCGGGATCACCCGCCATGATGTAAGACACGAAGGCCTTGCGGCCCTCGGCTTTGAGCCGGGCGAAAGTGTCATCGATTCGGGTCATGTCAGCGATCTCTGCAAGGGAATTTCCTGCACGGATTTGCACGGGGGCGCAGGGAAAAGCAATGGGCAGGACGGAATTGCGCGCCCTGCACCCGCTTTGGATCTGGCGCTGCTGCCCTGAGGTAACGGCACCTCGGGTGCAGCGCCGTGGTTTCGGCGCGAAGGCCGCGGTCGGGGCGTGACGGCGCCGCGGTGACAGGCTTGTCGCGGCAGGCCGCGTCGCCCCTGCCGGATCAGGGCAGGGGTACAGGGTCCGGCTCGGCCACGCCCGTGGTGGCATTGGCGTTCAGGATGCCCTCCGCCGCCTTGGAATCGTCCAGCGCATCCAGGGTCAGGTCGCGCGGGCTGCGTTTCTGCGCGCTTTCCCTTTGCCGGTAGACCAGCCAGCTCTTGCCCGCGCCATCGACCACCACCGTGGGCACCCCTGGGGAATAGACCGCAGGATTGCGCGAATTGGCCAGGATCGGGTTGTTCGGCCCGCGCGTGAAGGGCCCGTCCGGTGATTTCGACACCGCATAGCCCACGGCATAGCTTTTCGCGCCAAAGGGACCGCCGGTGTAGATCAGGAAATACAGGCCGGCGCGCTGGATCACCGTCGGCCCCTCGACCGACGGATAGCCGCTGTCCTCAAAGGTGCCGGGCTGCGGATGCAGGATTTCCTTGGCCGAGCCTGCGACCGGCGTCGCCGGATCCGACATCTTCTGCACCCAGATGCCCTTCTGGCCCTTCGCGTCGTTCTTGAAGTAGAGCCAGAGCCCCCCGCTCGCGTCGCGCATCGGATAGGGGTCGATGCCATCCGGCGCCACGACGCCCAGATCGGTGAAGGGTCCGGTGAAATCCGCCGCTTTGGCGACATGGACGGCCTTGTTCGGCCCCTTGGTCACCGTGGTGTAATAAAGGTAGAGCTGCCCGTCGCCGTCGCGGAAGAAGCTGCCCTGCCACAGGGCCGTGCCCGGGTCCTGCTGCAGGATCGGCACCGGATCGGTCCAGTGCAGCAGATCGCGCGAGGTGCTGTAGAGGTAATATCCGCCATTGCCCCTGCCTTTGCCTTCCCCGACCGGATAGGTCAGGTGATAGACCCCGTCCATCTGGGCAACATCGGGATCGTTGATGTCGGTCAGGACCGGGTTTTCATAGGCAAGGGCGAGGCCCGGAAGACCCAGCACCAGCCCGAACAGCAGGGCGATGAAGCGGCGCAAAAGCATGAATACTCCTGATCGAGGCGGATTTGCCCCAGCGTCCTCTGGTCCGGTCCATCGTGCAAGTCAAACGGTTGCGAGGCGGTTAACAAATTGCGAAAGACGGAGTTACGGCGCGATTTTGCGGGCCTTGACCCCAAGCCGCGCTGCTCCTATGCCGCAATGCGTCAGATCCGGAGGGTGTCATGGGTTTCAAAATGGGTATCGTGGGGTTGCCGAATGTCGGGAAATCCACCCTTTTCAATGCGTTGACCCGGACGGCTGCTGCGCAGGCCGCCAACTTCCCGTTTTGCACGATCGAGCCGAATGTCGGCGAAGTGGCCGTCCCGGATGCGCGGCTTGATACTTTGGCCGCAATTGCCGGCTCAAAACAGATCATTCCGACCCGGATGACCTTTGTCGATATCGCCGGCCTGGTGCGTGGCGCGTCGAAGGGCGAGGGCCTGGGCAACCAGTTTCTGGCCAATATCCGCGAATGCGATGCCGTGGCCCATGTGCTGCGCTGCTTTGAAGATGGCGACATCACCCATGTCGAGGGTCGAATCGATCCGGTGGCCGATGCCGAGACGATCGAGACCGAACTGATGCTGGCCGATATGGAATCGATCGAGCGGCGCCGCGCCGGTCTGGCCCGCAAGCTCAAGGGCGGCGACAAGGAGCTGGCCGACCAGGACCGTCTGCTGGCGCTGGCACAAGTGGCGTTGGAGGCGGGCCGCCCCGCGCGCACCGTCAAGATCGACGAGGATGACCAGCGCGCCTGGCGGCTGCTGCAGCTGCTGACGGCAAAGCCGGTGCTTTACGTCTGCAATGTCGAAGAGGCCTGTGCTGCGACCGGCAACAGCCAGTCCGACCGCGTGGCCGCGATGGCCAAGGCGCAGGGCGCGGGCTCGGTCGTGATCTCGGCCCGGATCGAGGAAGAGATCAGCCAGCTTCCCGCCGACGAGGCCGCGATGTTCCTGGAAGAGATGGGCCTGCACGAGGCCGGGCTCGACCGGCTGATCAAGGCCGGCTACGACCTTCTGGGCCTGCAGACCTATTTCACCGTCGGGCCGAAGGAAGCGCGGGCCTGGACGATCCTGAAGGGCACGCTGGCGCCGCAGGCGGCGGGCGTGATCCATGGCGATTTCGAGAAGGGCTTCATCCGCTCCGAAACCGTGGCTTATGCCGATTATGTCGCGGGCAAGGGCGAGGCCGGGGCCAAGGAAGCCGGCAAGTTCCGCGTCGAGGGCAAGACCTATGAGGTGCAGGACGGTGACGTGCTGCACTTCCTGTTCAACGCCTGATCGGCTTCGTCACCTGAAACCTGGGCAAACCTCTGGGAAGATGGGCATATTGCCCATCCTACCGGCCCGCGTGGGATCTGGTGCCAAGGGCGGTTGGTAGGATGGGCAATGTGCCCATCTTCCTCTAGCGCGCGGCTTTCTCGGCGATGCCTGAGGTGCCCTCACGCCGGGCGAGTTCGGCTTCGACATCGGCCAGGGTGACGTCGCGGGCTTCCAGCATCACCAGTAGATGGTAGAGCACATCGGCAGCTTCGGAAGTCAGTTTGGCGCGGTCGCCCTTGACGGCTTCGATGATCGCCTCCACCGCCTCTTCGCCGAACTTCTCGGCACATTTCTCCGGGCCCTTGGCAAGGAGCTTGGCGGTCCAGCTGGTCTCGGGGTCGGCGCCCTTGCGGGCGGCGATGGTGGCGGCAAGACGGTCGAGCGCGCTCATGCCAATCTCCTTCAATTCAGCCGCATCGGGATGCCGGCGGCGGCCATATGGGCCTTGGCCTCGGCGATGCTGAAGGTGCCGAAGTGGAAGATCGATGCGGCCAGCACCGCCGAGGCGCCGCCCTGCGTGACACCCTCGACCAGGTGGTCCAGCGTGCCGACCCCGCCCGAGGCGATGACCGGGATGCTGACCCCATCGGAGATGGCGCGGGTCAGGGGCAGGTTGTAGCCGCCCTTGGTGCCGTCGCGGTCCATGCTTGTCAGAAGGATCTCTCCCGCGCCCTTGGCCGCCACGGTGCGGGCAAATTCCACCGCGTCGATGCCGGTGGATTTGCGGCCGCCATGGGTGAAAATCTCCCACTTTCCGGGGCTGACCGTCTTGGCATCAATCGCCACCACGATGCATTGCGAGCCGAACCGGTCGGCGGCCTCGGCCACGACATTTGGATCGGCCACGGCGGCGGAGTTGAACGAGACCTTGTCGGCCCCGGCCAAGAGAAGCGCGCGGACATCGTGATGCGTGCGCACCCCGCCGCCGACAGTCAGCGGCATGAAGCATTGCTCGGCGGTGCGGGTGACGAGGTCGAACATCGTGCCGCGGTTTTCGTGGGTGGCGTGGATGTCGAGGAAACACAGCTCATCGGCACCGGCCGCGTCATAGGCGCGGGCGGCCTCCACCGGGTCGCCGGCGTCGATCAGGTTGGTGAAGTTGACACCCTTGACCACACGGCCATCGGCGACATCAAGGCAGGGGATGAGGCGGGTTTTCAGCATGGCTCGAGTTTAGCGCGAAGCCCGGGCGGGGGGAAGGGGGCGCTGCCCCCCGGCTGCGCCTCCCCCCGGGATATTTGGGTCTGAATGAAGGGAGCAGGTTGAACCGGGGAAAAGGCTTGCCAAACGCGTGGGGATTGGTTTCCTGGCCGCATGGGCAAGCTGATACTTCTGCACAAGGCCGGTTCGATCTACGACGACGAGCCTGATGTCGTTTATGATTTTCCGAAATCCTACCTCAAGGCGGTGTTGGAGGGCGTCGGGGATTGGGTGATCTACTATGAGCCGGTGAAGGCGGGGCCGCGCGGCTATTTCGCGGTGGCCAAGATTGACCGGGTGGAGCCGAAGCCGGGGGCTGCGGGCTGCTTTCTGGCGCAGATCGTGCCGGGCAGCTTTCTGCCCTTTGACCATGAAGTGCCGCGCCTGATCGCAGGGCGTCCGCTTGAGAGCGCCCTGGCGGCCGAGGATGGCAGCGCCAAGTCCGGCGGGGCGCAGCAACTGGCCGTGCGGCGCCTGCCGGACCGCGAGTTTGCCGCGATCGTCCAGCTGGGCCTGCCGCAGGATCTGGAGGCGCAGGAGGCCAGGCGCTACGATCCGCCGGGGCAACAGCTTGATGACCCCGTGGCGCCCTTCGAGCGGCCGGTGATCGAGCGGTTGCTGAGCCGCCCCTACCGGGACATTGCCTTTCGCCGCAAGGTGCGGCTGGCCTATGATTATCGCTGCGCGATCTCGGGCCTGCGGTTGCGCAATGGCGGCGGGCGCCCGGAGGTTCAGGCCGCCCATATCCGCCCGGTGGAGCGGCAGGGCAGCGACTCGGTCCGCAATGGGCTGGCTCTGTCGGGGACCCTGCACTGGATGTTCGACCGCGGCCTGATCTCGGTCGCGGAGGATTACACGATCCTGGTGTCGCGCAACAAGGTGCCGTCGGAGGTGGTGGATCGCCTGATCCTGCCGCAGGGCAAGCTGTCGCTGCCCCGCGATGCGCGCGACTGGCCGCACCCCGAGAACCTGAAATGGCACCGGGAGAACATCTTCGGCCAGATCATGAGCGATGAGCCGGCGCCCTGGGGCTGAGGCTCAGGCGGCCAGCACGGCGAGAGCGGCGCGCAGATCAATCGCCCCATCGTAAAGCGCCCGGCCCGAGATGGCCCCGGCGATGACTCCGGTGTCGCGCAGCGCCAGAAGGTCGTCCAGCCGCGAGACGCCGCCGGAAGCGATGACCGGGATGGCGACGGCGCGGGCCAGGGCCTCGGTTGCGGCGATATTGGGGCCGCCCATGGCGCCATCGCGGTCGATGTCGGTGTAGATGATTGCGGCGACACCGGCATCCTCGAAGGAGCGGGCGAGGTCGGTGGCCTGGATCGTGGTCTCGGTCGCCCAGCCCTTGGTTGCGACAAAGCCCTTGCGGGCGTCGATGCCGACGGCGACCTGGCCGGGGAAGGCTTTGGCGGCCTGGCGCACGAGGTCAGGGTTTTCCACCGCGACGGTGCCGAGGATGACACGGGCGAGGCCCTTCTTCAGCCACATCTCGATGGTGGCCATGTCGCGGATGCCGCCGCCGAGCTGGCAGGGGACGTTGACGGAGGCGAGGATTGCCGCGACCGCCGCAGCGTTCACCGGGGTTCCGGCGAAGGCGCCGTTCAGGTCCACCAGATGCAGCCATTCGCAACCCGCGGCCACGAAGGTCGCGGCCTGTGCCGAGGGATCATCGCCGAAAACGGTGGCGGCGGACATCTCGCCGCGCAGCAGGCGGACGCATTGGCCGTCCTTGAGGTCGATGGCGGGGTAGAGGATCATGGGTGCTCTCCTGCTTTGAGCGCGGGTTTAGGCGCAAGGCCGGGGCAGGGCAAGTGCGGTTTGGGGCGAGGGCCCCAGGAATGAACCTCAGGAATGGGCCTCAGAAATGGGCCTGGCCGAAGACCGACCAGCCGAGGCGGCGGACCAGCATCTCGATCGCCTTGGCGCCGAGCTTCGAATTGCCCTGGGCGCTCAGACCCGGCGACCAGACGGCGATCGAGGCGCGGCCGGGGGCCACGGCGAGGATGCCGCCGCCGACCCCGCTTTTGCCGGGCAGGCCGACGCGGTAGGCGAAGTCGCCCGAGGCGTCATAATGGCCGCAGGTCATCATCAGCGCGTTGATCCGGCGCACCCGGTCCAGCGAGACCAGCCGTGGCATGCCGGGGGCCGCCATCAGGAACCGGCCGGCGCGGGCCAGCTGGTCGCAGCTCATCTCGATGGCGCATTGGTGGAAATAGGTGCCAAGCGTCAGTTCGGGCGCATGGATCAGGTTGCCGGCGGCCTTCATGAAATGGGCCAGCGCGAAGTTACGGTGGCCGGTGGCGGCCTCGGACCTTGCCACGGCATCGTCAATGTGGATGTCGGGGTCGTCGGCGGCATCGCGGATGAAGCGCAGAAGGTCGCCCAGCACCTCGCGCGGCTGGTGGCCGGCGAGGATCGCATCGGTGACCACAATGGCACCGGCATTGATGAAGGGATTGCGCGGGCGGCCGTTGTCATGCTCGAGCTGGAGGATCGAGTTGAAGGCGAGGCCGGAGGGTTCGCGCCCGACCCGTGTCCAGAGCTGGTCGCCGGTGCGGCCGAGGGCGATGGCCAGGGTGAAGACTTTCGAGATGCTCTGGATCGAAAAGCCCACCGCGGCATCGCCGACGCTGAACTGCCGCCCATCGGCCAGCGCCACCGACATGCCGAAATGGCCGAGGTCGATGCGGGCCAGCTGAGGGATGTAGCTGGCGGGCTGGCCGCGGTCCGCTTCGGCCGCGATGTCGCGGGCGATATCGCCCAGGATGCTTTCGATATCCGGGCTCTCGGCGCTCATGGCGTCCAGGTCAGGAAGTTGCCGATCAGGCGCAGGCCGGCCTTCTGGCTTTTCTCGGGGTGAAACTGGGTGCCGATGATCGTGTCGCGGCCGACGATGGCCGTCACATCGCCGGCGTAATCGACATGGGCGAGACGCTGCGCCGGATCGGTGACGCGGAAATGGTAGGAATGGACGAAATAGGCGTGATCGCCGGTGGCGATGCCGTCGAGCACCGGATGGGTGCTGGCGCCGGGGTCAAGGATCAGGTCGTTCCAGCCCATATGCGGCACTTTCAGCGCCGGATCGGCGGGGGTGATGCGAACCACCTCGCCCGGAATCCAGCCAAAACCCGCGACATCCTCATATTCGCGGCCCCAGGAGGCCAGCATCTGCATGCCGACACAGATGCCGAGAAAGGGGCGGGCCTTGTGGGTGACGGCTTCTTCGATGGCCTCGAAAAGCCCGCCATAGCTGCCAAGCGCGCGGCGGCAGGCGGGAAATGCGCCGTCGCCGGGCAGCACGATCCGGTCGGCGCGGGCGACATCCTCGGGGCGCGAGGAAACGAGGATCTGCCCGCCGTTTACCTCAGCCGCCATCCGCTCGAAAGCCTTCTGCGCCGAATGCAGGTTGCCCGAGTCGTAATCAACCAGGACCGTCAGGCTCATAGCGCGCCCTTGGTCGAGGGCAGGGCGTCGTTCCTCGGGTCCTTCTCCACCGCCATCCGCAGGCTCTTGGCCAGAGCCTTGAAGGCGGCCTCGGCGATGTGGTGGGAGTTGAAGCCGTGGCGCTTGTCGATGTGGAGCGTGATGCCGCCATGGGTGGCCAGGGCCTGGAAGAACTCGCGCACCAGTTCGGTGTCGAAGGTGCCGATCTTCTGGGTCGGGAAGTCGAGGTTGCAGATCAGGTAAGGCCGCGCCGACAGATCCAGCGCGCATTCGATCTGCGCGTCGTCCATCGCGAGGACAAAGTGACCATAGCGGCGGATGCCTTTCTTGTCGCCGACGGCGCGAGCCAGCGCCTGGCCGAGGGCAATGCCCACATCTTCGACCGTGTGGTGGTCGTCGATATGCAGATCGCCTTTGGCGGCGACCTTGATGTCGATCAGCGAATGGCGGGCGAGCTGGTCCAGCATATGGTCGAAAAAGCCGACCCCGGTCGAGATTTCCGCAAGCCCGCTGCCATCAAGGTTGACCGAAACGGAGATCTCGGTCTCGGCGGTCTTGCGGGTGATACTGGCGTCACGCATCGGGGGCCTCCATCGCTGCCCCGGCCTTATAGGGGCTGGCGCGGCGCGGGGAAAGGGCCGGAATCGGCGCAAGCCCCGGACCGCGCGACGCCCCAAGCCCAGCGGAGCGGCTGCGCCGCAAGCCTTTCAGGTCGCCTGCGCGGCCAAGCCGCTTGTCTCCGCGGCGCTCCGCGCGGGGAGTATTTGGACAGAGTGCAAAGGCGGCGTGTCGCGAGTATCCACCCCGATCCGAGCCCCTTCAATCCTTTGCTCTCTGTCCAAATACTCCCGCCGGAGGCGCGGCTTTGCCAACAGGCGGACCGGGTGGGACATCCTCCGCCCACCTTCCGGAACGCCATGACGTTCTTCTGATTTTTCGCAGAAAAATCGGGGCCTAGACGATGCCAGACGAAGATCCCTGCACGGCGGGGCGTTCTTTCGCCTTTTCGGCCCGGTAGCCGCTGGCGCGGTAGGTGGCGATCGGGTCGAGGGCACCGCCTTGCCTTGCGCGGGCTTCGGCGAGGATCGGGGAGACGTCGGTCAGGTAGGCGGCCTTCAGCATCCGGTGCGCGGCCAGGACGTCATTGCCCTCTTGCGCCGCGGCCAGGGCCTTGCGGTCGACAAGGCTCGCCTGGACATAGGCGCGGGCGATCTCTATGGCCGAGGACATCAGGCTTTCGATCGGGTCGGTCACATTGTGGCTCTGGTCGATCATATAGGCGAGCTTCTGGCCCTTGGGTTCGGCATCCACCAGCTCGTTGAAGACGAGAAACAGGCGGAAAGGGTCGACCGAACCGGCATCCAGATCGTCATCGCCATATTTCGAATCGTTGAAGTGGAAACCGGCCAGCTTGCCGACATGGATCAGCCGCGCCACGATCTGTTCGATATTGGTGTTGGGCGCGTGGTGGCCCAGATCGACGAGGCACTTGGCCTGCGGACCCAGCGTCTGCGCCGCGATCAGCGAGGAACCCCAGTCGGAGATCACCGTGGAATAGAAGGCCGGCTCGTACATCTTGTGTTCGATGTAAAGCGTCCAGTCCTTCGGCAGGCTGGCATAGATCTTGCCCATCGCGTCGAGATAATTCTCGAACATCCGGCCCATGTTCTGCTGGCCGGGGAAGTTGGTGCCGTCGCCGATCCAGACCGTCAGGGCGGTGGAGCCGAGAGCGCGGCCGATCTCGATACATTCGAGGTTATGCTCGACGGCCTGCTGGCGGGTCATCGGGCTGGCATTGGCCAGCGAGCCGAACTTGTAGCTTTGCGCCTGGCCGACCTGATCCTGAAAGGTGTTGGAGTTCATCGCATCGAAGCCGAGGCCATATTGCGCGGCCTCCTGGCGCAAGGCGTTGTAATCGCTCACCTTGTCCCAGGGGATATGGGGGGAGACGGTGCGGGTGCCGCGGGTCAGGGCCTGGATCACGCCGCAATCGGCCAGCTTGTCGTGGATGTTGCGTGGCTCGCCCGCGCCGGGGAACCGGGCGAACCGGGTGCCGCCGGTGCCGACGCCCCAGGTCGGGATCGCAACCGACCAGTCGATCGCGCGCTGGGTCAGGGTCTCGATATCCACTCCCCGGCGGGCGAGTTGCCGGCCGAGGGCGGCGTAGTCTTCGGCCTGGGCCTCGGCAGCTTCATGGTTCAGCGTGCCGATCAGGTCGGTTGAAATCTCGGTCATCGCTTACCTCGTGAAGGACACGGCATTGCCCGCGTCGATGTTCAGGAAATTGCCGGTGCTCTTGTTCGAGATGTCACTCGCAAAGAAATAGACTCCTTCTGCGATATCCTCGGGGAAGACCGAGCGCAGGAGCAGGCTGCGTTTGCGGTAATGCTCCTCCAGTTCATCCACGGCGATCTTGTTGGAGGCAGCGCGTTGCTGGCTCCATTCGCCTTTCCAGATCTTCGAGCCGCGCAGCACGGCATCGGGGTTCACCACGTTGACGCGGATACCCATCGGCGCCCCTTCCAGCGCCATGCAGCGGGCGAGGTGGATTTCCGCCGCCTTGGCGGTGCAATAGGCCGATGCGCCGGGCGAGGCGGCGACGCCGTTCTTGGACGAGATGAAGACCATCGAGCCGCCGATTCCTTGCGCTTTCAGCACCCGGTACCCCTCGCGCCCGACGAGGAAATAGCCGGTGGACAGGATGTCCATCGTCTTGTTCCACATGGCCAGGGTCGTGTCCTCTACCGGGGCGGCGGTGGTGATGCCGGCGTTGTTGACCAGAACATCCAGCCCGCCGAACTCCGCCACGGTGTATTCCACGGCCTTGATGACCTGGTCTTCCTGCGTCACGTTCATCAGAACGCCGCGCACCATGTCGCGGCCGTAGCGCTTGGAGAAACCGGCCACGACTTCATCCAGTGCCGTCTGGTCGATGTCGGCCAGAACCACGTTGCAGCCTTCGCGCAGCAGACGCTCGGCGGAAGCCGAACCGATGCCGCCAGCACCACCGGTGATGAAGGCCACGCGGCCCTGCATCGACTTCGGTTTCGGCATCCGCTGCAGCTTGGCCTCTTCAAGCAGCCAGTATTCGATGTTGAAGGCTTCCTGTTCGTCCAGTCCCTGGTATTCCGACACACCGGAGGCCCCGCGCATCACGTTGATCGCGTTGACGTAGAACTCGGCCGAGATGCGGGCGGTCGCCTTGTCCTTGGCGAAAGACAGCATGCCGACGCCGGGGATCAGGTAGATCACGGCATTGGGGTCGCGCATCGCCGGCGAGTTCGCGTGCTTGCAACGCTCGTAATAGGCGGCATAGTCGGCGCGGTAGCTGGCGATCAGGGCGTCAAGCGTGGCCGCATCGGCATCTGCGGGCACGATCAGCGGTTTGATCTTGGTGCGCAGGAAGTGGTCGGGACAGGAGGTGCCCAAGGGTGCGAGGGATTCCAGGGCGTTGGAATTGACGAACTCCAGCACTTCCGGCGCGTCGGTGAAATGGCCGGCCTTCATCTCGGATTTGGAGATCCGGCCGCGGATCAGCGGCATCAGGCGGCGGGCGACGTCCTTGCGGGCGTCAGCAGTCAGGGCCGGGGTCTTTTCCCCGCCGAAGACTGGCTTTTTCACATTTGCGTCCAGCCAGACGGCGGCCTTGTTGATGATGCGGAGCGTCTGTTCGTAGCAGTCTTTCGCAGTCGGCCCCCAGGTGAAAAGCCCGTGGCTGCCGAGCACCAGACCCACCATCTTGGGGTTCTCCTCGGCCATCTTGCCGAGCTTGATGCCAAGGTCGATGCCGGGGCGCTGCCAAGGCAGGTAGCCGATCTCGTCGCCGAAAATCTCTGCCGTCAGGCGCACTTGGTCCTTCGAGGCCGCAATCGCGATCACCGCGTCGGAGTGGACGTGATCGACATGGGTGTGCGGCACAAAGCCATGCAGCCAGGTGTCGATCGAGGGCGCGCGCGGGTTGAGGTTGAAGATCGTGTGGCCCAAAGCCTCCACCATCGCATCCTCCTGATCGAGGCTTTTGTACTGGGCGCGCAGCTGGAAGAGCTTGTCCATATAAAGGGTCGAAAACCCGTCCAGCTTCATGCTGCCGATGTCGCCGCCCGAACCCTTGACCCAGAGCACGGTCACATCCGCGCCGGTCAGCGGGTCTTTTGCCGCGACCTTGGCGGAGGTATTGCCCCCGCCAAAATTGGTGATCCTCAGGTCCGAGCCCAGCAGGTTCGACCGGTACAGGAGTTTGCCCGGCTCATCGAGCGGGGCGGCGATGGCATCGTCCCAGAGGGACTTGAGGAGGAGATTTTGGGTCATGGCAGCGAAGCTAGGGCGAGAATCGCTCATGGTCAATCATTTTACTGCATACTGCGTCGCAGAAAACTTACTGCAATGCAGCATTGCGATTGGTTGTTGACGGATATGAGCGATTCTGACTAGCTTGACGTCATGCATGAACGTGAAAGATGGCAACTTATCCTGACAAGGCTGCGTGAACGCGGCATCGTTCGTGTGAACGATCTCGCCGCGCTGACCGGAGCTTCTGTCGCAACGCTGCGCCGCGATCTGGCGCGGCTGGAAGACTCGGGCCAATTGCGCCGGGTCCATGGCGGGGCGGAAACCGCAGAGGTATCCGGGCAGGGTGACCTGACGGCGGCCTCTTTCGGGGTCAGCCAGACCACCAATGCCGAGGCCAAGCGCGCCGTGGCGCGCAAGGCGGCAAGCCTGTGCGCAGATGGCGATTCGATCATCCTCAACGCCGGGTCGACCACCTGGTTCATGGCGCAATGCCTGCGCCAGCACCGGATGCAAGTGCTGACCAACTCTTTCCCGATTGCGCAGGAGCTGATTGCCAACTCCGGCAACCGGGTCGTGCTGCCGGGGGGTGAATTGTACCGCGAGCCGGGGATCATCCTGTCGCCCTTTGAAGAAGATGCGATCCAGCACTTCGCGGCGGGCAAGATGTTCATGTCCTGCTACGCGATCACGCCGATGGGCGTGATCGAAAGCGATCCTTTGATCGCACGGGCCGAGGCCAAGCTGCTCAGCCGGGCCGAAAAGCTGATCGTAATCGCGGACAGTTCGAAATTCGAGGCGCGGGGCAACATGGTTGTCTGCCCCTTGAGCCGGGTGTCGACGGTAGTGACCGATCCGGGCGCGCCGCAGGCGATGATAGATCATCTTCGGTCGGTGGGGGTGGAGGTCCTCATCGCCGAAGCAGAAGCGGAGACCAACCTTTCGGCCGCATGAGCCGGAAGTGAAACCAAGAGGGAGGAACGTTATGAAGATGAACAAGCTTGGGCTTGCGATCTCGCTGGCGGCGGGGCTGATGGGCTCCACCGTGATGGCCGATGTGATCGAGGCCAAACCGGGCCAGGCCGCCAATATGGTCCTGCTGCCGAAATTCCTGGGCATCCTGCCCTTCGATCAGGCCAACCGTGGCGCGCAAGAAGCCGCCAAAGAGCTCGGCAATACCGGAGAGCTGCAGTACATCGGCCCGACCGCCGAGAACTCGGCTGCTGGCCAGATCGAGATGCTGACCACCGCCACCACCCAGAAACAGGCCGTGGTGATGCTGTCGAACGGCGCTGGCGACCAGATCGCGCCGACCGCCGAGGCCGCACAGGCCGCGGGCACCAAGGTCGTCACCTGGGACAGCCCGATCCCTTCGGGCAAGGGCGAAAGCGTCTTCGTGGCGCAGGTCGACTTCGGCTCGATCGGCACCGTGATGGCCGACATGGTCTATGACGAGGCAGGTGGTGCGGGCGAGTTTGCCATCCTGTCGGCCTCGCCTGATGCGGCCAACCAGAACGCCTGGATTGATGCCATGAAGAAGGTCCTGGCTACCGACGCCAAGTACAAGGATCTGAAGCTGGATGACGTCGTCTATGGCAACGACCAGTCCGAGGAATCCTACAACCGCGCCCTGGGCCTGGTCGACAAATATCCGAACCTGAAGGTGATCATGGCGCCGACCACGGTGGGCATTGTCGCCGCCGCCAAGGCGATGCAGGACGAAAAGCTTTGCGACAAGGTCAAGGTCTCGGGCCTCGGTCTGCCGGCGGAGATGGTCAGCTACACGATGAACGGCTGCGCGCCGGAATTCGCGCTGTGGAGCTTTGTCGACCTTGGCTATCTGACCTATTACACCAGCTACATGCTCGCCACCGGGTCGCTGAAGGGCGAAGTGGGGGAAGAGTTCAAGGCCGGCCGGATGGGCAACTTCAAGATCGAAGCCGATGCCAGCCGCGCCGGTGCCAAGCGCATCCTGATGGGGCCCTTCACGGTCTACAACAAGGACAACGTCGAAGCCGCCGCGAAGTAAGCGCGACACTTCAATGCCTTTGCAGGGCCGCCCCGGTGGCGGCCCTGTCTGCTCTTGCATCCTGGAATCCCCGCCGTGACCCAAGCCGCCATCCTTGACCTGCGCAGCGTTTGCAAAAGCTTTGCCGCCACCCAGGCGCTGAAGGACATGAACCTGGCCATCCAGCCCGGCGAGATCCATGCCATCGTGGGGGAGAATGGCGCGGGCAAATCCACCCTGATCAAGATCATGACCGGGGTGCACCAGCCCGACAGCGGCACGATCCAGGTGAATGGCCAACCCGTCATCCTGCGCACGACGCAAGAGGCGCAGAGTCATGGCATCGCCGCCATCTATCAGGAACCCATGGTGTTTCCCGACCTCGACGTGGCCGAGAATATTTTCATCTCGAACCGCGCCGAGGGCGCTTTCATGAACTGGAAGCGCATCTATGCCGCGGCGGAACGGCTCGTGGCGCAGCTTGGCGTCACGCTGGACGTGCACCGGGCGGCCTCGGGCCTCACCTTGGCCGAACAGCAGACGGTCGAAATTGCTCGCGCACTTTCGCTCAACGTCAAGGTTCTCATCATGGACGAACCCACCGCCAGCCTTTCGGCGCATGAGGTGGCGCGGCTGTTGAACATCGCCCGCGCCTTGAAGGCCAAGGGGGTGGCGGTGATCTATATCTCGCACCGACTGGACGAGATTTTCGAGATCGCCGACCGCGTGACCGTGATCCGCGACGGCCAGCACATCTCGACTAAACCCTTGGCCGAAGTGACAACCGACAGCATGGTCAAGGACATGGTCGGCCGCGCCATCGACACCTTTGCGCTCAAGACCGAGGCCAACCCGCATGGGGCTTCCGTCCTGCGGCTGGAAAATCTGGGCCGTGCGGGTGTGTTTCGCGGTATCAATTTCGACCTCAGCGCCGGGGAGGTCCTGTGCTTTGCCGGTCTTGTGGGTGCCCGGCGGACCGATGTGGCGCTGGCGCTCTTCGGCATCGCCCCCGCCACCGAAGGCCGCATCCTGATCGACGGGGCTGAAGTCACCATCCGCACTCCAGCGGAGGCGATGGCGCGCAAGATCGCCTATGTCTCGGAAGACCGCCGCAAGCTGGGCCTCGCGATGAGCCTGCCGATCTTTGCCAATATCTCGCTCGCCAGCCTGAAGAACCTTCTGGGCCTCTTCGGCCTGATTGATCGGAAGGCCGAAATGGCCCTGGCCGAGGGCTACCGCAAGCAGCTGGCGATCAAGTCGCCGGGCGTGCGGATCGAGGTCGGCAAGCTGTCGGGCGGCAATCAGCAAAAGGTCATGCTGGCCAAATGGCTGGAGACCAAGCCCCGCATCCTGATCTTTGACGAGCCGACCCGCGGCGTCGATGTGGGTGCGAAGGCCGAGGTGCACAACATCATCCGGCAGCTGGCGAAGGAGGGGGTGGCGGTCGTGGTGATCTCCTCCGATCTGCCCGAGGTTCTGGCTTTGGCCGACCGGGTTCTGGTGATGCGGGAAGGAAAACAGGTGGGGATTCTGGATATTGCCGAGGCGAGCCAGGAAAGGGTGATCACCCTTGCCGCCGGCCATGACGCTGTGGCGGGGGCGGCGTGATGGGGGCTTTTGGCAAAATCCACCCGCAACACCTGCGGCTGATCGCTTTGGGCATCGCCCTTCTGGCCACGGTGGCCTTCTTTGCCACGCAGATCGACGGGTACCTTTCGGTGCGGATGTTCACCCGGATCTCGACCTCGGCGGCGGTGATCCTGCCGATCGCGGTGGGACAGGCCATCGTGGTGATGACGCGCAACATCGACCTGTCGATCGGCTCCACCGTCGGCGTGGTGGCCTATGTCACTGGCGCCTTTCTGGCGGGCCATGGCGATATGAGCCCGATCATGGTGGCCGTCCTCGCCATGGGGATCGGGGCTGGGATGGGGGCGATCAACGGGGTGCTGGTGGCCTGGGGGCGGGTGCCCTCGATCATCGTCACGCTGGGGACGCTGGCTTTGTACCGGAGTTTCCTTGTCCAATACTCCGACGCGCGGACCATCACGACGGCGAGCTTGCCGCAATGGCTGGTCGATCTGCCGCAGGCCAATGCCTTCTCGATCTTCGGGCTTGAGGTGCGGGTGACGGTGGTCATGGCGGTGGCGGCTGCCATTGCGATGGGGCTGGCGCTGACGCGGCTGCGCGCAGCGCGCCGGTTCTATGCCGTGGGGTCGAACCCCGATGCGGCGGTGATGGCCGGGATCAATGCGGGCGCGGTGGTCTTTACCGCCTTCGTGCTGTCGGGCGCTTTGGCGGGGCTTTCGGGTCTGATCTTCCTTGCGAAGTTCGGCAACATCACCGTGGTCGCGGGCTTGGGCTTTGAACTGAAAGCGGTGGCGGCGGTCGTGGTCGGCGGGGTTTCCATCCTTGGCGGTTCGGGCAGCATGATCGGCGTCGTGATCGGCTGCGTGCTGGTCGACACCATCGACAACTCGCTGACCCGCTGGGCCGTGGTGTCGGAATTCTGGCGCGACGCGCTTCTGGGGATGCTGATCATGGCGGCGGTGACGGTCGATACCTTCATGTCGCGCTCGCTGAGCCGGCTTGGCGCCAAGAAGGGAGCCTTGTGATGGAGCGGACCTTGCGGTTTCTCAAAAGCTGGGAGGGGATGCTCTTGATCCTGTTCCTGATCACCTTCGCGGGCAATGCCCTGCTGGCGCCGTCCTTCCTGACCCTGCGCAACCAGATCAACCTGTTCCAGCTGTCGATCGAGAAGATCATCGTGGCGCTGGTGATGACGCTGATCATCATCAATGCCGAGATCGACCTCTCCGTCGCCTCGGTCATGGGGCTTTCGGCCTGCGCCTTCGGCTATATGTTCACCCATGGCGTGCCGATCGGCTTTGCCGTGGTGATCTGCCTTGGCATCGGGCTGGTGGCCGGGTTGATCAACGCCTTCCTGATCGCAAGGGTCGGCATCCCCTCGTTGGTGGTGACCCTGGCCATGCTGATCGGCATTCGCGGCTTTGCCCGGGTGCTGGCCAAGGACCAGAGCATGGGCGACTTTCCCGAGTGGTTCGACGGTCTTGGAGCACAGGGTCTGATCGGGCCGGTGCCGCTGTCCTTGATGATCTTCGTCGTGCTTTTGTTGGGGTTGGGCATCCTCTTGCACCGCACCGGATTTGGCCGGGCGGTGGTGGTGATCGGCACCAATGCCGAGGTGGCGCGGTTTTCCGGCCTTGATGTGGCGCGGGTCAAGACGACGCTGTTCCTGATGTCGGGCTTTGTCGCGGCCCTCGCGGGGCTGCTTTACGCCGGGCGGCTCGGATCGGTGCGCGGCGATGCGGCCTCGGGGTTCGAGTTGGACATCATCACCATGGTCCTGCTCGGTGGGGTCAGCATCTTTGGCGGCAAGGGCTCGATGCCCGGGGTGTTCCTGTCGATCCTGATCATCCTGAATCTGAGGAACGGCATGGCGCTGACCAACATCACCGGCCATCTGCAGACCGGGGTGATCGGCATCCTCCTGATCGCCTCGGTCCTGATCCCCAACCTTGCGGCCGATTTCCGCACCCGCCGCAGCCGCGTGTAGGAGGTCCGATGCGCCACGCCTTCAAGATGTTCCTCAACCCCGGGCAGGAGGCAGAATATATCCGCCGCCATGACGCGATCTGGCCCGAACTGGTGGCGCTTCTCCGTGAAGCGGGGGTTCGCAACTACGCCATCCACCTCGACCGCGAGACGGGCACCCTCTTCGCCACGCTGGAGCGGGACGCGGGTCACCGCATGGCCGACCTGCCCAAACACCCGGTGATGCAGCGCTGGTGGGCGCATATGGGTGATATCATGCGGACCAACCCCGATGGCTCGCCCGTCGCCGTCGATCTGGTCGAGACGTTTTTCATGGCGTGAGGCGGCCTTAGCCTGGCCGAGCCTGCCACAAGGCCGCGACTTTGGCGCGCCAGGCCTGCGCGTAGGGCACCAGGGTCGGGTCGGGCATGACCGGCTCCGCTTTCGCCCGCTCGACCAGAACCGGACCCGCCAAAAGCGCCGCCCCCAGACCCGTGCCGGCAGATTGACCCGAGGCGATCACCGGGCGGCCCGTGGCACTCGCCAGCATGAGGGCAAAGTCCGGGTTGCCGCCGAAGGGCCCTTCGACATGGATCGGTCCCTCGGCCCCGATCAACTCCAGACAGGCCGCACCCATCAGGGCGGTGTAATAGCTCGCGGCGAGGACGCGCTGGCCATCCGTCGCAGGCGTGTCCGTCCAGCGCAGGGGCAGGCCGGGGAAGGGGCCGGTATCGGGGTGGAGGGAGGGCAGGATCATCAGCCCGGCCAGAACCGCCTGCCGGTCCTGCGGCGAGGGTTCGACCACGCGCCCCTCGGTCAGCATGTCGAACTCGCGCCCGCCCATGTAGCGCGCGGTGGGGGTAGGGCCGCCCTTGGCATTGACGTTGACCAGCACATCGCGCTGCGGGTCGAGCGCGACCTGCGGCCCGCCGACCGCAAGGCTGATCATCCAGGTCCCGGTCGAGATCACCGAAAAGGCTGCGTCCTCGGCCAGATAGGGCAGAAGCGAGGCGTTGGAATCATGGATGCCCGACAGAACCGGCGTGCCTTCGGCGAGGCCCAGTTTCTGCGCAAGGTCGGGGCGCAGGGCAAAGCGGGCGGCGGCGGGCGCAACCTTGGGGAACAGCGCCTGCCAGCCCATCCGGCTGACAAGGCTGGAAAATCGCCCCGCCCAAGGGTTCCACAGATCGGTATGGCAGCCAAGCGAGGTCACCTCGCTCGCCGCCACCCCGGTCAGGCGCATCGCCCAATATTGCGGATAGGTCAGGATGTGGCGGACCCTGGCAAAATCCTGCGGAAAGCTCTGCGCTTGCCAGTAAAGCTGCGCCCCGACGTTCAGCCCGCCGGGCAGACGCGGAGAGCCGGTTTCGGCAAAATCCGGGCGCAGGGTATCGTATTCCGGCAAGCTGTCCGGCCCGGCAAATTCATAGTCGAGGATCGGCAGCACCAGATCCCCCGCCGCATCAACCAAGGCGGCCGAAGCGCCATGCGTGGTGATCGAAATCGCATCGACCGGGCCTTCAGCGGCCAGCTTCTGCAGGCCGGATTGCAGGAAATCCCACAAGGCATCCGTGTCGAAATGCGGATAGGGCGGGGTGGTCAGAACCCGGTTCGGCATCTTGAAAACCCTGGCCTCCCGCCCGGTGGCAAGGTCGATCAGAAGCAGCTTGGCATTGGTCTTGCCAATGTCGATCACGGCCACATGCTGCAAGAGATCCTCCCCGAAATCCGCCTGCAAAGCCTAGCCGATTTGCGATGAAATCCCAAGGAAAACAAAGGCTCGGGCCGAGATCTTTCACCGATTTCCGGAGGGTGGGGGAGAGGGTATCTGCGGGCCTCGCCAAAGCAAAAGGCCAGCCTTGCGGCTGGCCTTTTTGACTGGAGCGGGCGAAGGGATTCGAACCCTCGACCCTAACCTTGGCAAGGTTATGCTCTACCCCTGAGCTACGCCCGCACTCCGTGGCGGTGTACTAGCGCGTGTCGCAGGCAGGGGCAAGCGGGTTTGTGCAGGGAATTTGCGCGTGGGCGGAGATTTTGGGGAAACCGGAATGGCCGGTGGCCGAGCCGCGAGGAGAAAGGCTCTTGGACAGGCCGCTCGACGGGTTTTGACACGGCAGTTCGCGCCATGCCCTCGGGCGGACAACGGCCAGGATGCCTGGCTCTCGCCAGACCCGCCTATCACGCAAGACATCAGCGCTTCGGCACGAAGGTCGGCGCGGCGGATGCAGCAGCGGTTCCGCCCCGCTCCCCCCGTCAGGCTTGCGCTCGCTCATAGGCCGCGAACAGATCGCTTACCAGAACGCCATTGATCCTCATGCCGGTCAGATCAACGTCCTCGATCTCCGAATGCGACAGGGTGGCGCCACGAATCTTCGATCCGGACAGGTTGGCATTCGTGATGGTGACACCAGACAGGTTCACATTGTCAAAGCGCGCCTCTGCAAGATTGACATCGTCAAAACGGGCTGCCGCCAGGTTGGTATCGGTGAAGGTCGTTGATGTCATCACAGCGAAAAATCGGGCGCCCTGCAGGTTCGCACCGTCAAAGAAGGTGCCCGACATATCGGCCCGCTGAAAATGGCCGCCCTGCATTTGGGCGCCGTCAAAGGGCGTGCTCGTTTCGTTTTCGGTCATCGCAATTTCCTTTTGGGAACCATACCGTGAACGGCCAATTAGCCCGATCGAAGGTCGCACGAGGGCTCTGCCTTGGCAATATGCCGACCGGGGCCGGCTCCTTCCGTTGGACCGCCCGCTTTGGAAACTGCACGCATGATAGCAGGTTGATCATGTCTCACGGGAAGCCCCGGTCCAAAGCAAGGGCGCCAATACGCGGCCGCATCACAAAAGCAAAGGGCGCCGTGCTGATCCAGCAAGGCGCCTTTTGACTTTCGACTGGACCGGGCGAAGGTAATCCAACCCTCGTCTTGGCAAGGTCATGCTCGCCCCCTGAGCTACGCCCGCACTCCGTGGCGATGTACGCGCGCGTGTCGCAGGCGGGTTCGTGACGGGATTTTGCGACAGGGATGAAATTTCGGGAAGGAACCCGGCGCGGCATCGCCTGTTGCCGGAAAGGGCCGGGACCCCTTCGCAACCTTGGCGGACCACTTGCAGTTCCTCTCGCGGGGAATAAGCATGGAGACCGCAACCCATGGACATGAATGCAATTGTCGACACGCTTGCCCCTGACGCCGGTGCCCTCGCTGCAGATCCCGCTTTATGCTTTCGTGTGGCGGACGACCAGACGGCTGCAGATCCGGATCTGCGGCCTCACGGCGCTGTTGTCGCCGCTCGCCCTGGTGCCGCTGGAACTGCAGCGCCGCATCATCGACGATGTGACCGTGGCGCGCGATGTCCCCTTGCTGGTCGCGCTGGGTCTGGCCTATCTGGCCGCGACCATTGTGCTGGGGGCGTTGAAATATGCGCTCAACATCCAGCGCGGCAAGGCGCTGGAGACTGCGGCGCGCGACCTCAGGCGGCGCATCCTCCTGCGGGTCAACGCGCCGAGCCAGCGGGCCGAGGGCGCCACACCGGAGATTGATGCGGGGAAGGTCGTCTCCATGCTGGCCTCGGAAAGCGAGGATGTCGCGGGCTTTGCGGCCGATGCTTTCTCGCTGCCCTTGCTGCAGGGGGGGACGATCCTCTTCGTGCTTGGCTATCTGATCTGGCTGAACCCGATCATCGCGGTGCTTGCGCTTGTCATTTACTTTCCGCAGGCGGTGATCGTGCCGAAGACGCAGAAGATCATCAACCGCTGGACGGTGATCGTCAGGCGTTCTCTGCGCCATCTGGGGCTGCTCGCGGTGCAATTCACGCCGCGCGGAGCGGTGGATGCGCAGCGCCCGCCCGGCAGCGACCTGATCGACCGCGTCTACGGCGTGCGCATCAAGATATACCTGCGCAAGTACCTGCTGACCGCGCTCGGCAACTTTCTCGATGCGCTGGGGCCCCTTGTGGTGCTTGTGATCGGGGGCTGGCTGGTGATCGGCGGCAAGACCGAGGTCAGCACGCTGTTCGTGTTCATTTCCGGTTTCCAGAGGGTATCCGACCCCTGGGACCAGATCGTCACCTTCTACCGGACGATTTCCAACACCGAGGTCCTGTACCGGATGATCGGCGACACGATCGAATAGGGTGACCGCCCTGGAACCGCGCCACATATCCATATTCTGGAAACTGGCCGCCGCGGGCCTCGGCTCGCATCACCCCTTGGGCGAATTAGAGCTTTCGACTGGAGCGGGCGAAGGGATTCGAACCCTCGACCCTAACCTTGGCAAGGTTATGCTCTACCCCTGAGCTACGCCCGCACTCCGTCGATGGCGCGGATTTAGGGGAGAGGCCGCGGCGCCGCAAGAGGAAAAGCGCAGGCCCGGCGCGATTTTGTGGATTTTCTGACGAGGCCCGGAACGCCGGCGCTCTTGCCGGGGGCAGGGCGCCTTGGCCGATCCGAGAAGCGCCCGCCCGAGGTGCACCATGCGCAAGGCCGGTTGGTAGCAACTGTCTTTCAGGCTTTGGTTTGGTTGTAGTCTTTGCCTGTTTTGACCATTGCGTTGAGAATTGTCAGGAGTTTTCTTGCGCAGGCGATGATGGCGACTTTTGTCGGTTTTCCGGCGGCGGCGAGTCGTGCTCTGAAGGCTTTGATGTTCGGATCGTGGCGTGAGGCGATGAAGCCTGCCAGATAGAGGCTGCGTCTGATCACGGGCCGCCCGCCCCAGATGCGGCGTTTGCCGCGCAGGGTGCCTGAATCGCGGGCGTGGGGTGCCATCCCGGCCAGGGCCGCGATGCGCCGGTGATCGAGCTGTCCAAGCTCTGGCAGGCGGGCGAGGATCACGGCGGCCAGTACAGGTCCGATCCCGGGGGCCGATCGCAAACGGCGGCTGGCGCTGGCCAGGGCGTCCCGGCTTTCGATCAGGGCGGCGATTGC